>NZ_JBVVQF010000003.1:292319-364678 GCF_055811815.1 Mesorhizobium sp. WSM4836
GGGGCGGGCGGGGGGGGGTTGGCCGGGCGCTGGCCCTCTGGGGGGCCGCGGCCCCCCCCCCCCCCCCGGGGGCCCCCCCCCCCCCCGCGGGGGGGGGGGGGGGGGGCGGCCCCGCGCCCGGAGAGGGGGCGGTCCGACCGGGCTCAACGATCAGGCTTCAGCAGCGTCCAGATCCAGCCGATG
This sequence comes from Mesorhizobium sp. WSM4836, assembly GCF_055811815.1. Classification (NCBI taxonomy): domain Bacteria; kingdom Pseudomonadati; phylum Pseudomonadota; class Alphaproteobacteria; order Hyphomicrobiales; family Phyllobacteriaceae; genus Mesorhizobium; species Mesorhizobium sp. WSM4836. The sequence continues at coordinate 292,503 of NZ_JBVVQF010000003.1, forward strand.
AATGTGAGCACCAGGAAGGGATATCCGGCAGCGGGCAGCGGCGCCGAGGTCGGCAGCAAAGGCGCACCCCACAGGATCAGGCCCGCCGAGACGACAAACAGCAGTGCCGCCACGACAGCGGTGAGCCGCATCCACAGGGCGAAGGTTTTCGGCGCGCTGACCATGACCAGCGCCGCCGCCCAGAGCGAGATACCGCCGACATAGGAGGGCACGCTGCCCTCAAGCCCCGCCGCATTGCCGGCGAGCAGCAGGCTCTCGCCGGCAAGGAAGGTCAGAAACCCGGCCGCCACCCAGTCATTGCCCTGCCGCTGATATTTCACCGTCAGCAGCGCGGTCGCCACCACAAGCGCCACGCCGTCGATCGTCCAGAGTGTCTCGCGGAGTTGCGCGCTCGAGACGAAGGTGCCAGCGAGGCCCAAGGCGCCGCCGATGGCGAGGCCGATCGCGGCGACGATGTCCAGCGTAGCGCGCATTTCATGTCTCCTCAGGCCGCCTAAGGATACTCGAGGGTGAGGCGTTCCAAAAGGGTGAGGAATTTATCGGGCCGGCTACTAAGCCCTGGTTCCGTGCGTAGGCGGATGCTGAGGCACAACAACGCCAGTCTGAATGTCGCGCACGACTGCGGTTGGCTAGCGGTCAAGCCGATCCCTCTAAGTACAGCCAGCTACAACTCGTCGCGATTATTTTAGCCCTGACACCATGCTGTCAGGAGGCAGAGCCTATCGTTGAGGTCCCTGCCAATCAGCCGAGCACCGCAAAAGTGCAGAACACCTTTTCGTGCTAAACATTGCGTCTAACACGCTATACCCTAGAGCGCCGATTCGCTGGCCATCTGGGGGGATGCGTTGCGTGAACATCTATAATATCAAGCCAGAGCGCTTCCTGGAGAGGATTGTCTTTGACGACATCCAGACTCCTCCTCGTAGCGCATGCTGTGCGGGATTTGAACTCCAGGCTTGGAGGTGCAAGCCGTTTGTCAATCACCTGATTGAATGGCTTCCCGATTACGCGTTGGCCGAGAGTGAGCTTGATGTAAGTCACGGTAATATATATGTAAAACTGCAGCAAGCAGCAGCGCGCGTATATACCAGCGAGAAATACCAAAAACGCGGCGAAGCTGGAGAGATCGCTCTCCACGCGGTTTGTCGCGACTATTTCGATACAATACCGATTGCCCCTCGCGTCTTTTATAAGAACGCGTCGAACGACGTAGTTAAGTCCTTCGATATGGTTCATGCCAGATTTCCCATCGGTGCTGACCTGGAGCTGTGGCTAGGTGAATCTAAGCTTTATACGAATTCGTCGGACGCCATTTCGGATGCAATATCTTCGGTCGGAGCTCACATAAAACAGGGATTTCTGACGAACGAAAAACTTCTGCTTGGTCCTCAAATTTCTCGAAGCACGCCTCACTACGACGAAATCATTCACCTTTTCAAATCTCAAACTAGTCTTGATCGCTTCCTCCGGTCTTCGGTTTTTGTTATTGGTATTGCGTCGAATAGCGACGCCCTGTCGATTGCAACGGAGTTAACCGATACCTATCGATCTTCCATTTCCATCGAACTCGATAAGTTGGGCACCAAAGTAGCCATTTCGGACTTACCTCGTACGATTAAGATCGTGCTTATTTACATACCTCTACTAAACAAGGACGCTTTGCTAGACGAATTTGATAGAAGATTGAAAGGCTTGCAGCCATGATAACACAGCAAGGTTGGGAGGAACTGCAGTTTTTAGCGGGCGATGCCCTGAAGAGCCGCGTTTTCTCTCTAATTCGGGAGATCGCTGGCGCAATACAGTAACGTGAAATTGACGATCCCGACGTCACTGGATCGGTTCCCCGCTTGGCTAAGCTCATACTAGAGAGAAAGGAGCTGTTTTCGTACCGCGAGATTTTTGGCACGCTCGCTCGATCGGCAGGCCTATGGAACTACATCGATACCGAGACTGCCGACGTACGAGATGAAATCATAGCAGAGTCGGTAACCGTTCCTGCACTCGGCGGGATCACACTTCATCGTGAGCAGGTCGCTGCACTAAACACGTTGCTCTCTGGAAAAAATCTCATCCTGAGCGCGCCTACGAGCTTTGGGAAGAGCTTACTTATCGACGCGCTTATCGCCTCCGGCAGATATGAACGACTCGCAATTGTTCTTCCAACAATCGCCTTGCTTGACGAATTTCGGCGGCGCCTAGTCAGCAGATTTTCGGAGCGGTACCCCATAGTCATGTACCATTCGGAGGTGGCACCGGCAGGTAATGTCATTTTCTTGGGAACGCAGGAGAGGTTAATCAACAGGAAGGACCTGGGGCGCTTAGACGCGCGATAGTCGACGAATTTTACAAGCTCGATCCAAACCGCCAAGATGATCGCAGCATGACCCTAAATGCAGCTGTCTATCAGCTTCTACGCCGCGCGAATCAATTCTTTTTCCTAGGTCCCAATATCGAAGGTGTCCGGTTCTCTACAGATAGTCGCTGGCGGTTCGAGTTTCTCAAAACTCGTTTTTCCACCGTCGCGGTTGACACCTTTGATTTGGCCAAGGTCGACGACAAAGAGGATCGCCTCGCTAAAGAGGCCTTCGAAGAACGAAATTGGCCCGCACTGATCTTTGTTTCGTCGCCAGATAGAGCAAACTCGCTAGCTGGACAGTTAGCAGAACATGGACAGGCGGTCGGTGACGGCAGCGAGATTTCGACCTGGTTCGATGAGAATTTTGGCATGGGCTGGGCATTGAGTCGCTCGATCGAGGCAGGAATCGGTGTTCACCATGGTCGCATACCAAGAGCCCTTGCATCGCAGTTTGTACGAATGTTCAACAACGGGGAGCTTCCGATACTCATTTGCACGTCGACTCTCATCGAAGGGGTCAATACCGCTGCGAAATCTGTTCTTATATATGACAAAGCAATAAATAGGGAAGATTACGATTTTTTTACTTTTTCTAATATTCGTGGCCGTGCGGGACGTTTGGGACAGCACTATGTCGGCTCTGTGTTTCTATTCAATTCTCCACCGTCTCGCGAAGATGTTGAGGTCGAACCACCTCTTTTTGGAGATTTGGATGAGGCGCCAGATGAACTCGTGGTTCACATTTCGGACGAAGATTTGTCTCCGCGGCTGACCGATCGGCTAGACGATATTGCCGAGCGACTAGATCTTACACCTGAAGAACTTCGGATCGCTTCCGTAGTCGGACTAGATCAGCTATTGCCCTGCGGCAATACGTCGACGCTGCGGCTCGGGATGGGGCTAATATCTTCTGGCACGGCTATCCAGACTACTATCAGATTGGCGCAATTTGTGAGATTATTTGTAAGGCCCGACAGGCATCGAGCTTTGGCGTGTTCACGCACAAACAGCTTACATTTTACCTATATGAACTCAGAAAGAATAGGACGATTCGGGGATTCTTCCTTTGGTATACGAGTAACTATAAAGGCCAGGACAGCAATCAAGACAATATTTTTAAATTTCTTCGCTCCTGCGAATACGGTCTGCCGCAGCTTTTTGCTGTCGTCGAGATGTTCGCGCGGCGCAAGGATGCGAGTACAAGCTATGGGCTATTTACTGCAGAGATGCCGAGATGGTTTCGGCCAGAGGTTCTGAAGAATTTGGATGAACAAGGGGTTCCTATTCAAATTTCCGAGCGATTTTATCTATTGGATGACACGGTCGCAAGGCTCTCAAAGCGTATACGCGATGCGGCGCAAACTGGAGACGGTCGACTGAACAAATTTGAAACTGGCTGGGTATTAGCAGCAATCCCAGTTTAGCATAGGCTCAATCCCCCATCTTCAGCGCCTGGATAAACGCCTCCTGGGGAATATCCACCTTCCCAAACTGCCGCATCCGCTTCTTGCCCTCTTTCTGCTTGTCGAGCAGCTTGCGCTTGCGCGAGACGTCGCCGCCGTAGCATTTGGCGGTGACGTCCTTGCGCAGCGCCGAGATCGTCTCGCGGGCGATGACCTTGCCGCCGATCGCCGCCTGGATCGGGATCTTGAACAGATGGTGCGGGATCAGCTCCTTCAGCTTCTCGCACATCTGGCGGCCGCGCTTTTCCGCCGCCGTGCGGTGGACCAGCATCGACAGCGCGTCGACCGGCTCCTCATTGACCAGGATCGACATCTTGACCAAGTCGCCTTCCTTGTAGTCGGTCAGATGATAGTCGAAGGAGGCATAGCCCTTGGAGATCGACTTCAGCCGGTCGTAGAAGTCGAAGACGACCTCGTTGAGCGGCAAATCGTAGATCAGCATGGCGCGCTTGCCGACATAGGACAGGTCGGCCTGGATGCCGCGCCGGTCCTGGCAAAGTTTCAGGATGCCGCCGAGATAGTCGTCGGGGGTGAGGATGGTGGCGCGGATCCATGGCTCCTCGATGGCCGAGATCTTGACCACGTCCGGCATGTCGGCCGGGTTGTGCAGTTCCTTGACCGTGCCGTCGTTCAACAGCAGGCGGTAGACGACGCTCGGCGCGGTGGCGATGAGGTCGAGGTTGAACTCGCGCTCCAGCCGCTCCTGGATGATTTCGAGATGCAACAGGCCGAGGAAGCCGCAGCGATAGCCGAAGCCGAGCGCCGCACTGGTTTCCATTTCGAAGGAGAAGGACGCGTCGTTGAGGCGCAGCTTGCCGACGGCGGCGCGCAAATCCTCGAAATCGGCGGCGTCGACCGGAAACAGGCCGCAGAACACCACCGGCTGCGCCGGCTTGAAGCCGGGCAGGGCCTGTGCCGTCGGACGCTTGTCCTCGGTGATGGTGTCGCCGACGCGGGTGTCGGCGACTTCCTTGATCGAGCCGGTGAAGAAGCCGAACTCGCCGGGGCCGAGCTCGTCGACATTGATGCGGGCGGGCGTGAAGACGCCGGTGCGCTCGACCAGGTATCTGGCGCCGGTGCCCATCATGCGGATGGTCTGGCCCTTCTTCAGCACGCCGTCGATGATGCGCACCAGCACGATGACGCCGAGATAGGCGTCGTACCAGCTATCGACCAGCATCGCCTTCAATGGGGCCGTGATGTCGCCCTCGCGCGGCGGCGGCAGATCGTTGACGATCGCTTCCAGCACATCGGGAATGCCGAGCCCGGTCTTGGCCGAGATCAGCACGGCGTTGGAGGCGTCGATGCCGATCACCTCCTCAACCTGCTCGCGGATGCGCTCGGGCTCGGCGGCGGGCAGGTCGACCTTGTTCAGCACCACGACGATCTCGTGGTTGTTGTCGATCGCCTGGTAGACATTGGCCAGCGTCTGCGCCTCGACGCCTTGCGAGGCATCGACGACCAGCAGCGAACCCTCGCAGGCGGCCAGCGAGCGCGACACTTCATAGGCGAAGTCGACATGGCCGGGCGTGTCGATCAGGTTGAGGATATAGTCCTGCCCATTGTTGGCGCGGTACTTCAGCCGCACCGTCTGCGCCTTGATGGTGATGCCGCGCTCGCGCTCGATGTCCATGCTATCGAGGACTTGTTCCTTCATATCCCGTGCTTCCAGCCCGCCGGTCGACTGGATCAGCCGGTCGGCAAGCGTCGATTTGCCATGGTCGATATGGGCAACGATGGAGAAGTTGCGGATGTTTTTGATCGGCGTGGTCATGCGGCGCGCTTTAGCAGGGGCGGGTAAAGGGGGCAAGCGGCGGTGGTTGGCGGGTTCGCGCCAAATGTCGATGCGGCGCCAGAGTGGCCGCGCAAGATCGTTAAACTTTGATCCACCGGATTGGAGCATAGTTTGCGCCCGGCGTGGTAGCTCACGGCACGTCATGCCCCCGGGGGGGAACCAGGAAATGCTATCCGCAACCCATTTTCTCAAATCCGAGAAAGGCTCCTTTGCGGCTCTACCTCGGCGCCGGGTATGCGACCGCGGCACAAAAGGCCCTAGACCCTTCCAAATACCTTCCCGTCGAGGTTAAGAGCAATACGATCGTCGACATCTTCTCTGCTGTGCCTTGCGGCGAGACCAGCGACCAGGCATGGGAAGACGGCGGCAACAATCCTCCACTGCCAGACGTTACGAACGCCGACTTCTACTACAGCGTGATGGGCAGGTGCGCCTTCAACCAGCGGGCCTCGGAGACAGTGCTTACGCAATAAGGGGCGAGCTGCCGATCTCCCCCTTGGGGGCCCCTTGTGGGGGAGATGGCCGGCAGGCCAGAGGGGGGCGCGCGGGCTCTCGTAATTTGCAAATCGGCAACCCATCCTTGCATCGAGTTGGCGCCACTCGGCATCCAGAAGCAAATGCAGCTAGGCTGATGCTCTGTGGCGCCCCGTCTGTCCTGCCCTCTTTGCCACCACTTGGCATCTCCCCCACAAGGGGGGACATCGGATGTCGCCTCGGCTCTCGCCAATGCCCCTCCTCAATCACGAAGCGGTGATGGTGTAACGAACCGTGCGCCGGCGGCGAAATGTGGACATGGAACCGCACGGGAGAACGGCGATGACCGGATCAAAACGCGGCACGGCCCTTGTCGGGCTCGCCCCGGCTCTGTTTTCGGCGACTTTGTTTTTGACAATCGGGCTTTCGGCAACCAGCGCCGCCGCCGGCCAGACGCTGACCGTCGTCGAGCTGTTCACCAGCCAGGGCTGCTCGTCCTGCCCGCCGGCCAACGCCAATCTGATCAAGGTCAAGGACCGCCCCGGCGTGCTGGCGCTGTCCTTCAACGTCACCTACTGGGACTACCTCGGTTGGAAGGACACATTCGGCAAAGAAGAATTCACGCAGCGCCAGGTCCGCTATGAACCGTCGCTCGGCCGTTCCGGCCCGTTCACGCCGCAAGTGGTGGTCAACGGCAAGGCCGATGCGGTCGGTGCCAGGCCGGGCGAGATCGAGCAGCTGATTTCGAGCGGCGGCCACGCCGACGGACCGTCGCTGTCGCTCGCCGGCGGCAAGGTCAGCATCGGCGCCGGTCCGGTTCCCGGCGGCAAGGCCGATGTCTGGCTGGTACGTTACGGCAAGGGCGTCATCGAGGTGCCGGTGGCGCGCGGCGAAAACACCGGCCGCACGCTGCCGCACGCCAACGTCGTGCATTCGCTGACCAGGCTGGGCAGCTGGACCGGCGGCGCCACCGCGCTGCCGCTGCCGGCTGCCGCAAGCGGCCTCAGCACGGCGGTGCTGGTACAGCTGCCGGGCGGCGGGCCGATCCTTGCTGCCGCTACGAACTAGAACCCGTTCCGAATTTCCCCAACGCCGCAGCGGCGCCACGTGCCTACATCCCAGTCAACCCAAGGAGACCACCATGACCAATCGCCCGACCCTGGCGGCACTCGCCTTCGCACTTTGCTCGACGGCGCTGTTCGCCGGAGGCGCGGCACGGGCCGAAGATGCGATGAAACCGGCCAATGCCATGGCAACAGATGCCATGAAGCCGGCAACGGGCGCCATGAAGCCGGCCGGCGCCATGGCGGCTGACGCGATGGCCACGACCGCGATGAAGGCGACAGATCCGATGAAGGCCGACTGCATGAACAAGGCAGCCGCCGAGACGGACGCCATGAAGAAGGCCGAGGCGACCAAGGCCTGCGATGCCATGGCTCCGGCCAAATAGGCAGGGACGATGCGCACAGCAATGTGAGAGCCCGGCGGACCTATCCGTCGTATAATCCACACCACATCATGGGAGATCAGACATGACCGCAACCGTGCAACGATCGTCGATTTTCGCAAAAGCAGCGCTTGCCGCGCTCATGCTCACGGCCGCCGCGGCCGTGTTCTGGCAGACCCCGGCAGTCTCGGCCGAAGACGCGGTGGTGATCCCGCCGCCCGCAATGGACGAGAAGGCCACCGCCGGCACCGAGAAGGCGGTCTTCGCCGGCGGCTGCTTCTGGGGCGTGCAAGGCGTGTTCCAGCACGTCAAGGGCGTCACCGGCGCCGTCTCCGGCTATGCCGGCGGCGACAAGGACACGGCCGTCTATGAAATGGTCGGCACCAGCCGGACGGGCCATGCCGAATCCGTCGAGATCACTTACGAACCTTCCAAGGTGACCTATGGCCAGCTGCTGCAGGTGTATTTCTCGGTGGCGCACAATCCGACGCAACTGAACTTCCAGGGGCCGGACAGCGGCACCCAGTACCGCTCGACGATCTTTGCCGAAAACGACGCGCAGAAAAAGATCGCCGAAAGCTACATCGCCCAGCTCGACAAGGCCAAGGTGTTTCCCAAGCCGATCGTAACGACGCTTGAGACCGGCAAGACCTTCTATCCGGCCGAGGACTATCACCAGGACTTTCTGACGCTCAACCCGACCTATCCCTATATCGTCTACAACGATCTGCCCAAGGTCGAGAATCTGAAGCGGCTGTTCCCCAACCTCTACAGCGAAAGGCCGGTGCTGGTGCTGGCCGCCAACAAGAGCTGAGCTTTTGGCTGAAGCATGAAGCACGTCGCGTCCGAAGAGATCCATGCGACGCGCTTTAAGTCTTTGTTCTATGCGGGCGGGCAGCGATGCCCGCCTATTGCACACCCAGGAACTGCCTGAGTTCCGGTGTCCCCGGATTGGCGAAGACGTCCTCGGGGGCACCGATCTCGTGGACGCGACCCTGATGCATGAAGACGACGCGCGAGCAGACGTCGCGGGCGAAACGCATTTCATGGGTGACCATTACCAGCGTCATGCCTTCGGCCGCCAATTCCCTGACCACAGCCAGCACTTCGGCGACGAGTTCGGGATCGAGCGCCGAGGTGATCTCGTCGCAGAGCAGCGCGATTGGCTGCATGGCGAGCGCTCGGGCGATCGCCACGCGCTGTTGCTGGCCGCCGGACAGTTCGTCCGGCAAAGCGTCGAACTTGTGGGCCAAGCCGACGCGCTCGAGCATCTTTCGCGCCACCGCTTCGGCGTCCTTCTTCGGCGTCTTCTTCACCACCATCTGCGACAGCATGACATTGCCGCCAGCCGTCAGATGCGGGAACAGATTGAATTGCTGGAAGATCATGCCGACCTTCAGACGTAGCGCCTTGAGATGCGTCTCGTCGGGCAGGAACTGGGCGCCGGCGACGACGATCGAGCCTTCATCGATGGTCTCCAGCCCGTTGATGCAGCGCAGCAGCGTCGACTTGCCGGAGCCGCTCTTGCCGATAATGGCGACGACCTCGCCCGGCGCGACGTCGACGGAAATCCCCTTCAGCACCTCATTGTCGCCGAAGCGCTTCTTCACCTCAGTGATTGCGATGAGCGACATTGAACTTCCTTTCCAGCAGCTGGCTCGATTTCGACAGCGGCCAGCACAAGGCAAAATATATGAGCGCAACCAGGCCATAGACCGTGAACGGCTGGAACGTGGCGTTGGTGACGATCGAGCCGGCCTTCGACAATTCGACGAAACCGATGATGGAGGTGAGCGCGGTGCCCTTCACCACCTGCACCGAAAAGCCGACCGTCGGCGGCACCGCCACTTTCAGCGCCTGCGGCAGGATGACGTAGCGCATCTGCTGGAGATATCCCATGCCGAGGCTGGCGGACGCCTCCCATTGGCCCTTGGCGATGCTCTCGACGCAGCCGCGCCAGATTTCGGCGAGGAAGGCGGCGGTCCACAGGATCAACGCGACCGAGGCGGCAAGCCAGGCGGGAACGTCGATGCCGAACAGGCCAAAGCCGAAGAAGGCGAGAAAAAGCTGCATCAAGAGCGGCGTGCCCTGGAACAGCTGGATATAGCCGCGCGACAGAAGCCGCGCCCCACGCCTGTCGCCGATGCGCAGGAAAAGCAAGGCGGCGCCGACGATGCCGCCACCGATGAAGGAGACCAGCGACAGCAGGACGGTCCAGCGCGCGGCCAGCAACAGGTTGCGCAGGATGTCCCAAAAGGTGAACTGGGTCATGGCACATGTCTCATCGCGATGCCTTCCTCGGGAACAGCATCCAGCCCAGCCCCGCCAGCAGCTGGCGCAGGAGGATCGCGAGGGCCAGGTAGATCAAGGTCGAGACGATGTAGGTTTCGAAGGCTCTGAAGGTGCGCGACTGGATGAAATTGGCGGCGAAGGTCAGGTCTTCGGCGGCGATCTGCGAAACGACGGCCGAACCCAGCATGACGATGACGACCTGCGATGACAATGCCGGCCAGATGCGCTGCAGCGCCGGGACCAGAACCACGTACCAGAAGGTCTGGAACGGGCTCATGGCGAGGCTGGCGCCGGCCTCGAACTGGCCGCGTGGCGTGGCCTGAATGCCGGCCCGGATGATCTCGCAGCTATAGGCGCCGAGGTTGACGATCATGGCGAGATTGGCGGCGGTCAATTCCGACATCTTGATGCCAAGCGACGGCAGGCCGAAGAAGATGAAGAACAGCTGGATGAGGAAGGGCGTGTTGCGGATCAGTTCGACATAGGTCGCGACAACCGGCTTCAGCCATTTCGGCCCAAGTGCACGCGCCCAGGCACAGGCGGTGCCGAGCGCCACGCCCAGCACAGCGCCGATCAGGATGAGCTGCACGGTGATCCGGATGCCCTTGAGCAGTACCGGCAGATAGTCGATCAACCAGCTGAAATCGAAATGGTAGCTCATGATTGGCTGGGGATCACAGATCCGCCGGCAGGTCGACCTTCAGCCATTTCTCGGAGATCGCGTTGAGGGTCCCGTCGGATCTGGCGGCAGCGATGATGCCGTTGATCTTAGCCATCAACGCCGGCTGCTCCTTGTTCATGCCAATATAGCAAGGCGAGTTCTTGATCAGGAATTTGAGTTCGGGCCGTTTGGGCGGGTTCTTTTGGATGATCGCGGCGGCTACGACATTGCCGGTCGCGATGACCTCGACCTGGCCGGAAAGGAAAGCGGAAATGGTGCCGTTGTTATCCTCATAGCGTTTTATCTCGACGCTCGCGGGCGCGACCTTGGTCAGCTCGAGATCTTCGATCGCGCCGCGGGTGACGCCGACGGTCTTGCCGGCGAGGTCTTCCGCCTTGGCGATCGCGACGTCTGCCGGAGCGAACACGCCATTGTAGAATGGGGCGTAGGCCGCGGAAAAGTCGATGACCTTCTCGCGATCGGGGTTCTTGCCGAGGCTGGATATGACCAGGTCGACCTTGTTGGTCTGAAGATAGGGAATGCGGTTGGCACTGGTGACCGGGACGATCTCGACCTTGGCGGCGAGCTTTTCGCCTATCAGATTGGCCATGTCGATGTCATAGCCTTGCGGCGTCATGTCGGCGCCGACACTGCCAAAAGGCGGGAAATCCTGCGGAACGGCGATGCGGATGGTTCCGCGCGCCCCGATGTCGCTCAAGGCGTCGGCCCGCGCCTGCGGAGACGGAGCTATGGCCATTCCAGCCACGGCGGCGAGGGCCAGCATGCACAGATTGCGACGGTTCATCATTTTTCCCTTTGACTGGACAAAACCAATTGGTCGTCAGGGCAAAGCAACAGACGTGCCAAATCGTCGAAATCAGCGCGAAGTGCAGCTTTTCCAGCGGGATTGGGAAGCCGCCATCACGATTGACTTCCACCCGGCCGGCAGGCCGCATAAATATTGTGCAGATAATCGACCTGCCAGATTTGGTCGCCGGTCAGTCATAGGTCAGATCCGTCGCTTTGCCGGCGAACACCCGGTAGGCAAAGAACGAATAGAAGATGATGACCGGCAGCACGACGACCGTGCCGACCAGGATGACGGCCAGGCTTTCGGGTGCCGAAGCAGCCTGCCAGATGGTCAGCCGGTCGGGCACCACGAAGGGGTAGAACGACCAGGCGAGGCCGGCAAAGCCGAGCGTGAAGATCGCGGCCAATGTCAGGAACGGGAGCAGCGCGTGGCGGTCGCCGGGCTTCGGCAGATGGAAGGTCTGGCGCCACAGCCACAGAAACAGCACTGCCGACAGGATCGGCAATGGCGACAGATAGAGAATGGCCGGCCAGACGAACCATTTGTCGAAGATGCGCGCGCTGGCAAAGGGCGTGGCCAGCGATATGGCGACCATGCCGAGAGCGGTCAGCACCAACGCCGTGCGCAGCCACAGCACCGCCTTCCTCTGCAAGTCGCCTTCCGTCTTGTAGATGACCCAGGCCGCGCCCATCGCCGCGTAGGCGGCGGCAAGGCAAAGTGACACCAGCGCACCGAAAGCGATGCCGCCAGGACCGACGTCGAGGCCGAGCACATAGACGCCGAGCATATAACCTTGCGCCAGAGACGCGATGACCGAACCGAGGAAGAAGATGCGGTTCCAGCGGTGCTTCCTGCCGGCAGGCACCTTGGCGCGGAAATCGAAGGCGACGCCGCGCAGGATCAAGCCGACCAGCAGCACGAAAACCGGAATGTAGAGCGCGGTCAGAATGGTGCCGTGCGCCAGCGGGAAGGCGACCAGCAGCAGGCCGACCGCCAGCACCAGCCAGGTCTCGTTGGCATCCCAGAACGGGCCAATGGCGGCGATCATCGTATCCTGCTCGGTATCTTCGGCTGCGGCGAACAGGATGCCGATGCCGAGATCGAAGCCGTCGAGGATAACGTAGATCAGGATGGCGAGGCCCATCAGCCCGGCAAAGATCAGAGGCAGCAGGGTCGGCCAGTCGAAGCTCATGATGTTTCTCCCGGTTGCGCAACCGGCTGCGACAGCGGCCTGTTCATGACGCCAGGCAGCGGCGAGGTGTCTCCATCCTTCGCCGCCTTCAATGCCAGATGCACCAACACGCCGAGATAGGCGATCAGCAGGAGCAGGTAGAGGGTGAGATAGACCGCGAGCGACAGCGCGACATGGCTGCCGGCGACCGGGCCGACAGCATCGGTGGTGCGCAGCACGCCGGTGACCAGCCAGGGCTGTCGGCCGATCTCGGTGGTGTACCAGCCGGCCAGCGTCGCCAGCCAGCCGGACAGCGCCATCGGCACCATGACAAGCGCCAGCGGCCTAGGCAGGCTGTGGCGGCGCTTGAGGAAGAAGGCCGCCGACCAGGAGACGACGAGCATCAACAGGCCGGTGCCGACCATGATGCGAAAGCCCCAGAACACCGGAAACACCGGAGGATGGTTGCCGGCATAATCGTTCAGCCCCGGCACGACGCCGCCGGCGCTGTGCCTGAGGATAAGACTGGCGCCGTCGGGAATGGTGAGCTCGAACCTGTTCTCCCTGGCCGCTTCATCGGGAAGTGCAAACAGCACCAGCGGCACGTTGGGACCGGTGTTCCAGTTGGCCTCCATGGCTGCGATCTTTTGCGGCTGATGTTCCAGCGTGTTGAGGCCGTGCTGGTCGCCGGCAAAGACCTGGATCGGGATCAGGATCGCGGCGGTGAAGACGCCGGTGCGCAAGGCCTTCCACATCGATTCCGAGCGATCGCCGTGGAGATAGCGCAGCGCCGACAGGCCGGCGATCAGGAACGAGACGGTCAGCCCCGAAGCAAGCAGCATATGGACGAGCCGGTAGGGCATGGACGGATTGAAGACAACGGCCCACCAGTCGGTGGCGTGCGCCACACCATCGCGCATCTCGAAGCCGGCCGGCGTCTGCATCCACGAATTGAGAGCGATGATCCAGAAGGCGGACAAGGTGGTGCCGCCCGCCACCAGCACCGTCGCCAATGTGTGGATGCGGTTCGAGACGCGGCGGAAGCCGAACAGCATGATGCCGAGGAACGCCGCCTCGAGGAAGAAGGCGGTCAGGATCTCGTAGGCCAGCAGCGGGCCGGCGATGTTGCCGACCGTCTTCATATAGCCCGGCCAGTTGGTGCCGAACTGAAAACTCATGGTGACGCCGGAAACCACGCCCATGGCAAAGGACAGCGCGAACACCTTAACCCAGGTGAAATAAGCGCGCATCCAGGCGGAATCGTTTGTCGCGTTGTAGCGGAGCTTGAAGAACAGCAGCACCCAGCCGAGCGCGATGGTGATCGCCGGGAACAGGATGTGGAACGAGATGTTCGCGCCGAACTGTATGCGCGACAGAATGAGCGGGTCCATGGCGGCTCCGGCTACTGCTTGTTCGTAGAAGGATAGGCTTCATGCACCTGACGGTCAAAGCGGCGTCCCGCCGCGAGGCGGAACGCCGCAGTGTCGGTTATTCTGCTCTTGCGTGGAATTTGGCTGGACGGCCGGGCAGGTGTTGCCTATTGCGGCGAACCTCGATGTCCAGAACTGTCAGGAGCGGCATTGACATCCGGATTTGCGAACCGACATTCAGCGGATTAAATCAACAACTCTGTTTCAAGCAGCCGTTTTCAGCCATGCAGCCGATCATTTCGATTTCCGGGGTCACCAAGACCTACGCCACCGGCTTCCAGGCGCTGAAGGAGATCAATCTCGACATTGTGCGCGGCGAGATTTTTGCGCTGCTCGGGCCAAACGGCGCCGGCAAGACGACGCTGATCTCGATCGTCTGCGGCATCGTCAACCGCTCGTCGGGCAGCGTCACAGTCGACGGCCATGACATCAACCGCGACTACCGCGCCGCGCGCGGTCTGATCGGGCTGGTGCCGCAGGAACTGACCATCGACGCCTTCGAGAGCGTCTGGGCGACGGTCAATTACAGCCGCGGCCTGTTCGGCAGGCCGTCGGACAAGGCGTTCGTCGAAAAAGTGCTGCGCGACCTGTCGCTCTGGGACAAGAAGGACGCCAAGGCAATCACGCTATCCGGCGGCATGAAGCGCCGGCTGATGATCGCCAAGGCGTTGTCGCACGAGCCGCGCATCCTGTTCCTCGACGAACCGACGGCAGGCGTCGATGTCGAGCTGCGCCAGGACATGTGGGCGATGGTGCGCCGGCTGCGCGAGGACGGCGTCACCATCATCCTGACCACGCACTACATCGAAGAAGCCGAGGCGATGGCCGACCGCGTCGGCGTCATCAACCGCGGCGAGATCGTGCTGGTCGAGGACAAGGCCGAGCTGATGCGCAAGCTCGGCCGCAAACGGCTTGTGCTGGAACTGCGCAGCCCGCTGGCTGCCGTTCCCGACGCTTTTTCGAGCTATGCGCTGGAGCTTTCGCCGGATGGCGGACAGCTGACCTATACTTATGACAACCAGAGCGAACGGCCGGGCGTCGCCTCGCTGATCCGCGAGCTCGAGGCGGCCGGCATCCAGTTCCGCGACATCGACACGGAACGCAGCACGCTCGAGGAGATCTTCGTTAATCTGGTGAGGAAACAGGCATGAACCCGCGCGCGGCCATGAATCTTCATGCGGTATGGGCGATCTATCGGGTGGAGATGGCGCGCGCCCTTCGCACTGTGCTGCAGAGCATTGTTTCGCCGGTCATTTCGACGTCGCTCTATTTCGTGGTCTTCGGCTCGGCCATCGGCTCGCGCATCACCGAGATCGACGGCATCAGCTACGGCGCCTTCATCGTACCGGGGCTGATCATGCTGTCGCTGCTGACGCAATCGATCTCCAACGCCTCTTTCGCCATCTATTTTCCGAAATTCGTCGGCTCGATCTACGAATTGCTGTCGGCGCCTGTGTCCTATCTGGAGATCGTCATCGCCTATGTCGGGGGTGCGGCGACAAAGTCGATCGTGCTTGGCCTGATCATCCTGGCGACGGCCTCGCTGTTCGTGCCGCTAACGATCGAGCATCCGTTCTGGATGCTTGCCTTCCTGGTGCTGACGGCAGTGACCTTCAGCCTGTTCGGCTTCATCATCGGCATCTGGGCGAAGAGCTTCGAGCAGCTGCAGCTGGTACCGCTGCTGATCATCACTCCGCTGACCTTCCTAGGCGGCAGCTTCTATTCGATCAACATGCTGCCGGGCATTTGGCGCACGGTGACGCTGTTCAACCCGGTGGTTTACCTGGTCAGCGGCTTCCGCTGGAGTTTCTACGGCAAGTCCGACGTTTCGGTCGGCGTCAGTCTCGGCATGACCGTGGTCTTCCTGCTCGTCTGCATAGCAATCGTCGCCTGGATCTTCAGGACCGGCTACCGGCTGCGCAACTGATCGAACGGGCCTTGCCCCGGCGAAGTAGCCTTATCGATCGACGTTTCCTTGCCGAAGGCGATATAGGCCTGGGCCCGATGACCGGAACGAACGCTTGGGCGTCTCGAAGCTTGGATGCCGCATCAGGAAAAGAAGGATTTCGTATAGCCGAAATCCTTCCTTGAGACTGCAAGACCTTGCTGCGTGTCAGACCGCGATCTTGCCGCCGCCTTGCCTGGTGATCGCAACGACCGCCGGGCGCACCGGCATGTCCGGCTTGAAATCGGGCCAGCGGGTCGACAAATCTTCATAATAGGACAGACGGCCGAAAGCCTTCCAGTCCTCGCCGCCATCGCCCGGATGCTGGACGGCAACGAAGGCGGTCTGGTCGTCCGGCGCAAACAGGGGACCACACATTTCGGCGCCGATCGGCACGCGGAAGAACAGCTTTGAGGTCGCCCGCGCCGGCCCTTCCGTGTCGACAGCCCACAGACCATCGGTGCGGCCGGTGGCCTTCGGGCCCTGGCCGTCGGTGGCGACCCAGAGGCGGCCAGCCGAATCGACCGCGCAATTGTCCGGCATGCCGAACCAGCCATTGGCCGTGGTTGCGGTCGAGAAGGTGGCGCCGACAGCGGCAACCGAGGGATCACCGCATTTCAAGAGCACCTCCCACTTGCCCTTGGTGGCAGCGAAATCGCCGCCGTCCTCAACGATCTCGATGATGTGGCCAAAGGCATTTTCGGCGCGCGGGTTGGCGGCGTCGACCTGATCGGCTTTGCGCTTCGAATTGTTGGTCAGCATGACGTAAACCTTGCCGTTGGCGGCATTGGGCTGGATGTCCTCAGGACGGTCCATCTTGGTGGCGCCGAGCAGGTCGGCAGCACGGCGCGTCTCGATCAGTACGTCGGCCTGGCTGGCAAAGCCGTTCTCCGCCGTCAGCGGCCCTTGGCCGAAGACGATCGGCAGCCATTCGACCGAACCATCGTCGGCGAACTTGGCGACATGCAAGGTGCCGTCATCGAGCAAATCCATGTTGGCGGCGCGCTCGTCCGGGTTGAACTTGCCTGTGGTGACGAACTTATAGACATAGTCGAAGCGCTCGTCGTCGCCGAGATAGAAGACGACACGGCCATCCTTGGCGACGATCGATTCGGCACCCTCGTGCTTGAAGCGGCCCATGGCGGTGCGCTTCCTCGGCACCGAAGTCGGATCCTGGACGTCGACCTCGACGATCCAGCCGAAGCGGTTCGGCTCGTTCGGCTCCTTGCCGATGTCGAAACGGTCGTAATGCGCTGCCCATTCATAGGCACCTTCAGGAATGCCGAGGCGCTTGTAATTGGCGGCTTCCTTATGGCCCTGCGGCAGCTCGCCCGAGAAATAGCCGTGGATGTTCTCCTCGGCCATGACATAGGTGGCCCATGGCGTGACGCCGCCGGCGCAGTTGTTGACGGTGCCGATGACCTTCGTGCCGGTCGGATCGGCGCTGGTCTTGACGCGGTCGTGGCCGGCGACGGGGCCGGAGAGCGCAATCTCGGTATTGGAGGTGACGCGGCGGTTGAGCTTGCCGTCGCGAACGACCTGCCATTTGCCTGATACCTTGCGGATCTCGACGATGGTGCCGCCATGCGCCGTCATCTCGACATCGACCTGTGCCTTGCTGAGTGGCGCCACTTCGAGCGCTTTCTTGCCGTCCTTCTCGCCGACTTTCACAATGCCCGGAAACATCAGGTGCGGATTGGTGTATTCGTGGTTGACCACCAACAGGCCGTGCTCGGCCGAGCCGCCGATCGGGATATAGCCGACATAGTCGTTGTTGTAGCCGAATTGTCTGGCCTGGGCCTCCGCCGACTGTTTTGTCGGATCGAATTCGGGCGAATCGGCGAACAGCGGATCGCCCCAGCGCAGCAGTACATCGGCGTCATAGCCAGGTGCGACGTGATGCTTGTCGTCTATGCCGGCCTCGAGCTCGTCGAAAGCGAAGGCGGAGCCTTCGGCGGCGCGGGCGTTGTCGGCGGTGATCAGCGCCAGCGGGCTGACGGTGGCGGCTATGGCCGAGACGGCAAGCGAGCCCTTGAGGAAGCCACGGCGCGAGAACCGCGCCGCGATGATTTCACCCATGGTGCGGTTGTCGGTGGGATTGGCTCCTGGCCCGTCGTTTTCCTCGAGCAGGCTGGTGCGGAAATGGGCGTCAGGGGAGCGATGTTCGGTCGAGCGCTGTTCAGTCATGGGGCCTGCCTCTGGCTTGATATATTGCTGGAGCGTGTTGCCTGTCCAACCCGGTATCGCCGGCAGGTCACAGTTTAATGACACGCCGGCTAATTACCACCTGCGATTTGGTATCCAACGTCAGCCCGCTTGACCGCGACCAGCGCTTCGGAAACAAGAGCTGCGGCAGGCGCGCAACGACCGCATCGGGAGGAACAAAAAGTGAGTTTCTGGGGACTTGGGCAGCTCTGCATTTCGACGGTGATCTTCCTGCTGGCGGCCATGGCTGCAAAACAGTGGGGGCTGGCGCCGAGCCTCGGCAAGATCGTGCTGACGTTGGCGCTCTATTCGCTCGGCAATCTGATCATGCTGAGGCTGATCCGTGAATTCGGCATGTCGGTGTCGTTCAGCCTGTCGGCGGTGATCCAGCTGGTGTCGGTGAATGTGGTGGCGTTGGTCTTCTTCGGCGAGCGCGTCAATGCCTTGCAGGCAACCGGCATCGTGCTTGCCATCGCAGCTGTGGCGCTGATCACCCTCGGGCCCTATCTGCAAAGGCTGTAACTGCGATCGGGCCGATGAAGAAGATTGCAAGCAGGCTGCGCAACTGGCTGGAGTTCCCGGTTCTGCTGGCCGGGCTGGTCATTGCCGGCGGGCTGTGGGGGTTCGAGGAGCTGATGGAGTTGGCGCGGGCCACCACGCCGCATGCCTTTGATACCGAAATCCTCCTCGCCTTCCGCAAGGCCGGCCAGCCCGACAATCCGATCGGACCGCCGTGGCTGGAAGGAGCAATGCGCGACATCACCAGCCTTGGCAGCGCCAGCGTACTGGTGCTGATCACGGCAGCAATGATCGTCTATCTGCTGCTTATCCGCAGGCCAGGCGCTGCGCTTCTCATGTTCGTCGCGGTAGCGGGCGGCCAGCTCCTGTCAAGCCTGCTCAAGTTCGATATCGACCGGCCGCGTCCCGATCTGGTCTCGCATCTCGCCGACGTGGCATCGCTTTCGTTTCCAAGCGGCCACGCCATGCTGTCGGCGGTGACATATTTGACGCTGGGCAGCATGGCGGCGCGGTTTTTGCCCGGGCCGACAACGAAAATCTATGTGCTCGGGCTGGCGGTGCTGACAACGGTGGTGGTCGGCATCAGCCGCATCTATCTCGGCGTCCACTGGCCATCAGACGTACTGGCCGGCTGGTGCGCCGGCTTTGCCTGGGCGATGCTGTGCTGGCTTGCGGCACGGTTCCTACAGCGATGGCTCGCTTAGTCGAGCCCCAACGCCACCACTTCGCCCCCATTCATCAGCGGCACGAAGATGGTCGACTTGCCGTCGGTACCGATGTCGGCGCTGCCCGGCTTGAACGTCGCAACCACCTGTGGCGTGTCGCCGGCTTTGTAGCGATAGAGCGTGCCGGTCATATACGCGGTGGCGTAGATGCTGCCGCCGATGGCAACGATGCCGTCGAGGTTGGCGAATTTTTCGGCGCCGGGCAGTGACGCAATTGCCTTGGTGGCGAGATCGACGGAGAGCAGGCCGCCCGGCTCCGCGGTGCTGAAGTCGGGCTTGATGCCCTTGCCCCAGGAGGCGACGATCAGCCGGCCGCCATCGGCGAAGATCCCATTCGGCGAAGCAAGCGCTGCATCCCTGACGAACAGTTCGGGCCGGTCGCCGTCGATGCGATAGATCGCATCGGCAAGCATATCCGTGACGTAGATCTTGCCGGACGCGTCGGCGGTCACGTCGTTGAGGAAGACGGCGTTCGGCACGTCGATCGTCGACGCTAGCTTGCCGCTTGCGAGATCGACGACGCGCACATGGGTGATGTCGGCGACGTAGAGTTTGCCGCCGGCAATCGCCATGCCCTTGGGCGCGTCCATGCCGTCGGTCCAATGTTGCGTGACTAGCTTGCCGTCCATCGACAGGATCGACAGATAGCCGTTCCCGTCGGCTTCGCCGGGATTGCCGACGATGTTTGAGACGATAACGCGCTGGCCGGCGGCGTCGAACAGCGCCGATTCAGGTTGCTCGAGGCCGCCGGCGCGCCAGAGTTCAGCGGCCTGAACTGCCGGCGCGGTCGCGATGCCCACGATGGCGAAAAGTATCGGCGTGAAGAGGCTTTTCATGACTGGTCTCCTGTAATGGACTGGCGGAGAGCTAGGCTTTTCGATACTTTTCGGGAAGATCCATTAGGGCTAGTACCGAATACCGATACCAGATCGCGCAAAAGAGGTGCATCCCATGAACGGCCTGATCTTCGACGCCCTAAAGCGGACGCTTAAGGCCAAGGGCGTGACCTACCGCGTCCTTGCCGAGCGGATGGGCGTTTCCGAGCCGACGGTGAAACGCATCTTCCACGAGCGCAACTGCAAGCTCGACCGGCTGGTGGATATCTGCGCTGCCGCTGGCGTGGAGCTGGAAAACGTGCTCGGCTCAATGAACAGAGGACCAGGACCTGCCAACCAGATCGCGCCGGAGATCGAGCGCAAGCTCGCCGGGCGGCCGGCGCTGCTGTTCGTCTTTGTCATGCTTTCCGAGAAATTCACGCCCGAAGGCATCATGCGCTCACAAGGATTGAGCGAGGCTTCGATGTTCCTCTATCTGCGCGACCTCGAGGAACTCGGCCTGGTCGCGCTCGGTCGCGGCCTGTCGGTAAGGCTGCTGGTCGAGGCGCCGATCCAGTGGAATTTTGACGGGCCATTGCGGCCGCTGTTCGAGACGACCAACAAGAATTTCATCGGCTGGGCCATCACCCATCTCGAGCGCGAGGCGACATTCGTCAGCTTCTCCAGGCGGATGCGGCCGGAAACGGCGGAAATGGTCAGGCGCGAGGCGGAGGAATTGGCGGAGCGCGCCAAATTGCTTGCCTATCACGACCAGCATACGACGCCCGAAGACGGGCTGGTCGGCTACAAATGGACGTTTGCGTTCGGCGCAACGCCGTTCCCGGTGATCATGCCGATCGGGCCGCATCCGCGCGACGCCGGCGCACGGGCGGACCATCGAGTTGCTGCCGCCGCAAACGGACGACGCCCTCAGCCAGCCTAAGTCAAAGTGCAGAACGACCGTGTCCGGGCTGTTGACGGCAGACAATCTGACTGAGCTTCTTACACCTGAGTATCGGCCGCAAACCAGTTCTCAGAGGGTCCCCTGCTCAAACAAGATCCAACGGCGTTTCGTAGCCGGGCGATTCCTCCTGCAGTCGGCCTTCAAGCCAGCGGCCAAGTCGGTCCAGAAGGTGTCGCCGGGCTCGGTCACGCCAGACGGCGATTACCACAGGCGGCAAACTAGACCATGATCAGCCCACGCCAGGCGCGCCGGCGTCTTCGTGCTGCGGTACCGCCGTGAGATCGTCGCGCACCTTGCGGGCAAGCTTCCTCGTCGAGCGCTTCGGACTGTCGCCGAAAAGCTCGGCCGCCTCGGCGAGGCAGGTCTTTTTCAGGCTCTTTTCCGAGCGCTTCAGCAGCTTGGCAAGCAACCGCGTGTCCTCAGGGGGGCCAAGCGGCTGGTCCTCGGCATCGAGGAGCGCACGCATAACGAACACATCGTGCAGTTCGCCAAGCCGCTCGCCCAATTCGTCGACGGCCTTGCGCCGCGTCTTGATCGGCGTCGGCCACAGTCTGCCGAGCAGCGACAGATGCATGCCATGCGTCTTGGCCGCCTTGCGCAGATCGTGAAAGTCATCGGCTTCGCCGCGCGAATTCGCCTTGTCCAGCGCTTTCCTGGCGCGGCGCAAAGTGGTGCGCGCGCCTTCGGCGAGCACGTCGGCAGCCTGCTCCGGCTGGTCGGGCAGAGCGAGCTTGTCGATCCGGGCGACACCTTCCTCGCAAACGGCGATCGCCGCGCCTAGCGCAGCATCGAGGCCTGCTCCGCCATGCAGTTCATGCTGGCGCGCGACGAGCCTGTCACGCACGGCATCGAGGCCACCGCCGGCACTTTGCTCGGGAAAGCTTGCCGCTAGCCGGTCGATTGTTTCCACCAGTGCGGTCGCCTCACGCGGACCGGCAAGCAGTGCCGCCACCTGGCGGTAGCACTGATTCTCGGTCACGCAGAATGTTTCGTCACCGGAACGAACGAGGCGCAGCAATGCGCGGACGTTCTTCAGCCGTTTGCGGCATTTGTGCAGCCCCTGTTCGGGCCTGTCACGCGCCGCGTTCAGCTGGTCGATCGCCTTGCCGATCTCCTCGGCGAGGATGCGCCTGACCTCGCCGGTCAGCAACACGCGCGGATCGATACGAAAGCTCATGCGACGATCTCCGGAATCCCCCCAAGGGCGAGCGACGCGTTGTAAAATCTCGACTCGCCAGTGACCTCGCGGCCGAGCCAATCTGGCAGCATTTCGTGCGGTACATCCTCCGGCGTCTCGAGCTCGGCGATCACCAACCCCGCAAGCACCCCGCCGAAGACATCGACTTCATAGAGATAGGCGCGGTGTCTAACATGGTGGCGCGTCTTCTCGATGACATGTCCGATGGCAAAGGCCTGCATCTCCTGCGCCTCCGCCAACGGCACCGGATATTCGAATTCATCGCGCTTCCGTGCCTGGCTGCCGAACTTGAGCGTCAGCATGGCGGCGGCGTCGTTGCTGATGCGCACACGCACCGTGCGGCTAGGGTCGGCGACAAGATAGAATTGACGGATATGAATGTCCGCCTCGACCATTGCCCGCCATTCCTCCCCTGAGACCAGGAATTTACGCTCGATTTCCTTGCCCATGGCGGCACTAAAGCGCGCACGGCCAGAGTTGGCAAGACGCTTGACCGCACTTGACTTTAATCATTCGATTGATTAAATGGCTGGCCATGATCAAATCGTCCAGCGCCAGAGGCCTTCCTGATGAGGCGCCCAAGACCGCCGCAGATATGACGCGGACGGCACTCGTGCGCGCGGCGCTGAAGCTTTTCGGACGCCAGGGTTTCGACGGCACGTCGACGCGCCAGATCGCGGCTGAAGCCAAGGCCAATATCGGCTCGATCGCCTATCATTTCGGCGGCAAGGAAGGGCTCCGCAACGCCGCGGCCGACTACATCGTCGACACCATCCAGACCGTTGCCGGCCAGGCGATCGGCAATCTGCAAGCGCCGGCCGCGGCATTGGCGGGTCCCGAGGCCGCGCGAGCACATTTGGCCGTCGCGCTGGAGCGGATGGTCGCCTTCATTGCGGCAAGGCCGGAGGCCGGCGAGATTGTACAGTTCGTCCTGCGTGAGCTGTCGCATCCAACCGCCGCGCTCGACCGTATCTATGACGGCGTGTTCGAACCGGCGCATCACCGGCTCTGCCTGATCTGGGAACAGGCGACGGGCGAGCCGGCCGAGGGCGAGCGCACAAAACTCACCGTATTCACGCTGATCGGCCAGGTCGTCTATTTCCGCATAGGCCGCGAGGCAGTCATGCGCCGGATGGGCTGGCGCGAGATCGGCGATGATGAGGCCGGCAAAATCGCGGCAATAGTAACCGACAATCTCAGCGCGATTTTAGCGCGGCGCGATTTGGCTGCCCGGAAGGATCGTGGATCATGAGCCTGCTCTGTTCTTTGCCGCTTGCCGCCCAGCTTTTCAGCGCCTGCGCGCCGGCGGCACCGCTCGCCGTCGGCTACGTCGAGGGCGATTATGTCCTGCTGGCGCCGATCGAGGTGGCGCAGGTCGAGACGATTGCGGTCAAGCGCGGCGACCGCGTCGCGCCCGGCACGCCGGTGGTGACGCTGGAAAACGCCGACGCCAAGATCGCCATCGCACAAGCCGAGGCGGCCCTTGCGCAGGCCCAGGCGCAACTTGCCGACCTGCAGGTCGGCAAGCGGCCGGAAGAGATCGCGGTGCTCAAGGCGCAGGTCGACATGGCCAAGGCGCAAGCCGCAGACGCCAAACGCCGATACGTCCGCGCCAGCGATCTGTTCAAACGCGGCACCGGCACACAGGCCGACTACGACACGGCTTCCGCGACGCTGGAGACGGCCAACGCGCAGGTCGGCCAGGCGGAGGCCAATCTCGCCGTCGGCGGCCTGCCGGCGCGCCCCGAGACGATCAAGGCCGCCGACAATCAGGTCAGGCAGGCGCGATCGGCGCTGGAGCAAGCACAATGGCGGCTGTCGAAGCGCGTGCTGGCGGCGCCCTCGCCCGGCCGGGTCAATGATGTCATCCGCTATCCCGGCGATACGGCCGGGCCGACCGCGCCGGTCATCTCCATGCTCCCGGATGGCGCGGTGAAGCTCAGCGTCTATGTTCCGGAAAGCGCATTCTCGTCGGTCGAGGTCGGCACGCTGCTCAACGTCCATTGCGACGGTTGCGGATCGGGCGTGAGGGCACGCGTCAGTTATGTGTCGCCGGATCCGGAATTCACGCCGCCGGTGATCTACTCGCTCGAGACCCGGCAAAAGCTGGTCTATCTGGTCGAAGCGCGGCCTGAGGGCGACGCCAGCGCATTGCAGCCCGGCCAGATCGTCGATGTCGATCTGGCGGACATCGCAAAATGAACGTTATCGACGTGCACGGCCTGGTCAAACGCTTCGGCGACAAGACCGTCGTCGATCATGTGACCATGGCGGTGGCCGAGGGCGAGATCGTCGGCTTCCTCGGGCCGAACGGCTCAGGCAAGACGACGACCATCCGCATCATGTGCGGCTTGCTGACGCCGGATGAGGGTGAAGGCACGGTTCTGGGCTTCGACATCCGCACCGACAGCCTGCGGATCAAGCGCGAAGTCGGCTACATGACGCAGAGATTCTCGTTCTACGAAGATCTGACGATCGGCGAGAACCTCGAATTCGTGGCACGGCTTTACCGGCTGAAGCCGCTCGACGAGCATGTGGCCAAGACGCTTGAGGAGCTCGGCCTGACATCGCGCAGGAAGCAGCTGGCCGGCACCTTGTCCGGCGGCTGGAAGCAGCGGCTGGCGTTGGCCGCCTGCATCATGCACAAGCCGAAACTGCTGCTGCTCGACGAACCGACAGCTGGCGTCGACCCGAAGGCGCGGCGCGAATTCTGGGACGAGATCCACCGGCTGGCGAGCGGCGGGCTGACCGTGCTGGTCTCCACCCATTACATGGACGAGGCCGAGCGCTGCCATCGCATCAGCTACATCTCCTACGGCAAGATGCTGGCCACTGGCACGGTCGAGGACGTGGTGAGGAATGCCGGGCTGACCACCTTCGTCCTGCAAGGGCCGCGGCTCGATCAGGTCGCTGCCGCACTTCATGGCCGCCCCGGCGTCGACCAGGTGGCGCCGTTCGGCGCGACGCTGCATGTCGTCGGCTCCGACAGGACGGCGCTTCAGGCAGCGCTCGCCGACATCGAGAAGGAGCACGAGGGCGTCAGGGTATCGCCCGGCGAGACCAGCCTGGAGGATGTATTCATCCAGTTCATGTCCGGTTCGAAGGACAACATGGGATGAAAAATGGTGTAAACAGCATCTTTTCCTTCGCCAGGCTAGGCGCGCTGCTGATCAAGGAGTTCATCCAGATGCGGCGCGACCGCATCACCTTCGCTATGATGCTGGGCGTGCCGCTGATGCAGCTGGTGCTGTTCGGCTATGCTATCAACAACGATCCTAAGAGCCTGCCGGCAGCGCTGGTTGCGATGAGCAGCGATCCTTACACGCGGGCCATGGTTTCGGCGCTGCAGACCACCGGCTATTACCGCTTCGACCACGTCGCGCAAAGTGCCGCCGAAGCCGAATTCCTGATGGCACGCGGCGACGTCGCCTTCGTCGTCACCATTCCCGCCGATTTTGCCCGACGGGTCGAGCGCGGCGACAGCCCGCAGATCCTGATCGAGGCGGATGCGACCGACCCGGCCGTCGCCAGCGGCGCCATCTCGACGCTCGGCACCGTCGCCAACCAGGCACTGCTCAGGGCACGCGGCATGCAGGAGACGGCGGCCGAAGCTGCCCGCGGCCAGCTCCAGGTGGTGGTGCACCGGCGCTACAATCCGGAAGCCGTCTCGCAATACAACATCGTGCCCGGCCTGCTCGGCGTCATCCTGCAGATGACGATGGTGATGATGACCTCGATCGCACTGACGCGCGAGACCGAGCGCGGCACGATGGAGAACCTTCTGGCGATGCCGTCCAGCCCGCTCGAGATCATGCTGGGCAAGGTGCTGCCCTATCTGGCGGTCGGCGCCGTGCAGGTGCTGGTGGTGCTGGCGGCCTCGAAGCTTCTGTTTGCCATACCCTTCACCGGGTCGATGTCGCTGCTGTTGACCGCAGTCCTGATCTTCGTCTTGGCACTGGTGCTGCTCGGCTACACGATCTCGACGATCGCACGCACGCAAATGCAGGCCCTGCAGCTCACCTTCTTCTTCTTCTTGCCATCGATCATGCTGTCCGGCTTCATGTTCCCATATCGCGGCATGCCGGACTGGGCGCAGATTTTCGGCGAGGTGCTGCCGCTGACGCATTTCCTGCGCATTATCCGCGCTGTGATGCTGAAGGGCGCCGAGCTGCCGGCGGTGGCAACGGAGATCGGCTGGCTGGTGATCTTCGTGGCACTGTTTGCCGGCATTGCGCTGGTGCGGTTCCGCCGGACGCTGGATTAGGTCAAACGATCGAGATTCACACGGCCTTGGCCTGGCCCGGGACCGGTGTCAATTCAGGTGCATTGAGCCCTTCGAAGGGATCGCGCCAGGCGTCGATTTCTTCAAGCTGCCGATACCAGCGGGCGACAGAAGGATAATCATCGAGAGGCAATCGGGCGACGTCGTTGAAGGGCAGAAACGTCGCCATTCGAAAGTCGGCGTAGGAAACCGAATTTCCGACCAGCCATTCTCGCTGGGAAAGCTCGGCATCAAGTATTACAGCGGCGGTACTGAAGTCCCTCAGGCCCTCCTCAACCCGCGCCTGATCGATCGGGCCGAGCCCATAGCGCTGTTTGGTCCCGCGTTCGAAATGCACGACATCGCAGGCTCGTGCGAAGTTATCTTTGCCCCAACTCAGCCATCGGATCATCTCGGGCTCGTCGTCGCTGGTGCGCCAGAAATGCGAATGCATGTCGCGTGAAAGCCGGCAGGCTATGGCGTCGGCCTCCCAGAGGCTTTTTCCAACGCCTATGAGGATAGGCAATGAAAGATTTGGATTGAGCTGCCGAAAGCGCTCGGCCTGCCCCGGAGCGAAGGGAGAGGCGAATTCGAACTCTAGCTTGGCTTTGAGGTACCGTGCCACCGCGACCGCGAGGCGAGGATTGGGATTGCGGCTGAAGAACAGTTTCATTCATCTCAGTCTTTGAAGGGTGCCGGTTCGACTGGGCGCAACGGAGGCTCGAGCGCCTCGAACCGGCACATGACCCGGAATTTGTTGCTATCTTAGCCGGCAGCAATGATCTCGGCATAGGTGCTGAGATCGACATTGCCGCCGGAGAGCACCACGGCAATGGATTTCCCGGCAAGGTCGATCTCGCCTGACGACAGCGCGGCCAAGCCGACGCAACCGCCGGGCTCGACGACCAGCTTCAGGCAAGCCATCGCATCGCGCATCGCCTGTGCTACCGCCTTATCGGAAACGGCGATGGCGCCGGCGAGATTCTTGCGGTTGGCCTCGAAAGTGATCGCGCCCGGCTCGGCGACGAGAAGGGCATCGCAGATCGAGGTGTGGCCGGGCGCGTTCGACACCCTGGCGCCTGTGATCAGCGAGCGGCGTGTGTCGTCGAAATGCTCGGGTTCCACAGCCCAGACGGCGGTGGCCGGCGAGGCGTCCTTGACCGCGATCGAAATGCCGCTGCTCAACCCGCCGCCGCCGCAGGGAACCACCACCGCATCGAGGCTGACGCCAAGCGCTCTTGCTTGGCGCAGCAATTCCACGCCGATCGTGCCCTGGCCGGCGATGATGGCCGGATCGTCGTAGGGCGGCACCAGGACCATGCCCTTTTCCACGTAAGAACGGACGACGGCAGTGCGATCGTCGCGGACCCGGTCGAAGCTGATCACTTCCGCGCCCATCTTCCTGACATTGCCGACCTTCATCGCCGGCGCATCGGTGGGCATGGCGATGACGGCCTTGACACCGAACATCGCCGCCGCGGCGGCAACGCCTTGCGCGTGATTGCCCGACGAGAAGGCGACGACGCCGCGGGCGCGTTCTTCCGCCGAGAGCGAGGAGAGCTTGTTGTATGCGCCGCGGAACTTGAACGAGCCGGTGCGCTGCAACGTCTCCGGCTTGAACAGGATCCTGGCGCCGAAGCGCTTGTTCAGCTCCGCCGATTCGATCAGCGGCGTGTCGACGATCAGTCCGGACAATCGCGCTGCCGCGCTGTGAATATCGGCGATGCCGGGAGGGGTAGTCATGGCTAGGTCCTGCAAGAGATGAGACGCCTATGGTGCACGGAAAGGGAGGCGGCGCACCAATGAAAAAATGTGACCGTTACAATTCGTCCCGGAGGCAGAAGTGGGGCGCGACTGTCACCCACCGCCTCCTCGGCCTTGCGCCACTGCGTTCGTCGCTTCAATCGACAAAATCGTTCCCGATGGATCGGGATGGCCTGCCGCTCCTCACCCCAACAGCGTCTTTTGCCGTTTGGGGCCGCCCATCTTGCGCCAGGTGTTGAAGCGGTGGGTGGCGGCGGCGAAGGATATCTTCATCTGCTGGGCAACCGAATAGCGCGACTTGCCCTCGTCGAACAGCCGGTAGCAGCACTCGACGCCCTCCTCGGTCAACTTGCCATCGGGAGCCTTGTTGTGCGGATTGGCGGGATCGAATTTTTCGACCTGCTGCTCGACCAGGCCTTTCAGGCGCTGCAGATCCGCCTCAATATTGGCGATCAGGTCGAGAACCGGTTTAGGATCGAACGGCTGCTGTTTTTCCGGCATCTGCGGCTTCCTTTTCTCTTGGTTGAGATTCGGTTATATAAGTGAACGTTTGCCGATAGCAACCGGGAACCCTGTTCGAGATTTTGAAGCCTGTACCTTTTGAGCATGAGTGGAGCGCACACGATTGACCGGCGACGTGCAAGGTCATAGTTTAGAACCATTCTAAACTAGGGTGAATTTCTCATGCTTTCCCGCGTTTTCGGCTTCGGCCGCCGTCCCTTTGAATCGCTCTCGGAACAGGAGATCCTGGCGCTCGCCATCTCCTCCGAGGAGGATGACGGGCGCATCTATCGCGCCTATGCCGACGGGCTGGCGGAGAGCTTTCCGCAATCGGCCAAGGTGTTCGAGGAGATGGCGGAGGAGGAGGACGGCCATCGCGATTCGCTGATCGAGCTTTACCGCAAGCGTTTCGGCGAGCGCATACCGCTGATCCGGCGCGAACATGTGAAGGGCTATTACGAGCGCAAGCCGGACTGGCTGGTGAGGCCGCTCGGCATCGATCATGTGCGCAGCCAAGCCGAGGCCATGGAGCGCCAAGCCTATCTGTTCTATATCGAGGCGGCCAAACGGACAGGCGATGCGTCGACGCGAAAGCTGCTCGACGACCTGGCGATCGCAGAACAGGGTCACGAGACACTGGCGCAGCGGCTGGAGCAAAAGCATGTGCCGGGCGCGGTCAAGGACGAAGAGGCGGCAGCCGAGCAGCGCCAGTTCATCCTGACCTACGTGCAACCGGGGCTGGCCGGGCTGATGGATGGGTCGGTGTCGACGCTCGCGCCAATCTTTGCCGCCGCCTTTGCCACGCATGATACGTTCCAGACCTTTTTGGTCGGGCTTGCCGCCTCGATCGGCGCTGGCATCTCGATGGGGTTCACCGAGGTGGCTTCCGACGACGGCAAATTATCGGGCCGCGGCTCGCCGGCAAAACGCGGGCTGACCGTCGGCGTCATGACGACGCTGGGCGGGCTCGGCCATGCGCTGCCCTATCTCATCCCGCTTTTCTGGACGGCGACCCTTGTCGCCGCCGTGGTGGTTTTCTTCGAGCTGTGGGCGATCGCATTCGTGCAGAACCGCTATATGCAGACGCCGTTCTGGCGCGCCGCCTTCCAGGTGGTGCTGGGCGGCGCGTTGGTGTTTGCGGCAGGGGTGCTGATCGGGAATGCATAGCGGTCCCTATCCGTTCACCACCCGGGTATCTGCTGGCGCCTCGGCGCGGTCGGTCAGGCCGTAGTCGCGCACGACATGAGCGATGCGCAATCGATAGAAGGCGAAGATACCGCTACGCCCGGCCTTCTGCGCCTGCCGATGTTCCTGCGTGTTGCGCCAGGCCTTCACCGCGTGCTCGTCGCGCCAGAAGGACAGCGACAGGATCCGGTTCGGATCGGCAAGGCTCTGGAAGCGCTCGATCGACAGGAAACCGTCGATGCCGTCGAGCAGTGGCCGCAGGTCGGCGGCCATGCCGAGATAGGCATCGCGCATGCCCGCCGCCGGCTCGACCTCGAAGATGACGGCGATCATGGCTTCACCAAAGGAGCATGCGGCCCGGAGGCCAGCTTGAGGAAGATGCGGTCCTCCTTCAGGATGAATTTTTCCCGCCGGGCGAACTCGTAATTCGCCTTGCCGGCGGGATCGGCGGCGAGCCGGGCGCGGTAGGCTTCGTAGGCCGCAAGACTGTCGATGTTGTAGGCGGCATAAGCCGTAGTGGCCGAGCCTTCGTGCGGCGCGAAATAGCCGATCAGATCGGCACCGCAGCGCGGGATCGCCTGTCCCCAATTGCGGGCATATTCCTCGAACGCCGCCTTGCCGAACGGATCGATCTCGTAGCGGATGAAGCAGGTGATGGTCATTTTCGCCTCCTTGGCGGTGGATGTTTTCTTGCGGTCACGGTTCGAGCCGGGTCGAAACGTTCCGAAGATCGATGTGCTAGGCAAATTCACTGGCCGGTCAGGTTTGCCAGAAGGATTTCGCGCATTCGCGGCGGACGTCTTCGGGTGTCAGGCCAAGGTCGCGCAGCAGATGATCGTCGATCTCGGCGAGGTCGAGACGCTGCAACTGACGGTCGTACCACCGCTTCAGGAGCCGCAGCCGCAAGCGGCGCAAGACAATGAACGGGAACGGCCGGCGAGCAGGCGCGGCGCTGAGAATGGTCCTTGCAGGCAAAGTCGTCTCCTTGATCTGCATCGAGATTAATGCTTTATCTGACGAGAATGCTTTGATGGGGAACGAACTATGCGCGAAGGACCTGACATAGCCCGCATTGCCAGCCTGGTGGGCGATCCGGCGCGGGCAAACATGCTGTCCGCACTGATGGGCGGCACGGCACTGACGGCGAGCGAACTGGCACTCGAAGCCGGCGTGTCGCTTCCGACAGCGAGCTCCCATCTGTCGAAGCTGATGGAAGGCGGGCTGCTGACGCTGGCGAGCCAGGGACGGCACCGCTATTACGGCCTCGCCGGCCCGCAGGTGGCAGGAATGATCGAAGCGATCACAGGCGTTGCCGCCGCGGTCGGGCCGCAGAGGGTGCGACCCGGCCCTCGCGACGCGGCCATGCGCGTGGCGCGGGTCTGCTACGACCACCTCGCCGGAGAGCAGGCGGTGGCGATGCTGGACCGTCTTGTCGCTCGACAAGTGCTCCTGCGCGATGACGAGGAGATTCAGCTTGGGCCGTCGGCCGCCTCGCATTTCGCCACGATCGGCATCGATATCCATACCAAAGCGAGGCGACCGGTATGCCGCGCCTGCCTCGACTGGAGCGTGCGGCGTTCGCACCTCGCCGGCACGCTGGGTGCCGCGATTCTCGACAAGATACTCGCCGAGAAATGGGCACGGCGCGAGAAGGACAGCCGTGCGGTGATCTTTTCGCCGACGGGCAAACAGGCGTTCGAGAAGACGTTTCTAGCCTGATAGCTCGCTCCGATGCGTTAACCGCGCTTGAGCGGCTTGGCCTGCTTGAAAAAATCCGCCCAGGGATCGGCTTGCCCGAGCTGCTTCAGCGTCGTCTTGTCGCCGATCGGAAAGGCGTTCGGCGGCAATCCGGCCTCGATTTCCGCCCAGGTCACCGGTATCGATACCGTGGCGCCTTTTTTGGCGCGCGACGAATACGGCGCAACCGTGGTGGCGCCGCGGCCATTGCGCAGATAATCCACGAAAATCTTGCCCGTGCGCGCCTTCTTCGACAGCGTCGCCGTGTAGCGGTCGGGTGCGCCCTGTTCGAGCGCTCGGGCGAACTCATGGGCGAAGCCTTTGACCTCGTCCCAGTCCGCCGACGGCTTCAGCGGCACGAGGACATGATAGCCCTTGCCGCCCGAGGTCTTGACGAAATTCGGCAGGGACAGTTCGTCGAGCCGGCTACCGATATCGAGCGCCGCGGCACGCACCGCCTTCACGTCGACGCCCTCGTCGGGATCGAGATCGAAGATGATCTGGTCGGGTTTTTCCAGTTCGTCCGTGGTCGAGCCCCAGATGTGGATCTCGACGACGCCGAGCTGCACCAGGGCCACGACACCGTCGAAATCGCGGATGAACAATATCTCCTCGCCGTCTGTGGGATCCTTCATCACGGCGATCTTGTCGTGCATGCCGGCCGAGGCATGTTTTTGGAAGAACCGTTGGCCGCCAACGCCGTCCGGCGCCCGCACGAGGCTGAGCGGCCGGTTGATGACGAATTGCTTCATGCGCGGCCAAACCAGCGCGTAGTGATCGACCAGATCCTGCTTCGATACGTTCTCTTCGGGCCACAGAAGCTTGTCGGGGCGGGACAGCGTAACCGAGGTTTTCGCCGCGCCTGCGGCTTTAGCGGACTTTGGCTTCGGCTCTGCCGTGGCTGAGCGTGCTTTCGGTTTCTCCTGCACGACTTCCTCCGCCGGCTTGTCCTCGCGCAATCCCTGGAACGAGGCGTGGCGTATTATACGGTCCGATGTCCAACTGCGAAACTCCACTTCGCCGACAAGTTCGGGCTTGACCCAGACCAGGCCCTTGCCCCTTGGCACCGCCCTGTCGAAGGCCGAGGCTGTCGTCTTCAGCGCGTCAAGCCTCTTCTTTACCTCGTTGGTGCTTTTGGCCGTGAAGCCGGTGCCGACGCGACCGGCATAGCGCAGCTTGCCGCCCTCGTAATAGCCGACCAGCAGCGAGCGCAGGCCGCGCCCGGTCTTGTCCGACGGCATGTAGCCGCCGATGACGAATTCCTGGCGCGCCGTGCATTTCGACTTCACCCACGTGGGAACACGGCCACTGCGGTAGGGCGCATCGGCGCGCTTGGAGACGACGCCTTCGAGGCCTAGGCGGCAAGCGTGCTCCAGCATGATCTTGCCGGGCTCGGCAAAGTGATCGCTGAAGCGCACGGCCTGATCCTCGGCCTGTCCGGCGAGCAAAGTGCGCAGCCTTTCCTTGCGCTCGACCAGCGGCTCGGAACGGATATCCTCACCATCGAGGCGCAACAGGTCGAAAACGTAGTAGATGAAACGATCGGTGCGGCCCGCTGACAGATCTTGCTGCAGCAGCGAGAAGGACGAGACGCCATTATCCGCCAGCACGACGATTTCGCCATCGATGATCGCATCGGTGCATTTCAGGCCGCCAAGTGCCGCGACAATTGCGCCACCGAACTTGTTTGTCCAATCGAGGCCGGTGCGTGTCAACAGCCGCACCTCGGTGCCGGCAAGCTGCGCCTGCATGCGATAGCCGTCGAACTTCACCTCATGTAGCCAGTCCTTGCCGGGCGGAGCGTCCCGCTCCAGCGTGGCGAGCGCCGGCTCGATGAATTCGAGCCGCCTTGCCGCGGCAGCGTTCGCCTTGCCGGCGGCCGGCCTGTTGGACTGCCAGACCCTCTGTTTCTTGCCATCGGCTGTCTTGCCTTCGCCGACCTCCTCGATGGTCAGGCCGGATTTCACCGATTGCGGCGCCTCCTGCAGAATGTCCTCGCCCGGACGCGCGGCGGCATCGTCGGATTTGATCAGCAACCAGTTGTCACGCTTTTCGCCGGGCCGCGGCTTCAGCCGCACCAGGTGCCAGGCGCCCTGCAATTTATGGCCGTGCAGTTCGAAATTGATGTGGCCTTTCTTCATCGCCTTCGCCGGATCGCCCTCCGGGACCCAGGTGCCTTCGTCCCAGACGATGACCGTGCCGCCGCCATATTGGCCCTTGGGGATGATGCCCTCGAACGGCGCGTAGTCGATCGGGTGGTCCTCGACATGGACGGCGAGCCGCTTTTCGTGCGGGTCGAGGCTCGGGCCTCGCGTCACCGCCCAGCTCCACAGCACGCCGCCATGCTCAAGACGAAGGTCGTAGTGGAGCCTGGTGGCGGCATGCTTGTGGATGACGAAGATGCCACCCGGCTCGGCTTTCTTGCCGCGCGAAACCTTGCCGGCCGGTTCGGCCGTCTTCTTGAAATTGCGCTTGGCGTGATACTGCTCAAGGCTGGCCATGGTCTGGTCCTAAGCGGATTTGCGCCGAGCGGCTTTGGACTTGGCTCCCTTTGCCGGGCGTCCGGTCTTTGCCGGCGCACCGGCTTCCGACGAAAGGCTCTTCTTCAGTGCATCGAAGAGGTTGACGACGTTGGAGGGCCGTGGTTCTGCCTTGGCCTTCGGCGCCTTCTTGCCCGCCTTCTTGGCGCGGACCAGCTCGATCAGGGCGTTCTCGTATTTGTCGTCGAATTCGGAAGGGTCGAACTTCGCCTGTTTCTCATCGACGATGTGTTCGGCCAGCCTGATCATCTCCGCGTCGGTCTTCGCCGGCTTGATGTCGCCGAACACCATCTCGGGCCTGCGAACCGTATCGCCATAGCGCAGGGTCGTCAGCAGCAGACCCTTGCCCCACGGCTCGATGACCACCGGACGTTCGCGGCGATAGAGCACGATGCGCGCTAGCCCCGCCGTTTTATTGGCGGCCATGGCGTCGCGGATGACGGCGAAGGCCTCTTCCGAGACCTCGTCCGCAGGCGTCACATAATAGGGCGTATCGAGATAGATCTGCTGGATCGAGGATTTTTCGATGAAACCATCGAGGCTCATCGTGTGCGAGGATTCGATCTGCACGGCTTCGATCTCCTCCTCCTCGATTTGGATGAAGTCGGCGTCGCCGATCTCGTAGCCCTTGATCTCGTCGCCTTCATCGAGCAGCTTGCCGCTTGCCGCATCGACATAGACGCGCCTGACGGTGTTGCCGGTCTTGCGGTTGAGCACGCGGAACGAGACTTTCTCGGCCTGGGTGACGACATTGGTCAGTTCGACGGCGCAAGTGACCAGCGAGAGCTTGAGATACCCTCTCCAGGCCGGGCGCGGCGCCATGACAAACTCCCTGCGCGACAACGTTCAACCGAGAACGGGCAAAGCCCGTTCCGGTTCCGGCGGCACAAAAAGGCAAGCCCGCGGCTTTCGGCCCAGCCTTGCCTTGAGCTCAATTTCTCGATCGCGGCCCTACTCGGCGGCTTGCAGGTTGATCTTGCTTTCCGCAATCTCGGTAAGCTTGCGGTCGGTGGCCTGCTCCTCCTTGAGGTTGTTGGCCAACACATTGGCGCAGTCGCTGCGGCCCAGTTGCTTGGCCCAAGCAATCAAGGTGCCGTAACGCGTCATCTCGTAATGCTCGACAGCCTGTGCGGAGGCGATCAGCGCAGCGTCGAGAACCTCCTTGTCGGCGATGTCGCCGCTGACGTCGTCGGCCTCTTCGAGAATGCCGTCGATGGCCGGGCAGTCGACCTGCTTGGCCTTCACGCCGTGCAGTTCGAACACCTGCTCGACACGCTGGATATGACCCTTGGTCTGGGTGAGATGTTTCTCGAAGCCGGCTTTCAGCTGCGGATCACTCGCCTTGTCGATCATCTTCGGCAGCGATTTCTCGATCTGTTTTTCAGCGTAATAGATGTCGCGCAGCGTGTGCACGAATAGGTCGTCGAGTGTTTTGATATCCTTCGAAAAGAAGCCCATGGCCTTTGCCTTTCCATTGCTCTTGCTGTTTCGGATTGTTGGCTGCGGACCAGCCGATGGCTGCAATCCGCAGGACCGGAGTCGTCCCGGCACTAGAGGTCAACGTGCGGCTGACGGGCCGGTTCCTGGTTTTTCGACCACGTGTACGGAAATTTTGCGGTCCAGCAAAAACCTGAAACAAAACCGCGCCTCGGCGACATTCAGGCGAAACATATGTGATGCAAAAGTCACACTGGGTGAAATGCCGACGGACAGCACTGAAACACCGCGAATCAGCCGTATTCCAGCCATGAACAAAGGCATTTTCGACCAGAGATTAACATCGCGTTCACCGACTATTCACGCCTGGACGCTATGATCGCCGCAATTCGGAAGGGACATCCGAAACGGGACAGGGACCGAGTAAAATGAGCTTGTGGAATCAAATCGCCGGCTATGCCGCCGCCATCCGCGAATTCGTCGCGCCGACCTATCGGCCCGAACGCTATTACATGCGCGGCCCAGGCCCCGCATGCGCGCGCCGTGGCAACACGCTTGGGATCCGCGTGCACTGATGATGACCATGGAAAGCCGTCACGACAGCCGAATCTGCCGGCCCGAGGCCGACAACCGGTCGACGACCTACCGCGCCGAGCGCCCTGCGCTGACCGACAGACGGCGTGCGACACCGCCAAGCTTCTAGCATTCCGGGCTTTGATCCAGCCACCGGCAGGCCTAGTGTCGCCTGACACAGCCGCCGGGCGCCACGTGATCGTCAAGGCGAACCATTCTCCTGAGCCGCAAGAATTCGAATCGAGTCGCCCGGTGATCGTCTTCGACGGTCTTTGCGTGGTTATGCTCGAGCTTTGTGCGCATGGTGGTGAAGCTCGACCGCAAGGGCCGGTTCCATTTCGTGACGGCGCAGTCGCCCTTGGCCAGATGCTGTCAAGAAATTCGGGCTGCGGACGGACCGCTACGAGACCAATCTCGTCATCGTCGATGGCGCCCCTTTCACCCGGCTGGCATGATCGCCCGCTACCGCGGCTGGCTGGAGCTCTCCGGTCCGCACGGCTCCAGCGAGATTGTGCCGCCTGCCAGCTTCGCCAGTTCGCGGCAGTCCTGCGCCGTGCACAGCGTCCAGCCCTGACCCGTGGCGCCCGAGGCGGCGAGCACGAGGCGCCGCTGTGGCCCGACCTTGGGCGCATAGACCCACCAGCCGTCGCGCAGCACCGAGCCTTGCGGCGGCTCCATCCCGGCGCCCGATCCCTTGATGCGGGCCTCGACCAGCTCCAGGCCGAACGGCAGCACCTTCCAGTCTTCCTGCCACTGGGTCTTCTCCACCGAATGCACCCAGGAGAGCGTGAAGGCAGCGACCGCGAGCGTCACCGTCTTGCCGGCCGCGACGATGCAGAGGCTCATGCTGAATTGGCGAGCGAAGCCTGCCGGGCGCGCCAGCAATGCCAGCCGATCCAGGCAAGGGACAGCGCCCAGCCCGCCTCGTCGGTGAGCGGCAGCGCCGCAACCAGCAGCACGCCGGCGGCGAAGGCTACGAGGCGTTCCCACCAAGCCGTGCGCCGGGCCAGAAACCCGACGGCGGCGGCACCCCACAGGACGACGCCCATGCAGGCCTTGATAACGATATAGGCGACCTCGACGGGATAGCCGAACTGGGCGGCGATCGGGCCGGGGTCTTGCAGCATCAGCGCCGGGGTATAGACCGCCATGAACGGCACGACGAAGCCGGCAATGGCCAGCTTGGTGG
The DNA here is from genome assembly GCF_055811815.1 of Mesorhizobium sp. WSM4836. Lineage (NCBI taxonomy): Bacteria > Pseudomonadati > Pseudomonadota > Alphaproteobacteria > Hyphomicrobiales > Phyllobacteriaceae > Mesorhizobium > Mesorhizobium sp. WSM4836. Next base: position 329,961 of record NZ_JBVVQF010000003.1, read on the forward strand.
CCTGAATGCCGATCTTGAGGCCGCTTTCCTTGGCCACGGGTGCGGCGGCGAAGGCGGCCAGCGCCACAGGCGGGGTGAGATCGGCCATGATGCCGAAATAGAAGACGAACATATGGCTCACCACCAACGGCACGCCGAGCGACAGCAGCGCTGGCCCGGCCAGCGAGGAGGTGATGATGTAGTTGGGAATGGTCGGTATGCCCATGCCGAGCACCAGGCAGGTGAGCATGGTCAAAAGCAGAGACAGAAACAGATTGTTCTCGCCGATCGAGATGATCCAGCCGATGAAGGTCGACGCGACCCCGGTAAGCGTCAACGTGCCAATGACGATGCCGACAATGGCGCAGGCAATGCCGACCGGCAGCGCGTTCTTTGCTCCCTCGGCAAGGGAATCCACGCATATGCGCAGCGTCTCGCGCCCGCCCTTGAAGGTGAGGCAGGCGACGACCAGAACGGCGATGACCAGGCTGAGGATGTTGACGCCGAATTTCATGAAAGAAGCTGCGGCAAGCCCGAGCGCCAGCCAAAAGACGATGCGGAAGGCGAGCGGCCCGATCGATGCTGCCAGCGGCGTGCCGAGGATAAGCACAATGGTCAACGCCAGGCCCATGGTGCCGGCGAAAACCGGTGTGTAGCCGGCAAACAGCAGGTAGATCAGTGCTGCGAGCGGCAGTACCAGGGGCCAGTGCTGTCTCACCGCATCCCAGGGATTGGGCAGGTCGGCCTTGGCCATGCCGTGCAGGCCGGCCTTGCCGGCCTCCAGGTGCACCTGCCAGAAACAGGCGCCGAAATAGAGCAGCGCCGGGATGATGGCCGCCTTGACCACCGCGGCATAGGGGATGTTCAGCGTCTCGGCCATGATAAAGGCAACCGCTCCCATCACCGGCGGCATGATCTGGCCGCCCATCGACGAGGTCGCCTCGACGGCGCCGGCGAAGGCCGAGCGGAAGCCGAAGCGCTTCATCAGCGGGATGGTGAACTGGCCGCTGGCCACCACATTGGCGACGCCCGAGCCGGAAATGGTGCCCATCAGCGCCGAGGACAGCACGCAGACCTGCGCCGGGCCGCCGCGCCATGAGCCCACCAGGCCGAGCGCAAAATCGTTGAACAGCGCGATCATGCCGGCGCGCTCAAGAAAGGCGGCGAAGACGACGAAGATGAAGATGTAGGCGGCCGAGACATAAATCGGCGTGCCGTAGATGCCTTCGGTGCCGTAGGCGAAGGTGTCGACGAGCTGGGCGAAATCATAACCGCGATGAATAAAAGGCGGCGGCAGATGATTGCCGGCAAATGCGTAGGCGAGAAAGATGAAGGCAATGACGGCGAGCGGCAGCCCCATCAACCGCCGCGCCGCCTCGAAGATCAGCACGACCAGCACCGTGCCGACGATCAGGTCCGGCGTGGTGAGAAAGCCGGAGCGGCGGATGAGGTCGGCATAGAACACCCAGTTGTACAGACCGGTGGCGAAGCCGAGCAGACCAAGGACCCAAAATACGACTTTAGCCGACCTACCGGTGGCGCGCAGATTGGCGATCAGGGCAAAGCCGAGCAGCAGCAGGAAGCCGACATGCATGGCGCGTACGACCTGGCTCGGCAGGCTGCCATAGGCGGCGATGTAGATCTGGAAGATGGAGAATGCGATGGCGATAAAAAAAGCCGCCTTGCCGGCGATGCCTTCGCCGAAGCCAGGCGGCAATCCTTCGACAGGGACTTCGGCGGCGGGGGAAGGAATCGTCGGGATTTCAGTCATTAGCGGGGTTCCTGGCGGGGCGCTCCCTTCCCCCTCGAGGGGAGGGTGGACAGCCGCCGAAGGCGGATGGGTGGGGTAATCTCAACTGCCTCGATCTTTGCCGGAACGAGGGAGCGCCTCGCGGAGGACCCTCCCGGCCCGCGGACTATCCTCCCCTCGAGCGAGAGCGGACGCCTTACTTGATGAGCCCTTTTTCTTTGTAATACCTCTCGGCGCCTGGATGCAGCGGTACGGGCATGCCGTCGAGCGCCTTGGCCGGGTCGATCGCCTTGGCGGCGGCGTGGGCAGCGGTGAGCTGGTCGAGATGCTCGAACAGCAGTTTGGTCATCTGGTAGGCGGTCTCGTCGGAGACATCCGCGCTGGTGATCAGGAAATTGCCGACGGCGGCGGTCGCGACATCCTCGGTCTGGCCCTCATAGGTGCCCTTGGGGATGACCACGGAAAGATAGGGCGAGCCGATCTTGGCGACGTCCTCCGCCGGCACGGCAACGATGGTTACCGGCACCGAGGTGGCGAGGTCACGGATCGACGCGACCCCAAGGCCCGCCGACTGCAGCGTGGCGTCGAGCTGGCGGTTCTTGATCAGCTCCACCGATTCGGCGAAGGGCAGATATTCGATCCGCCCGAGGTCTTCGTATTTCAGCCCGGCAGCGGCAAATATCGTGCGGGCATTGAGCTCGGTGCCTGAGGCCGGCGCGCCGACCGAAAGGCTCTTGCCCTTGAGATCGGCCAGCGTCTTGATGCCGGATTCCTTGCTGGCGACGATCTGGATGTAATTGGGATAGATGGCTGCAATGCCGCGCAGCTTGTCGAGCTTGCCTGGGAAGCCTGCTTCGGTATTGCCTTCGGCGGCCAGCTTGACGGAATCGCCGAGCGCAAAGGCGATCTCGCCCTTGCCCTGCTGCAAGAGATTGAGGTTTTCGACCGACGCTTTCGTCGCTTGCACCTGGGTGCGTGCGCCTTCGATGCCCTTGCCGTAGATTTCCGACAGCGCGACGCCGAGCGGATAGTAGACGCCGGACGTGCCGCCGGTCAGCACGTTGATGAACTCCTGTGCCTTGACCGATACCGCGCCAAGGCCAAGCGACAGCGCCAGCACGCCCGCCGCAATTAATTTCGTCCTGAAATAGAGCATGCGATTTCCTCCCTGAAAATTCGTCACCGTGCCCTCCTCGACAGCACGAAGCGAACCGAGTTTAGACAGCGGACGGGAAATGCCAACCCGCAATAACAGGGATTAGACGAACGGCTAAACAGTCCCCCAGCACATCGGCGCTTGCGCGAGGCCGCATCGCGGCCGAAAGATTTTTCCAGCGCCTGTCGAAATGGGCCAGGGCCGCGCGACATACGTCCGGCTCGCAACGATGCGGCCTTCGAAAAACGGGAGAAGACCATGCGATACATGCTTTTGATTTACAACGACGAAGCCTCGATGGCCACCACGCCGAGCGAGAAGACCTACGAGATCAGCGCCGCGTATGGCGCCTATACCGAAGCGTTGAAGAAATCCGGCGCGTGGCTCGCCGGCGACCGGCTGAAGCCGACCCAAGCCGCCACCTCGGTGCGGATGGCCAACGGCAAGACCAATGTGCTCGACGGCCCCTATGCCGACACCAAGGAACAGCTTGCCGGTTTTTACATGATCGAGGCTGAGGACGCCGACGCGGCAATCGCATGGGCGGCCCGTTGTCCGGGCGCCAGCACCGGCACTCTCGAGGTGCGGCCGATCTGGGAAATGACCGAGTACCTGTCTGAAAAATGACCATCTGATGGACAGTCGCCCGGAGATCGCGCGGGCGGCAGCGGAGGCCGCCGCCCGGCAAGGCTACGGCAAGCTGGTCGCCTATCTCGCCGCGCGTACGCGCGACGTGGCCGGCGCCGAGGACGCGCTGGCCGACGCCTTCGCGGCGGCGCTCGAACGCTGGCCGCAGGCCGGCGTGCCCGAGAAGCCGGAAGCCTGGCTGCTGGCGGTGGCGCGCAGGCGCCGCATCGATGCTGTCAGACGGCGGCTGACAAGCGAAGCAGGCCGCGACCACCTGAGGCTGATCGCCGAGGAGATGGAGGCATGCATGGCCGACGAAGACCTGCCGGACGAGCGGCTCAGGCTGATGTTTGCCTGCGCCCATCCGGCAATCGAGGCCGGCGTGCGAGCACCGCTGATCCTGCAGACGGTCCTGGGCTTCGACGCTGCGACCATTGCCTCGGCTTTTCTTGTCTCGCCAGCCACGATGAGCCAGCGCCTGGTGCGCGCCAAGACCCGCATCCGCGAGACCGGCATTCCGTTCCGGGTGCCGGAGCGGGCCGAGCTAGGCGAGCGCCTGGGCACCGTGCTGGAGGCGATCTACGCGACGTTCGCCGAAGGCTGGTCCGACCCGGCCGGCACCGAAACGCAGCGCCGCAACCTCGCGACCGAAGGTATCTGGCTCGGCCGTCTGCTGGCGACGTTAATGCCGGACGAACCGGAAGCGCTCGGCCTGCTGGCGCTGATGTTGTTCGCCGAGGCGCGGCGTGCGGCGCGGCGCAACGCGGAGGGCGATTATGTACCGCTGGCCGAGCAGGATCTTGCATTATGGGACGATACAATGATCGACGAAGCGGAGACGCTGCTCAGGCGCGCCGCGGCCAAGGGCATTGTTGGCCGCTACCAGCTCGAGGCCGCCGTGCAATCTGCCCATACGACTCGGCGGCTGACCGGCGACACCGACTGGGTTGCGATTAAGGAGCTCTACGACGCGCTGTCGGTGATTGCCGGCTCGCCGGTGGTTTCGATCAACCGTGCGGTGGCCATTGCCGAGGCCGAAGGTGCTTCGGCAGGATTGGGCGCCCTTGATCAACTCAGTGGCGACAAGCGGCTGTATGACTATCAACCTTACTGGGCCGCCCGCGCGGGCCTGCTGGCCAGACTCGGCAAAGTTCCGCAAGCGAGCGAGGCCTACGACCGGGCTATCGGCCTCGAACGCGACCCAGCCGTGCGCCGGTTCCTGCAGGGCCGGCGGGCAGCGCTCGGCCGCGCAGAAAAAGACTGAGCGAGGCGATCCGTTCAGGCCGGCCACATGTCGTGAGAGGCGTTCAGCCTCTTCATTACCCGATGGTCCCGCAATTTGGCCCAGAGGCGTTCGATGTTCGGCCAAGTGGTTGGAATTTTCGCGGCCTCCGGATGCCAAGCCACCAACATGACGAGATAGATGTCGGCCAGCGAGAGCCGGTCACCCAGCCAGTCCCGGCCTTCGAGGGCGGCATCGAGAATGGCAAAGCTGCGGCCCATTTCCGAGACCGCCGCCTGTTTGACGGCTTCCACGCCGCCGGGATCGGTCGTGTAGCGATGAGCGTAGAAGAACCGCAGGTTGGCCGGATAGATGACCGAGGACATGAAAATCATCCAGCGCAGGAAGTCGGCACGGTCTGGCGAACTTGCCGCGGGCGCCAGTCCTGCTTCCGGGTGACGCTCGGCCAGCAGAATGCAGATCGCCGCCGATTCAGTCATTGAACGGCCGTCCGGCAAGACCAGCACCGGAACCTGGTTCATTGGGCTGATGTCCAGAAAGGCCTGGTCGGGCGGGCCTTTCGGAACGTCGATCCTGTCGAAGGGCACATCCGCCAATGCAAGCGCCGCCTCGACGACAAAGCCGCCGGTGTTGGCACGTGTGTAAAGCTTGTACATTAAGTCCTCCGCCTGCCCGGCAGCGACGATTTGATACGGAAGCGACTCGCCGCTCAAGCGAACGATGTCGCCACGGATATTTTCAGCAGCCCAGGCCGGACTTTTGATGCCGGAGGGGCAGCGCGCGAAGGGATCGCTACTCGCGTCCAGACACTAAGTCCCCAATCCCTCGAACAGGATCGTCGAGAGATAACGCTCGGCGAAGGAGGGGATGACGACGACGAGGTTTTTGCCCTTGTTCTCGGGCCGCGAGCCGACGACGATCGCCGCTTGCAGGGCGGCACCCGAAGAGATGCCGACCGGCACACCTTCCAGTCTAGCGACGAGCCGTGCATTGGCAACCGAATCCTCGTTCGAGACCTTTACGATCTCGTCATAGATCGTCGTGTCGAGGATCTTTGGCGCGAAGCCGGCGCCAATGCCTTGGATCTTGTGCGGGCCCGGCTGGCCGCCCGACAGCACCGGCGAGGCTTCCGGTTCGACGGCGACGACATGCACCGAGGGCTTGCGCTTCTTCAGCACCTGGCCGACGCCGGTGATGGTGCCGCCGGTTCCGATGCCGGCAACGAAGATATCGACTTCGCCATGGGTGTCGTTCCAGATTTCCTCGGCCGTGGTGCGGCGATGGATTTCCGGATTGGCCGGGTTCTCGAATTGCTGCGGAATGACAGCGTCGGGCAGCGTTGCCGCCAGTTCGTCCGCCTTGGCGATGGCGCCCTTCATGCCTTTCGGCCCTTCGGTCAGCACCAGTTCGGCACCGAGCAGCGCCAGCATCTTGCGGCGTTCGACGGACATGGTTTCCGGCATGGTCAGGATCAGCTTGTAGCCCTTGGCGGCGGCGGCAAAGGCGAGCGCGATACCGGTATTGCCCGAGGTCGGCTCGATCAGCGTGGTCTTGCCGGGCGTAATCCTGCCCGAAGCCTCCAAGGCCTCGATCATCGACACGCCGATGCGGTCCTTGACCGAGGCGATCGGGTTGAAGAATTCGAGCTTGGCCAGCAGATTGGCGACGACACCCTTCTCCCTGGCGAATTTATCCAGCCGCACCAGCGGCGTGTCGCCGATCGTCTCGGTGATAGAATTGTAGATGCGGCCGCGGCCGGGCACGTGCGTGGGGGTGGCGGGCTTGTTCATTGATTTCCTCCCAGAGGTCAAGCGGCAAGAGTCGGGGCGGGCATAGGATAGAGCCATCCACCGCGCAAGATAGGCTGTCGATCGAAAATATCCGAGTGAGTTCGTGCTGAATACCACCGCCTTGGAATGGGGTGACAATCCCTGGGCGGAGTGGCGAAGGAGGTCTATTGCCGGGCGGCAATTGCCGCCGCCGCACCGACCATGAAGCCGGCGGCGGTGCGGTTGAGTGCCCTCAGCGCCCGCGGTGACTTCAGGAACCAGCGCGCCTTGGCCGCCAGCGCCAGATAGGGCACCAGCAACACGAGCAGGACGACGATGGTGACCGCGACAAGGATGGCGTAGTCGACCAGCGTGATCGCCTTCAGATCGACGATGGTCGGGGTGATGGCAAGATAGAAGATCATCGTCTTCGGATTGCCGAGTGTGACGGCAAGACCGGCTGCAAAGCTGGATGCCAAGCCGCCCTTGCCTTTCTTCGCCTCCACCGTTTCGGGCGTGATGCCGCTCGTCCAGAAACGCCAGCCAAGAAGAGCGAGGTAGGCGACGCCCAGCCATTTGATGGCTAGAAAGACCATGCCGAAAGTTTGTGCGACGAAAGCCAGGCCGAGCACCACGGCAGTCAAATAGGTCAGGTCGCCGAGCATCAGCCCGAACGACATGGCCAGCGACGAGCGGAAGCCGGAACCCAGCGCACGCGCAACAAGCGCGGTGACGCCTGGGCCAGGGATGGCTGCGGCGATGCCGAGGGCGGCGCTATAGGCGAGGAATCCGGTGAGCGTCATGATTCGCGCTTGTCGCACGACGTTGAAGTTGGGTGAATTCCCTCGGGCCGAAATTCGATTGCGCCAGCGCAGCAGGCCGACACCGCGTTCAGGAGCGGCTGTCTTCGTAGGTAACGCGCCAGATGGTGCCGTTACCGTCCTCTGTCACGATCAGCGAGCCGTCCTTGGCTACCGCGACACCGACCGGGCGGCCCCAGACGGCGTCGCTCGAGACGACGAAGCCGGTCATGAAGTCCTCATATTCGCCGGTCGGCTTGCCATCCCTGAATTTGAGCCTCACCACCTTGTAGCCGGTCCTGGCGCCACGGTTCCACGAACCATGCATGGTGACGAAGGCGTCACCTTGAAAATCCGCCGGGAAGTTCTTGCCGTCGTAGAAGGCTATATTCATCGGCGCCGAATGCGCCTGCATCAATACGTCGGGGACAGTGGCCTTGCCGGCGAGATCTGGCCGCTCGCCCTGATGGCGCGGATCCTCGTTATTGCCGATGTAGTACCAAGGCCAACCATAGAATCCGCCGTCCTTGACCGCAGTTGCAAATTCGAACGGCACGTTGTCGCCGAGCTCGTCGCGCTCGTTGACGACGCACCACAACGCGCCAGTGGCGGGCTGCACGGTCATGCCCGTACAGTTGCGCAGGCCGGTGGCGACAGTTCGGGGATTTTTCCCATCCGGATCAAAGGCGAGCACATCGGCACGGCCGTCCTCGGAGCCCCAGGCTGCCCCGAGCGGCTTTGATTTGGCCCAGGCGTCGAGACCGCTATCCGGCCCCTTGCCTATGTCCTCGGCGACATTCGAGGCGGAGCCAACCGACAAATAAAGCGTTTTGCCGTCCTGCGAGAAGGCGATGTCGCGGGTCGTGTGACCGCCCGACGGGATTTTGGCGACAATGGTTTCTGGTTTGCCGGATGTCTTCAGGTCGCCGTCGCGATAGGGGAAGCGGACGATGCTGTCGCTGTTGGCGATATAAACCCATTGCGGCTTGTCGCCTGGCGGATAGAAGGCGATTCCGTAGGGATAATTGAGCCCCTTGGCGAAGATCGCTTTCTCGATGGGCTTAGCGCTGCCCTCGGCGAGACGGTAGACGCGTATCTGGTCGGCATGGCCGTTGGCGATGAACAGGTCGCCATTCGGAGCGACGCGCACGACGCGCGGATTATAGAGTCCGGAGGCGATCATTTCAGCCGAAAAGCCCGGCGGCAATTCTGGCTTGGCGGTTTCGGGCCGTCCCGTCACGCCGGCGCCGTTCGAAGCGGATTGGGCGGGATCGGCTGGCGGCATGTCTTGCGGCCCGATCAGGCGGCGGACGCCAGGCCTGTCGGCGTGCCAATCGCCAAAAGCGGCTTCGCCTTTGAGCACCTTCTGATCCGCCTGCTGGGCGGCTGCCGGTATCGCAACAAGGAGGGCAGCGGCAACGGCCGCAAAGCCGCCAGATCGGATCATCAACGTCCTCCGGGATACGCCTCGAGCCGGACAAACGGCATCAGGCATAGGTCGTTCCAAGCGGTCGTCCAGCACACGAGGATTTGAAGCCGAACCCCGTTCAGTTGCCAGAGGCGTAGAAATCGTCGTCGAGGCGCTTTTCCAGCGCGACCAGATCGGCCGGCAGCGGCAGGCCCATCGCCCGCATCTCTTGCAGCTTCTCACGCAACTGCTCTTGCACCTCGTGCTGATCCTCAGGCTGATTGACCATTTCCTCAAGCAGCAGGCTGATCTGGGCCTTGAACGATTCCAGCGCCATTCTTTTTCTCCTTGCGGCAGGCCCGCGGCGTCTCCTAGCGCAGCATGCGCGAAATCAGCTGGGCGGTATAGTCGACCATCGGTACTATGCGGGCATAGTTCAGCCGTGTCGGCCCGATAACGCCGAGCGCACCGACGACGCGCGCGTCCTTGTCGCGATAGGGTGCCACTACCAGTGAGGAGCCCGACAGCGAAAACAGCTTGTTTTCCGAACCGATGAAGATGCGCACCCCCGGGCCTTCCTCGGCGAGGTCGAGGAGCTGGATCAGCCCATCCTGCGTCTCCAGATCCTCGAACAGATGCCGCAGCAATTCTATGTCGGCCTGGGCAGTGACGTTTTCCAGGAGATTGGCGCGGCCGCGCACGATAAGCCGCCCAGGCATCCCGCTTTCGGCGCCTGCCCAGACTGCCAGGCCCTTCTCGACCAGATCCTGCGACAGCGTGTCGAGGGCTGCCCTGGTCTCTTCCTTGATGCGGGCGATCTCGACCCGCGCCTCGGCCAGGGTGCGGCCACGGATATGGGCGTTGAGGAAGTTGGAGGCTTCGTGCAATTGCGAGACGGTGATGCCGGCGGGCAGATCGATGACGCGATTTTCGACGTCGCCGTTCTGCGAGACCAGCACGGCCAATGCCTTAGTCGGCTCGAGCTGGATAAATTCGATGTGCTTCAGCGCCACCTCGTTCTTGGCGGCGAGCACGAGGCCGGCGCCGCGCGACATGCCGGACAGCATCTGGCTGGCCTCGGTCAGCATATGCTCCAGCGTAGCGCCCGAGCCGGAGGCGCGCACCTGCGCCTCGATGGTGCGGCGCTCCTCGTCGGAGAGATCACCGAGTTCCATGAAAGCATCGACGAAGAAACGCAGGCCGGCCTGGGTCGGCAGCCGGCCAGCCGAAATGTGCGGCGCATAGATCAGGCCGAGATGCTCAAGGTCGCTCATCACGTTGCGGATGGTGGCCGGCGACAGCGACGACGGCAGGATGCGCGACAGGCTGCGCGAACCGACCGGCTCGCCATCCCTCAAATAGGAATCGACGATGCGCCGAAAGATGTCGCGCGAACGCATGTCAAGCGATTGAAGCGCGGGCGATTGCAGCGCGTGCGACGGAAGCACGTGCGATTGCGAACCGGGATCGACTGCCTTGGTCATTCGAGCCAAAAACCTCCGGCCCGAAGATATAGACTTCCGCGGCGGCGGCGCAACCGGTCCATTTTCCTTTGCGCCTAGCGCCCCGTGCGGCTACAAGCCGGCCAAGATTCCGAAGAAAGAAAGAAGCCTGAATGCGCCCTTCCAAACGCCAATTCGACGAAATGCGCCCCATCTCCTTCGAGCGCGGCGTCTCCAAGCACGCGGAGGGCTCGTGCCTGGTGAAGTTTGGCGACACCCATGTTCTGTGCACGGCCAGCCTGGAGGAAAAGGTGCCGGGCTGGATGCGCAATTCCGGCAAGGGCTGGGTGACGGCGGAATACGGCATGCTGCCGCGCTCGACCGGCGAGCGCATGCGCCGCGAGGCTTCGGCCGGCAAACAAGGCGGCCGCACGCTGGAAATCCAGCGGCTGATCGGCCGCTCCCTGCGCGCCGTGGTCGATCTGCAGGCGCTCGGCGAGCAGCAGATCACCGTCGACTGCGACGTGATCCAGGCCGACGGCGGCACGCGCACCGCTTCGATCACCGGCGGCTGGGTGGCGCTTTACGATTGCCTGCGCTGGATGGAAGTCCGCCAGATGGCGAGCCTTGGCAAGGTGCTGAAGGATCACGTTGCGGCGATCTCCTGCGGCATCCATGATGGCCAGCCGGTCATCGATCTCGACTACATCGAGGATTCCTCGGCCGGCACCGACGCCAATTTCGTCATGACCGGCAAGGGCGGTATCGTCGAGATCCAGGGCACGGCCGAGGGCGAGCCGTTCTCGGAAGAGCAGTTCGCGGCGCTGATGGGATTGGCCAAGAAAGGCATTCAGCGCCTGGTCAGCCTGCAGCAGATGGCCGTGGACTGATCTTCAGTTTATGACGATGAGGTTGACGATCCTGTGACCCCTTCCGCCATCCTGGAATCAGCACTCTACGTGACGGATCTTGCTGCCGCGGAACGGTTCTATTCGGGCGTGCTCGGGCTCGATCCGCTCGGCAAAGTCAACGGCAGGCATCTCTTCTTCCGCTGTGGCTCCGGCGTGCTGCTCATCTTCGACGCCGAGGCGACCAAGGTGCCGCCGGCGCCGGACGCCAAGCTGAAAGTGCCGCCGCATGGCGCGGTCGGCGAGGGCCATCTTTGCTTCGCCGCAAGCGCGGATGAAATCCCACGCTGGAAAGCCCATCTTGAGGCGAAGAAAATCGCCATCGAAAGCGAGTTCGAATGGCCGCAGGGCGGCCGCTCGATCTATATTCGCGACCCGTCGGGCAATTCGGTCGAATTCGCCGAGCCAAGAATCTGGGGCATCTGATGCATTCGCCGACTATTCACTCGCCAACTGTTCATTCACTTGATGCGCATAAGATCGTCGTCGCCAGCCATAACGCTGGCAAATTGCGGGAATTCGCCGATCTGATGGCGCCATTCGGCATAGAAGCGAAGTCCGCAAAGGAATACGGCTTGCCGGAACCGGACGAGACCGGCACCACTTTCGAGGAGAACGCCCTCATAAAAGCCTTGGCCGCCGCCAGGGCCACTGGATTACCGGCGCTGTCGGACGATTCCGGCCTATGTGTCGATGCGCTCGACGGCGCACCCGGCGTCTACACCGCCAACTGGGCCGAGACGCCGCACGGCTCCCGCGACTTCGGCATGGCCATGCAGCGCACGGAAGTGGCCTTGCAAGAAGTTGGCGCGATCACGCCTGCCCAGCGCAAGGGCCGCTTTGTCGCGGTCATCTGCCTGGCCTTTCCCGATGGCCGGGCGGAATATTTTCGCGGCGAGGTCGAGGGCATGCTGGTATGGCCGCCACGCGGCGAGCTCGGCTTCGGCTACGATCCGGTGTTCTTGCCCAACGGGTTCGAAAAGACCTTCGGCGAGATGAGCGCGGAGGAAAAGCATGGCTGGAAGCCGGGCCAGCCAACCGCATTATCGCACCGTGCCCGCGCCTTCCAGAAATTCGCGCAAGTCCGATTGGCCGCCGCATGACCATGCTGCTCGACCGCAGCCCTGGTTTCGGCGTCTACGTCCACTGGCCGTTCTGCGCGGCCAAATGCCCCTATTGCGACTTCAACAGCCATGTCCGCCACCAGCCGGTCGATCAGGAGCGTTTTGCCCGCGCCTTCGAGACCGAGCTGGCGACGATGCGCGGCCGCACCGGGCCGCGGGAGGTGACCAGCATTTTTCTTGGCGGCGGCACGCCATCGCTGATGAAGCCACAGACCGTGGCGGCGGTGCTGGATGCAGTGGCGAAGAACTGGACGGTTCCCGATGGCATCGAGGTGACGCTGGAGGCCAATCCTTCCTCCGTCGAGGCCGAGCGCTTTCGCGGCTATCGCGCGGCGGGCGTCAACCGCGTATCGCTTGGCGTGCAGGCGCTGAACGACGAGGATTTGCGCTTTCTCGGCCGTTTGCACAATGTCGATGAGGCCCTGCATGCGATCGGCCTGGCGCGCGAGATTTTCCCACGGCTGTCTTTCGACCTGATCTATGCGCGGCCCCGCCAGACACCCGAAGCGTGGCAGGCGGAGCTCGAGCAGGCGATCGGCCACGCCGCAGACCATCTGTCGCTGTACCAGCTGACCATCGAGGAAGGCACGCCGTTCCATGCACTGCATGCGGCAAGGAAATTCATCATTCCAGACAATGATGTTGCCGCCGATCTCTACGCGCTGACGCAGGAGATCACCGCCGCGCACGGACTGCCGGCCTACGAGATTTCCAACCACGCGAGGCCCGGCGCCGAAAGCCGGCACAATCTCACCTATTGGCGCTATGGCGAATATGTCGGCGTCGGTCCCGGCGCGCATGGCCGCTTCGTCGAGAGCGGGCGGCGCCTGGTGACGATCGCCGAGAAAATGCCGGAGACCTGGGCCAATCTGGTTGAAGCCAAGGGCCATGGCGTTACCGGCGGCGAGATCCTGACGCGGTCGGAAGAGGCCGACGAGTTCCTGCTGATGGGGCTGAGGCTGGCGGAAGGCATCGACCTTTCCCGCTACGAGGCGTTTGCCGGCCGCGGCCTCTCCACCGCACGGTTGTCGGTGCTCCAGGGCGAGGGGCTAGTGGCGCCGATCGGCAATGCCCGCCTGCGCGCCACGCCGGCCGGCATGATCGTGCTCGACGCCGTGGTGGCGGATCTGGCGCGGTAGGCCGCGGGGGAACTAGGCCTCGTGCTTGTGGCGGTGTTTGGCGCGATCTTTTTCGCTGGTCTCTCCGGAACGCGCCGGCTTGATCTCGCTTTTGTCGCGCGAGGCACGGTGCTGGTCGGCTGTGGGATGTGATGCTGCGCCATCGCGGGCGGTTTTTGTTTCGAGGCGGGTGATGAAAATGTCGAAGCGATTGGGCATCGTCCGGTCAGTGCTCCATCGTGCGGTCGGTTTCGGTTGCGGGCTTGCTCTGCGCCGATCGCTGGCGTGCAAGCGGCTTCTTGGCTCTGCCGTCTGCGGCTTCGGCGGGCAGGCGCTCGTCGCATGGCGCGGCGAAGCGCTTGCGGCCGGCATAATAGGGTTCGAAAACGTCCTGTATCGTCAGGCTTTCCATCCTGCTCCTCCCGAGATCAGGGGTAAAATTCGCCGGCAACGGTTTCGTTCCCTACTATGGCGAAGGCGTGGCGGCTGGTTCACGTAGGCCTCCCATTTGGAACCCGGGCTTTGCAACCCAGGCTTTTGCAACCAAGCGTAAGCCGTGCCAAACAGGGCCGAACGGAGTTGTGCAGGTGACCGGCGAATTGGCCAAACGCAGTTATGTGGTCGGGCAGACCGAGATCGCCGCCCGGCCGCTCGAACCGGCGCTCTATCTCGTGGCGACGCCGATCGGCAATCTTGCCGACATCACGCTTCGCGCGCTGGAAACGCTCGCCGCCGCCGATATCGTCGCCTGCGAGGACACACGTGTCAGCCGCGTGCTGCTCGACCGCTACGGCATCCGCCGCCGCACCACCGCCTATCACGAGCACAATGCCGGCGAAGCCGGGCCGAAGCTGATCGCGGCACTCGAGGCCGGGCAGAGCGTAGCGCTGATCTCGGATGCCGGCACACCGCTCATCTCGGATCCCGGCTACCGGCTGGTCGGCGAGGCACTGGAACGCGGCATTCGTGTCGTGCCGATCCCCGGCCCATCAGCAGCACTTGCCGCTTTGACGGCATCCGGCCTGCCCTCGGACGCCTTTCTGTTTGCCGGCTTCCTGCCGGCGAAGACCGGGCAGCGGCTGACGCGGCTGGAAGCGCTGAAGGCGGTGCCGGCAACGTTGATCTTCTTCGAATCGCCGCGACGGCTGGCCGAGACGCTCAGTGCCATGGTCGAGGTGCTGGGCGGTGCCCGTAAGGCGGCGATCGGCCGCGAGCTGACCAAGACTTTCGAGGAGATGCGGACCGGCACCCTGCAGTCGCTCGCCAGCCATTACGCCGCAGCCGATACGCCCAAGGGTGAAATCGTCATCTGCGTCGGCCCGGCGGATGCGGTCGCTGATGAGCCTGAAGACATCGACCGGCTGCTGCTTTCGCTCGCCGCCGAGATGCCGGCCTCCAAGGCAGCGGCGGAAGCCGCCAAGATGACGGGTGGCCAGAAACAGGCGCTCTATCGACGGCTGCTCGAACTCAGGGATAACGGTAACCGCGATGGCTGAACGGTCGAGCGCCAGCCGGCAAAAGGCCTACCGGCGCGGCCATCACGGCGAATGGCTGGCGGCAGCGGCGCTGATGCTGAAAGGCTACCGGATTCTTGCCCGCCGCCACCGCACCAGGTTCGGCGAGATCGACCTGATCGCCCGGCGTGGCGATCTGGTGCTGATCGTCGAGGTCAAGGCGCGCCGCACGCTGATGGAGGCAATGGAAGCAGTCGGCCGCGAATCGGAGCGCCGCATCGAAGGTGCCGCCGATTTCTGGCTGTCGCGCCAATCCGACTACGGAAAAATATCGGTGCGCTTCGACATGGTGGCGGTGCTGCCGTGGCGCTGGCCGGTGCATGTCGAGAACGTTTTCTACGGGCGGAACTGAGCCGCTTTCGCGGACCGCTACCCCCAGATGGCCAGCCCTGCAAGGCCGACGATGCCGACCACCAGCCGCCACCAGCCGAACAGCGCGTAGCCATGGCGCGAGACGTAGTCGAGCAGGAAGCGCACGACGATCAGCGCGGTGACGAAGGCGGCGACGAAGCCGACGACGATGATGGGCAGGTCGGCGCTGCTCAGTACATTGCGGTTCTTGAACAGGTCGAAGGCGAAGGCGCCGACCATCGTCGGGATGGCGAGGAAGAAGGAGAATTCCGCCGCCGCCCGTTTGTCGACGCCGAGCAGCAGCGCGCCGACGATGGTCGAGCCCGAGCGCGACGTGCCGGGGATCAGCGACAAGCACTGAAACAGCCCGATCTGCAGATAAAGCCTGGTCGGGAACCGCTCGACATCGTGATAATACGGCTTCGGCTTCATGCGATCCACCAGCAGCAGGATGACGCCGCCGATGATCAGCATGATGCAGATCAGCCGCGGCGATTCGAACAGCACCGTCTTGATGAAATCATGCGCCAGCGCGCCGACGACGGCCGCGGGCAGGAATGCGATGAGGATGCCAAGGACGAAATGCCGCGTCAGCCGATCATAGGGCAGTTCGAGCAGCATCTTCCAGAGACGGCGGAAATAGACGCTGAGGATGGCCAATATAGCGCCAAGCTGGATCAGGATTTCGAAGGCCTTTCCGGTCGAGTGAAAGCCGAGGAAATGGCCGGCGAGCAGGATATGACCGGTCGAAGACACCGGAATAAACTCAGTCAGGCCCTCGAGCATGCCGAGCAGCAGCGCTTCGACGACGGTCTGGCTTTCCATGGCAACCTCGGCGTTGGAGGGAAGGCTTGAAAAAACGGCTTGCTTGTCACGGCGCGGAACTCCCCCTATAGGTCGCAGCACCCTAACAGCCCGGTGAACCGGGCGGCCAAGACTTACCGGCGCAGCCGGCGATTCGCCAGTGCGCTCTATCATCGCGGGACCATGCTGACGCTTTTCCACCATCCGATGTTCGCCAGCTGCCGCTTCGTTCGCCTCGCCTTTGGCGAGTATGGCGAGGAACTGGCGCTGATCGAAGAGAAGCCGTGGACGCGGCGCAAGGAGTTCCTGGCGCTGAACCCGGCCGGCACGCTGCCGATCCTGCTCGCCGAAGGCGACGTGCCGATCGTCGGCGCAGTGGTCATTGCCGAATATCTCGACGAGACGCGCGGTGTACTCAAGCGCGACAAGCGGCTATTCGCCGAGGATCCGATGGAGCGCGCCGAAATCCGCCGGCTGACCGACTGGTACCTCAACAAGGCGGAAAGCGAAGTCACGCGGCATCTGGTGCGCGAACGCGTTCTGAAGCCGGTCATGCCGGAGACGGCGGGCGGCGGATCGCCCGATTCGGCAGCGATCCGCGCCGCCCGCGCCAATATCCGCCAGCACATGAAATACACCAACTGGCTGGCCGGCACCCGTCATTGGCTGGCCGGCAACAAGGTCACCTATGCCGATCTCGCGGCGGCGGCGGCGCTGTCGGTGCTAGATTATCTCGGCGAGATCGACTGGCGCGAACACAGCGCCGCGCGCGAATGGTATACAAGGGTGAAATCACGGCCTTCGTTCCGGCCGCTTCTGTCCGACCGGGTGCGCGGCCTGTCGCCGGTGTCACATTATGCGGACCTCGATTTCTGATACGGCAAAGCTGCGCGCGCTGATCGAACGCGAGGCACGGAATGCCGGCTTCGACGCCGTTGCCGTCACCACGCCCGATGCAATCCCGCAGGCGCCGGCCCGGCTGGCCGAATTTGTTGCCGACGGCTTTCACGGCTCGATGGGCTGGATTGCCGAAACGCTCGAGCGGCGCGGCAAACCGACGACGCTTTGGCCAGAGGTCCGTTCGATCATCGTGCTGGCGATGAATTACGGCCCCGACCACGACCCGCTCGAGATCCTGAGAAAGCGTGACCGCGGCGCGATCTCGGCCTATGCGCAGAACCGTGACTATCATGACGTGATGAAAGGCCGGCTGAAGGAGATCGCTGGCAAGATCGTGGCGCGCTCGGGGGGCGACGTAAAGGTGTTTGTCGACACCGCGCCGGTGATGGAAAAGCCGCTGGCCGAGGCGGCCGGCCTCGGCTGGCAAGGCAAGCACACCAACCTGGTCAGCCGAACGCATGGTTCGTGGCTGTTCCTCGGCACCATCTTCACGACGGCCGAACTGGTGCCGGACGCACCTGAGGACGACCATTGCGGCTCCTGCCGCGCCTGTCTCGACGCCTGCCCGACCGACGCCTTTCCGGCGCCTTACCGGCTCGATGCGCGGCGCTGCATCTCGTATCTCACCATTGAAAATAAGGGGCCGATCCCGCTAGAATTCCGGCAAAAGATCGGCAACCGCATCTATGGCTGCGACGATTGCCTGGCTGCCTGTCCGTGGAACAAGTTCGCCCAAGCCGCTTCGGAGGCAAAGTTTTCGGCCCGCGAGGAGTTGCGCGAACCGCCGATTGCCGAGCTGCTGCGCCTCGACGACACTGGCTTCCGCGCGCTTTTTTCGGGCTCGCCGGTCAAGCGCATCGGCCGCGACCGTTTTATCCGCAACGTGCTGATCGCGGCCGGCAATTCCCAGGACTTGTCGCTGGCCGGCGCCGTTCGCGCGGTGCTCGACGATGCCTCGCCGCTGGTTCGCGGAACCGCGGTATGGGCGCTGTCGCGGCTTGTGCCGGGTCGGGAGTTGGCCGAACGTGCCGCAGCCGCCTTGCAAGCAGAAAATGACGAGGCGGTGAGAGACGAATGGCTTCTGGCCCTGCCAAGGCCGATCGGGGCGCATACATGACAAAAAAGCAGATTTTCATCTTCGGCGCCGGTTATTCGGGCAAGGTCTTGGCCCGCGCCAACAGGGATGCCGACACAACGATCTTCGGTACAACGCGGTCGCCGGAAAAATTCGCGGCGCTGCGGCAAGGCGGTATCGTGCCGCTGCGCTTCGATGGCCCGCTGACCTCCGAAATCGGCGATGCGCTTGGGAAGACAACCCATCTCGTCGTCTCGGTCGCGCCGGACGAGTCCGGCGACCCGGTGCTGGGCGCGGCACGCGAGGTGATCGCGGCCAACATGCCGGAGCTCGAATGGATCGCCTATCTCTCCACCGTCGGCGTCTATGGCGACCATGGCGGCAATTGGGTGGACGAGGCCGCCGAGTGCCGGCCGGTATCGAAGCGATCAGTAATGAGGGTTGCCGCCGAGCAGGATTGGCTGAAACTGGGCCACGACATCGGCCGGCCGGTGGTGATCCTGCGGCTTTCCGGCATTTATGGGCCAGGCCGCAACGCCCTGGTCAATCTGGAAAACGGCACCGCGCGGCGGCTGGTCAAGCCGGGCCAGGTGTTCAACCGCATTCATTGCGACGATATTGCCGGCGCGCTCTGGCATCTCGCCGAAGGCAATCGCGGCGGCGTCTTCAACGTCACCGACGACCTGCCGGCGCCGCCGCAGGACGTCGTTGCCTATGCCGCCGGATTGATGGGCATCGAGCCGCCGTCCGAAATTCCGTTCGAGAGCGCCCAACTTTCGCCCATGGCGCGGTCCTTCTATGGCGAGAACAAGCGTGTTGCCAACGCAGCGATCAAGGCGGCCGGTTATGGCTTTTGCTTTCCCGACTACCGCTCGGCGCTCGATGCCATGTGGGCGAGCGGCAACTGGCGCGACGGCGAGGCGCGCAGCCCGATGAAACGGTCGTGATCGATGCGTTGCGCGGTCCGTGGTATGATGCGGTTCAATCGCGGAGGGGTCCAGCTTGGGAAAGACGTTAACGCGAGCCTTGCCGGGAAAAACACTGCTGCTGACGGCAGCACTGGCCGTCGCCGGCCTGACGCTTGCAGCGCCGACGGCGAGCGCCGAGGAGAGGGCAAAAGACCTGTTCGGCGCCAAAAAGCTGCCGGCACTCGCAGCGGCGCAATCGATCGGCTTTTATTCCAAAGGCTGTTTTTCCGGCGGCGTCGCCCTGCCCATGGATAGCCGGCACTGGGAGGTGATGCGACCGTCGCGCAACCGCCGCTGGGGCCATCCGGCAATGATCGCGCTGATCGAGAAACTATCACGCGATGCCGCGGCCGACGGCTGGCCGGGCCTGCTGATCGGCGACATCTCGCAACCGCGCGGCGGACCGATGCTGACCGGCCATGCCTCGCACCAGATCGGCCTCGACGCCGACATCTGGCTGACGCCGATGCCCGACCGCAAGCTTTCGACCGAAGAGCGCGAAAACATCAGCGCTACCTTGATGGTCGATGAAAAGACCCATCTGGTAAAGGACGGGCTGTGGACGCCGATGCATACGCGGCTGTTGAAGCGCGCCGCGAGCTATCCCGAAGTCGAGCGCATCCTGGTCAATCCAGGGATCAAGAAGAAGCTCTGCGACACGGTCAAAGGCGACCGCGGCTGGTTGCGCAAGGTCAGGCCGTTCTGGGGCCACGATTACCACTTCCACATTCGCATCGGTTGCCAGCCTGGGTCACCCGACTGCAAGGCGCAGGAAGCGACGACGCCGGGCGATGGCTGCGACAAGGCGCTGGCCTGGTGGTTCACCGAGGAGCCATGGCGCCCCAACAAGAATCCGGACAAGCCGAAGGCACGCGACGTGATGACGATGGCGAACCTGCCCAGGCAATGCCAGTTTGTGCTCGACGCGCCGGCTCCGGCCTCGGCGGAAGCAGTCACCTACTATGGCGACGGCGTGCCGATCGCTGCCGCAGCTGCTCCCGCGGCAGAGCCTTCGCCGCCGCCGACGGTCGCAGCCGGCGCGGCAGCGCTTCCAGTCTCGGCGAACGCCTTTGTGGCGACCCCCGAGATCGGCATTCCGCTGCCGCGGCCACGACCGGGGCACTGATGCGGGCAGCGTGTTCGCTGTCTGCATCCGTGCATTTCCATTTCGAAAACCGATTTCCCTTTTTGCGGTCATGCGCTAGTCAACGAGAGAACGGCGATACGCGTCGGGAACGGACGAGAGCATGCCAGGCGTAAGCGACGACGACACTCTGTTGCGGTTTCCGATCCTGATCGGCGACATAGGCGGCACCAATGCGCGCTTCTCGATCGTGCTCGACGCGAATTCCGAAGCCGGGGAGCCGACGATCGTCCAGACCGCCAACTTCAATACGATCGACGAGGCGATCCAGTCGGCCGTGCTCGACCGCTCGTCGGTCCGGCCGAATTCAGCTGTGCTGGCGGTAGCCGGTCCTGTCGAAAGCGACGAGATCCCCCTCACCAATTGCCCATGGATCGTCAAGCCGAGACAGATGTTCTCCAGTCTCGGTCTCAGCGACGTCGTGGTGCTCAACGACTTCGAGGCGCAGGCACTGGCCGTCGTCGCACTCGGCGAAGAGTATATGGAAAAGATCGGCGGTGACGCGCCGGAACCGAATTCCGGGCGGGTAGTGCTCGGCCCGGGGACCGGGCTCGGCGTCGCCGGGCTGGTCTATGCGCTGCATCACTGGATCCCGGTGCCCGGCGAGGGCGGCCATATGGATATCGGGCCGCGCTCGCCGCGCGATTTCCAGGTGTTTCCGCATATCGAGAAACTCGAGGGCCGCATTTCCGGCGAACAGATCCTTTCAGGACGCGGCCTGGTCAATGCCTACCGGGCGGTGGCCAAGGCGGACGGCAAGCCGTCGCCCTTTACCACGCCTGCCGAGGTTACCGCCGCGGCGCTGGCAAAGAACGATCCGGTGGCCGAAGAGGCGCTGTCGATCTTCGTCACCTGCCTGGGGCGCACCGCCGGCGATCTCGCTCTGGTGTTCATGAGCCGCGGCGGCGTGTTTCTCACCGGCGGCATCGCGCAAAAAATCCTGCCGGCGCTGCGGACCGGCAATTTCCGCGCCGCCTTCGAGGACAAGGCGCCGCACAGCGCTCTGATGCGCAGCATACCGGTCTATGTCATCACCCATCCGCTGGCGGCGCTTTTAGGGCTCGCCGCCTATGCCAGAAATCCGTCGCTGTTCGGCGTGCAGACGGCGGGGCGGCGCTGGCGGGTTTAGTACACAAGCTGCGCCGCGACGAAGTTTCGCCGTCCCCGGCCATAGGCAAGCCGCCATTGGGGCGTTAAGAGGTTGCCGAATTGCAGCCCGGCCGAACCGAAACCACAAAGCGCTCCAACTTGACACTTCCAGCACCAACCAAAGGGAAAGTCCGTCCCAGCGAGATCGTGGCGGTGATCCGCCGCATCATCGCCGAGAACAGCCGCGATTATCGCTGGTACTATGCTCTTGCCGTGCTGTGCCTGGTGACGATCGCGGCGACGACCGCCTTCACAGCCTGGATCATGAAGGATGTCATCGATCAGATCTTCTACCAACGGCGCGGCGATCTCATCGCGCTGATCAGCGTGTCGATCCTGGCCGCCTTCATGCTGCGCGGGCTGGCCAGCTACGGCCAGGCAGTGACGTTGGCCAAAATCGGCAATAATCTGGTGGCGCGCTATCAACGCCGCATCTTCGACCATCTGATGAAGCTCGGCGTCAGCTTCTTCAACGACACCCGCTCGGGCCGGCTCGCCGCGCAGATCAACGAGAACGTCAACGGCATCCGCGATCTTCTGTCGATAACGCTGACATCGCTGGCGCGCGATGCGGTATCGCTTGTCGCGCTCGTCGGCGTCATGATCTGGCAGGACCCGATGCTCTCGGCGATGTCGCTGCTGATCGGCCCGCCTTTGATCTACAGTGTCTCCTATCTGATGCGCCGGGTGCGTCGCATCACCCGTGAATCGGTGCAGATCAACTCGCGGCTGATCGGCGCGATGCAGGAAGCGACGCAAGGCATCGCTATCGTCAAGGCCTTCACCCTGGAAGACGAGCTGTCGCGCCGCATCGGCGGCCTCGTCGCGGGCGCCGAGCAGCGGGCAAACAAGATCGCCCGCGTCTCGGAACGGCTGACGCCGATCTCCGAAATGCTGGCCGGCTTCGCCGTCGCCGGCGTCATCGCCTATTCCGGCTACCGGGCGACCGTCGGCGGCCAGCCGCCGGGCGCGGTGTTTGCCTTCATCACCGCCCTGCTGCTTGCCTATGACCCCGCCAGGCGGCTGGCGCGTATGCAGGTGGGCGTGGAAAAGTCGCTGGTCAATGCGCGCATGATCTACGAGCTTCTCGACCTTGAGCCGCAGCAGGGTGACATGCCGGGGGCCGCCGAGGCGAAATTCACCTCTGGTGAAGTGCGCTTCAACAATGTGTCCTTCCGCTATGTCCAGGAGGCGCCGGTCCTGCAGGATCTGAGCTTTGTCGCCGCTGCCGGCAAGGTGACCGCCATCGTCGGCGCCTCGGGCGCCGGCAAAACGACGCTGGTGGCGCTGCTGCAGCGCTTCTACGACGTCGAGTCGGGCAGCATCGAGATCGACGGCCAGGACATCCTAGAGGTGACCAAGCATTCGCTGCGCGGCTCGATCGCCTATGTATCGCAGCAGCCTTATCTGTTCGAAGGCACCATCCGCGACAACATCCGCTACGGCAGGCTGAGCGCCACGGACGCCGAGATCGAACGTGCCGCGCAACAGGCCGCGGCAGACGATTTCATCCGCCAGCAGCCGCAAGGCTACGACACGCCCGTCGGCGAGAACGGCGTGACGCTGTCGGGCGGCCAGCGCCAGCGCGTATCGATTGCACGCGCTATCGTTCGGCAGGCGCCGATCCTGCTGCTCGATGAAGCCACCTCGGCGCTCGACAACGAGGCTGAGGCCCGCGTCCAGGAAGCGCTGACCCATGTCATGGAAGGGCGCACCACCATCGTCATCGCGCACCGGCTGTCGACGGTGGTCAATGCCGACCATATCATTGTGCTGGAGCAGGGCCGGCTGGTCGAACAGGGCACGCATGCCTCGTTGATGGCCGATCTGCACAGCGTCTATGCGCGGTTCCATCGGGTGCAGGGCAGGAAAGGGCTGGGGCTTGTCGATGACGGTAAGCCAATCCAGACTGCGGCGCAAAATGTCCGCCCGAAAAAGGCGGCCGGGAGACATTCATGAGTGACACGCCGACCATCAACATCACTGAAACGGGGGAAATGGGCCTGGTGGTGGTGGGCGCGGCCGGCCGCATGGGCCAGGCGTTGATCCGCGCCATCCACACGATACCGGGCGCCCGCGTCGCCGGCGCCATCGAGCGGGCCGGTTCACCCCATACCGGCAAGGATGCCGGCGAACTGGCCGGCGTCGGCAGGCTCGAGGTGGCAATCGGCGACGATCCGCTGCCGGCCTTCGCCAAGGCCGACGGCGTGCTCGATTTCACCACGCCGGCGGCAACTGTCGAATTCGCCGGCTACGCCGCGCAGGCGCGCATCGTCCATGTCATCGGCACCACCGGCTGCTCGGCCGAAGACAATGCCAGGATCGCGGCGGCGGCGCGGCACGCGACGGTGGTCAAGTCAGGCAATATGAGCCTCGGCGTCAATCTGCTGGCGGTGCTGGTAGAGCAGGCGGCGCGCGCGCTCGACGCCGACGATTTCGACATCGAGATCCTGGAAATGCACCACCGGCACAAGGTCGACGCGCCGTCGGGCACGGCGCTGCTGCTCGGCGAGGCCGCCGCTGCCGGGCGCGGCGTAGCACTTACCGGCAACGATGTTCGCGTGCGCGACGGCCATACCGGCGTGCGCAAGGCCGGCTCGATCGGTTTCGCCAGCTTGCGCGGCGGCTCGGTGGTCGGCGACCACAGTGTGGTGTTGGCCGGTACCGGCGAGCGCATCACGCTCGCCCACCACGCCGAGGACCGGGCGATCTTTGCCCGTGGCGCGGTCAAGGCAGCCCTGTGGGCGCGCGGCCGCAAGCCGGGCCTCTATTCGATGCGGGACGTGCTCGGCCTGACAAGCTGATCCGCAAGATTTGGCTGATCCACAAAATTTGGCTGATCCACAGATTGAAGGAGCAAATATGTCGAGAACTCTCGTGCTCGTGCGCCATGGCCAGAGCGAATGGAACCTGAAGAACCTATTTACCGGCTGGCGCGACGTCGACCTGACCGAGCTGGGCCATGCCGAGGCCAAGCAAGGGGGCGCCAAGCTCAGGGCGCACGGCATGAAATTCGACATCGCCTTTACGTCGTCGCTGATCCGCGCGCAGAAGACCTGCCAGCATATTCTCGACGCCGTCGGCCAGAGCGACCTCGAGACCATTCGCGACCAGGCGCTGAACGAGCGCGACTATGGCGATCTGTCCGGCCTCAACAAGGATGACGCGCGCAAGAAATGGGGCGAGGAGCAGGTGCATATATGGCGCCGCTCCTACGACGTGGCGCCGCCCGGCGGGGAAAGCCTGAAGGATACCGGCGCGCGCGTCTGGCCCTATTACCTGCACGATCTGCAGCCGCATGTGCTGCGCGGCGGCACCGTGCTGGTGGCGGCGCACGGCAATTCGCTGCGCGCGCTGATCATGGCGCTGGACGGCAAATCGGGCGAGGAGATCGTCAAGCTCGAGCTCGGCACCGGCGTGCCGATCATCTACACGCTCAACGCCGATTCCACGGTGGCGTCGAAGGAAGTGCTGGAGCACTGAGCCGGAGAAGCAACGCGGCTTTCAAAAAAGCGCGTTGACACTCATCCCTCGCCCGCTTAATGAGCGCGCACCAGCCCAGATGGCGGAATTGGTAGACGCGCACGGTTCAGGTCCGTGTTCCGCAAGGAGTGGAGGTTCGAGTCCTCTTCTGGGCACCATCTACCCTTAAGTGATTGATATCACTCTAAGGGTCCGGTTCTAAAGAGTTTTCTGTCTCGACTCGGGTACAAACTCGGGTACATTCAAGGGATGGAAGACATGCAAGCCCCAAGCTATCTCATCAAGATCGCCGACACATTTTACGCTCAAGTCCGGGTGCCTTCCGATATCGCGGAGTCCTACGGCCGGAAGCAGCACAAGAAATCTCTCAAGACCAAGGACCACAACGAAGCCGTTCAAAACCTTCACGCAGCCGTCGTGGACATTCGCGGCGAATTCGAGAAGCACCGGGCCAGGATAGCGGCACAAGCAGAGGCGGCGAAGTCCCTACCGGTGACCCAGAGCCCCGCGAGCTTCGCCGATCTCGGCCGCCAATATGGCCGTGAGATCGCCGAGAGAGAACTGACTGTCCGCGCCGATCTCTACGAGGCGGCGTTGGTAAATCCCAAAGATTTCTGGCAGCGCGCCGCGCAGTACCATTCAGAGCCTAACGAGTTCACCTATTTCGACAAGCTCGTGGCGGACGGCGACCTTGATAGGGTCGTCAGCTACGTCATCCGAGAGCGGACCAAGGCCCGTATTGCCGATCTCAAGCGCATGGTCGACACCGGCGACATTGGCGAAATGCTGGACCTTGCCGAGGAGCGCCAGCCCGGCCTCGATCGCAAGGCGCATGTGGCACTCGCGTTGACGTTGGCACGTGCCGAGATAGCGGCGTTGCAAAGTGCCCTGTCTGGCGATCTGGAGGGGCACCAGGCGACGCCGGAGATTAACCGGGCATCTGCGCCCAACCCTGTCTCAACCGCTTCATCGTTGTCGCCCGTCTCGCTGGACGCCTTATTCGACAAATGGAAGATGGAAACGAAGCCAAGCGCCAGCACCCTATCGACATGGCGAGGCATCTTCAAATCGTTGAAGGCCGCATTCCCCGACAAGGCTGGCGATGCCGGCTCCCTCACGACGGAAGACATGATCAAGTGGAAGGACGATCTGGTCGCGTCCAAAAAAGCTACAAAGACGATCAATGACAGCTACTTCGCCTGCCTTCGCACGGTGTTCAACTACGGCGTCACCAACAGGCTTGTGGCGGCAAACCCCGGCTTGGGCGTGAAGGTATCGGGCGGCAAGAAGGGGTCGAAACCGCGCGTCGGCTATAGCAACGCGGGGGTCGCCAAATTGCTGGAACTGGCTAAGACGGAAACCAGTCCCGATCGCCGTTGGTTGCCTTGGCTTGTCGCCGCCACTGGCTCGCGTATCAGCGAGGTTGTGCAGCTTTGGGGCAGCTTCGTGAAGGAGGAGAACGGTATCCATTATCTGGATATCCAGCGTGCGCCAGACGGTGCCAGCATTAAGGAAGACTTCTCGGAACGAACGGTCCCGCTTCATCCGCAATTGATCGAAGACGGCTTCCTCGAATTCGTGAAGTCGAAAGGCGACGGGCCGCTGTTCTATGGTAAATCGTCTGGTGACCCGGACAAGAAGCACGCGTCGAAGGGCGTATCAAACCGGCTGGGCACATGGATACGAGAGAACGGTTTCACCGATAAGCGGATAGACCCGAATCACGGCTTGCGGCACTGGTTCAAGACACATGCGGATGAAGTTGGAATACAGGACCGCATGGCTGACAGGCTTCAAGGCCATGCAACGAAGACGGATGCTGGTGGATATTACAATCCGGAACTGTCTACGATGCTGAGGGCGCTGGAGAAGATCAAATTGCCGCCTGTTAGCGCTGGAGGCGACGAACAGCCTGCGGCATCTGAAGGTTGAGTGCAGATAAAAAGAAGGCCGCATAAATACCACCATGCGGCCCAAAGTTCTGACTGACTGGAGCTATCCCTTGCGGTATTCCTTGGTCACGACCTTGCCGGCCAGCACCCGCCATCTTGCCGTTTGGCCTTCGAGTAGCAGGTGCCCGGTCGCCTCTGGATCGACGCCATCGGAAGAGCTAATCGCCACGAAGGCATTGCCCTCGATCGCCGATACCAAGACTGTGAAAAAGCCTTGTTCCCACTCGACAACAAGTGGAGTCTCGCTATCGGCATCAATCCAAATGGCCTCCGCAATCGCCCGCCTTAAGACACTGTGATCGTCAGACGTCAGCCAACATTCCATTCTTAGAAGCATGGGTAAGTCTCCCGGCGCTCTGGGCGCGTTGACGGTCTGGGTCTGTCGTCGGGAGGTGATGATGCCTGCGCACCATCAGGGGTAGAGGCCGGGCCAGTCTGGATCGTTGAGGGGACGACTATGACTCGCCCGGCTAACCTCGAAACTTGCCTGAGCCATTTCGAGGATTTCGGTGTGGCGACCAGTGAAGGACTGCACTAGTCGCCACCATGCAAGCCGATGAAGCCCCAAGGCCGCTTCATGGGCGCACGATTCTATCTATTTCGTCGGCTCCGCTTGCGGGTAGCCGGGTCATGGCGGACTCAATCCAGATAAGGAGTGGTCACCAGACGCGCCCATTCGATGTCTTTCAGGGAGACGCCACTCGCAGGGCCGACCGAGGGATTTCTCCGCAAGAGTTCATAGGCCCGGTCGATGTCCAGCCGACGTTCGGGAGACAACCCGGCAGCGTTGAGCTTGGCGATGTTGAGCGTTTTCGGCTTGAAGGTCTGCGGCTCTTGGGATTGCGCCGGCACTTCGGCTTCCGGCGTTGCTTCCGGGCGCTTGCGGTGTACGTCCTCGCCCCACATGTCAAAGTGCTTTCGCTGTTCCTCTGTCAAATTTGGGATGTCATCCGGCGACAGGCGCAAATCGCGAAGGAAGAACCTTTGCGCGTCGGTAAGCTCGTTTTCCTGCACGACGGGCTCCGAGTCTGGAACGTCCGATAGATTAGCGACCTGGAGTCGAATCTCAGGCGGGAGGTCATTGAGTTCTTTGCCGGGGAATCTCTGCATAAAGGTCTGTTGAGCTTCATTCATTGTTGTGATCCTTTTTGATGTAGTTTTGATCTCGCAATTTCTCAAGCGCCGCGCGCTGCAGCCACTCGGAACGATCGAGTCCGTCAGCCTTTGCAGAGGCGTCGATGCGGTCCACGATTGATGAATGCATCCGCAGCAGCACGCGCCGAAATTGGGGATAGAAGTCATCCGTCATTGGGGACGCCTTCAGAGAGCTTCAATGCGCGGTCGAGGGCACGTCGCAGCCATTCGCCCCGGTCCAGTCCATCGCGGTCGGCAGCATCATCGATCCTGTCTGAGGTGCCATGAATCGTCATGAACCTTACCCACTCGTAGGGTGATCTGGCGTAGTCTTGTGATCGGGCGTGGGTCATCGGGCCGCCGATTCCTGTTCGACCAAGGCGGCCTCGATAACGGCAGTCAACCAAGCTGGCCGCGACGTAAGGTTCTGCCGCTTCATCGCGTTGGCAATGCGCGGCAATAGGTCTGGACGGAGTCGCAGTGACACCAGCGGGTATTCATCGCTCTTGACCATGGTCAGCAGGCTCCCTCATTCGCGAGTACCGCTTGGTCGATCGTTTCAGCGCGCCGAGTCTTCTGCCGCTGGGCCAGCGCTTGCCTTATGATGGCACTGCTGTTGTGACCGGTGCGGGCGATTTCGGATTCGAGGAATTCCTTCAACGAGTCCGGCAGATGCACGACTACGCGATTGTGTGAGACGCCACCATTGATCATCGAAGTTCCTCCACTGTAACACCGTGAGTGTTCAAGTATTCTTCAATGGCCATACGCACGACCGCGCTGAAGGACACGTAGTTCTGCCGAGCAAGAGCCTTTATTTGCTGCCGATGGCGCGCGGGAAGATAGACGTTTTGGGATTCGCCGGGCTCGATGACGGCCGGTCTCCCCATGCGTTTCTTTGGCATGGACTCGGTCTCTCAATTTGTTTTGGAGAAAAGCCGGCGTGCGCCCCGCAGAGAACGACTTTTGTAATTTCGAATAGTAAATAAGAAAACTGTAAATGTCAATATTTTCCTGCTAGTGGCTCACACTGTTTCCTTCTGTATAAAGAAACAGTGCGAAAAGGGGCCAATATATATACGGAGACTTGTCTGCTCTCTTGCCTCTGCATTCAACCACTCATTCTCTATTGGTCGATCACAGGCCGGGTGATTTGGTGTTGGTCAGCCGCAGGACCGGCGTTTCCGGAGCCGGGGCTTTGAGGTTGGAAATCTGAGGCAGACTGGTCGGCCCCAACCACGGAAACGCGCATCTCTTGCCGTGGTCGATTGGACCTGCTCTTTGTGTCGCGTTTTGGTTCTGCTGGGGGGAATTATTATGAGCGACACAGATAGGCGACTCAAAGACCATCTGAACACTAACCAGGCTATGCGAGAGCGAATGTGTTTGGAGATTTTATCCGTTCAAAATGGTTATTCAGACGTACGCCCCAGGTTGCCAAAAGGGGGTCCAGATGGCGGCCGTGACGTTCAGGCTACTTACAACGGCGACATCTGTTTTGGGGCAATAGGATTCACAAACGACGCGACCGACCTGGACGACCACAGAAAGCAAATAAATAAGAAGTTTAAAGGTGACTTGGCTAGTGCCATCAAGGCGCAAAAGAAGGATGAAATCGAAAGAATTGGATTCGTATTCTTTACGAACGTTGGTTTAACTCCAACAATTGTGGACGATATGAAGAAGCTCGCATATGGTAAGGGTATAGTCCATTGCGACATCTTTGACAGAGAGCGGCTACGGATCGCTCTCGATTCAAACAGAGGGTATGCAATCAGATTTCGATATCTTGATATTCCTCTCAGTGACGCCGAGCAAAAGGATTTCTTTACGACTTGGGCATCTGAAATAAACTCTGTTGTAGGGCCTGGATTGAGGGGGCTAGATCAAGCAACAAAACGGATTCAGTTCCTACTTGAAGCGCAGCTTGTGCTTGACTCTTTAGCAGTAGTCGTTCGCTTAGATTCGTCGCTTTGGGGTGTTTCGAAGGGTGAGGTTGTGCTTCAAGCGACGTTATCTCTTAGGGTTCATAGTGATGGTCTGATCGGTTTAGTGTTTGGTGGGGGAAACGTACCTATCGTTCAAACGCCTGATCAGTTGAAAAAGTCCAGAGATAAGTTTCCGAGAAACCGCCAATATGGCTATTGCTTTAGTTGGATGCTGCCTGGAACACCGCAATATACGAGATATTTTGAAGGCGTAGACAAGCTAGAGCATCCTACGAACGCGGCCGGTGAAGACAAGGAGGGGCATATTAGAACGTCAAGTTCTAGCGGCGTTCTTGACATCGAAAGGAACACGGTGGGGTTTTCAGCCCTAAGCGAGCCTTTTCTAGAACGCTTCCAGCCATCTTTTAGGGCTCTAGAGTTGGATGGCTGTATGATTCTTTTTGACTGCAACAGAGATTTTGCAGAGCACATAGAGGAAATTTCCGTCGTCGGAAATGGGTACGAGTTCCTGAGGTTATCGAAAAAGGATTGGCGAATTGAAAAGGGAAAATTCAGCCGACTGAACCTTCCAAAAGAGGCGCATCAAACCGAAGACAGCGCGGAGTGGGTCACCCTAAGGCCGTCGCGTGCGTCTTCAGCTTTTACGATTGATCTGATGGCGAGTACACCACGTCGATATGATTGGTGACAACGGATTTCAGAGGAGCGCCGGCAAATGTGGTGTTGCAAAGGCCTAAAGAGGTTGAGTGCAGAACCGAATCCGTACCGAGTTGCACAGTAGGGGCCTGGCAACCACCCACCCCCAAATCCCCCAATGAGCCTCAGGGCCTCGCATTCTGAGAGGTGCATGTCGCTGAATACCGCGAAGAAACAGAAGGCCACCCCACCCCTGTCTGGTCCGCGTCGGGTGCTGGTGTCTATGCGGGGCATGGCACGGCCGCTATCCGTCGATCACAGCCGGACAGTGTAGACTTCGAGGCGTCCGGCTACAGCGGCCATAGCACCGCTAACACCGTCAACCACAGGCATAACTCGAAAAGGGCCAGAAGCGCGCGCATGGGCGCTCCTAGCCGGCAGGCTGCAATCGCTTCGCCAGCCTCGCCAATGTGCTCCTAGAGGCTCCGGTGGCGGCGACGATGCTGGACCAGCTTTGCCCATTGCCGAGCATCTTCGTAATGCCAGCGTTGCGCCGTTCGTCCTCCTGCCGGCCTCTATAGCGGCCTTCGGTCTGCGCTTTGGCTATGCCTTGTGCTTGTCTCCGTCGTCGATCGATATAGTCCTTCCTGCCGACAGCGGCGAGAACATCTAGGATCATGGCATTCATCGCGTCGAACAGTCGTGTGGTGAAATCGTCCTGATCTGCCTTGGCCATCATCCATGACGTAGGCAAGTCAAGCGCTACAACCTTCACCTTGCGCGCTGCGATCTGCGCCTTGAGACTTTCCCAATCGGCCGCGTTGAGCCTGGAAAGCCTGTCAACCTGTTCAGTAAGCAACAGGTCATTGGGCTGGCAGTCGGATAGCAGCCTGAACAGTTCCGGCCGGGCCAACGAAGCACCGGATTCATTCTCGACATAGAACGCCGCAATCCGCAGGCCACGCTCGGCTGCGAAGGCTTCAAGATCGGCTCTCGCACGATCGGCATTCTGCTGATCAGTCGAGGCTCTGAGGTACGCGCGAACAAACATCTTACACCTGCGGTTCGATTACACTGGTTCGACAGTATTCGGTACGTTTTGAGTTATCAAGCGCTCATATCGAACCAGACTAAGCGCCTGTTATTGTGGTTAAGTCCAGATTTCGACCGGTACTGTTGATGTATACCGATAACGAACCGCTCACTTACGGCACTTCTTGCTTCATCCTGTCCATGATCTCTGTCATCCCTTGCATTACCTGTTTGTCGGCATTTCTCTTACAAAAGCCGTAGAGAGACGCCCAAATCTCATTGATGGTCATGCTATTGAGATCGTACCGAGGCTGACCTAAGTGCTTCAGCCCCATGTTCACTCCGGTAATGTAGCCCTCTGTCCACGAGACCATTGCCAACGGAATATGAGAACGAGGCGAGTCAGATTCGCTTGTGACACTAAGCAGCTTTGTGCACTCCATACCTGTTACACCGGTAGTGAAGGCCTCCTTCTGCGAATGCGCGTTCGTCGCAACACACGATACCAGCAGCACCGCAAGCGCCAGTCTTTTCATTTTTGTCCCTCAGTTTGGTCCCCGTAACGACAGCATATACCCTATTCGGAGACCGGCCGGGTGGCAGAATGCGAGGGTGCGGGATCGGCCGGCCGGCGTTTACCTTGAGGGGTAAGGTTAACGCAGAGGGGTTGAGTGCAGACAATTCGATTCAAACTTTAATGAATCGCAGATGTGGTATGTGGGCACCACATGAGACACAAGATACACCTACAACCATGGGGTTATGGATTGGGGCTGGCAGGCGGTCGGGCACATCAGATTCCGCGTCGAACTTTTTATGGCAATTTTTTATCGGGGCCGCGCGGAGCCAACCGACCGGAAGAATTACGGTGGCGTCTTCTGGAGTTCTGGCGCCATGCGGATAAGTACTTTTTTTGCACCTTCGTGGCCTTGTGCGGCAGAGCGCTTTAGCCACTCCATTGCAAGCGCTGTGTCGCTCTCAACTCCGACACCCTTCAGATACATCAGACCTATATTATATTGTGCCTGCGCATCATTTTGCTTTGCGGCCTTATTATACCAAAGGAACGCAAGATTTGTATTTTTATCGACATCTGTACCACTGAGATAAATCGAGCCTAAATTAACCTGAGCGGCGACGTTGCCCTGTTCTGCGGCTTTGGTGAGCCAAAAAATTGCGTCATTGCTGCTTTTCGGCACGCCTTTACCAATGAGGTACACGTATCCGAGGTATTGCTGAGCTTCAGATAATCCTTGTGTCGCTGCACTGCGCCAAAGTTCAGCCGCCTTTTCGTCATCCAGCTGAACTCCTTGACCCCAAGAATACAGAAGGCCGAGATTCACCTCCGCCACGGCCATTTTTTGCATTGCTGCCTTCGTCCACCATTCCGCAGCCTTGGAGTAATCCATCGGAACTCCGAGCCCTCTTGAGTATAGGAACCCCAGATTGAACTCAGCGATGGCGTCACCGTTTTCAGCAAGCTCTTTCCATTCCTTGTATGCAAGTTGATAATTATTCGCCTTGAAGGCAGCTTCCGCCTCAAGAGCACCTCCTTGCGACGCAGTAGGAGAAAACAGAACAATGACAAAAAGCAGAACCGAAAACCACAGAGATACGACAAACCGGGTTGACTTCATCATCTTACCTCCGCTTGGGGACGCATCTCGCGACCCCACGAGTTTGGCCGCCTGAACTCGGCGCGAACCACAACAGCCTTGATTAAACTTTGTCGTTCACCGCTCTGGAACGCCCCATCAGTTGTCTCCATAGTGGATCGAGGAGGAATTCTAGTTCTCCCGGAGTGAGCTAAGCGCTCTCACTGCTTTACGGCCGATCACCAGCCCATTTCAGGAGCGGATCAATGCCGTTGGCCTTCCAGTGATCGGTCGTGTGCCTCAGGAGTTCGTATGGGCCTCCCGTCCGGAACTCAAACGATGTGTCGATATCGGGAGTCCTGACCGACTCCCAAAGATGTCCAGTCAGAGCAGCGGCAGCAACGCTCGCCGCTTTGGAGCGGGCTTCCTCACCATCATCACCGAATGGGCCCATGAAAAGTACTATCGAACTGATTAAGCTCTTGGCGGCATCAAAGGGCACGAAGCGAAGGTAATCTAGATCGATCTCGACTTGTGCTTGTCGATTTTCCGCGAATGCTTCTGGTCGAAAAATCCACTCATGTCCGCCGACAGTAACCTGCATCGTTCCCATCTTGCAGGCATTGTAATAAACTTGATATCGCCTTCCGACCTCGGGCCCCTCGATGCCCCTGACATCGGTGTCGTTCAGTTCCTCGATAGCCCACGCCTCCGCAACATGCTGGTTGAGCACAGCACCAAACCACCTGAAATCCTCGAAGAGAACCTCATGAGCGGCAGTAATGAACGATTGGACCGCGCCTCCATCGATCAGTGACTTTGGCGGCTCGTGCTGAGGCTTGTGGCGCTCGCCATCCTGGATAGCTACTTTGATGCCGCTGTAATCCTTATGGATCACACGTTCTTCTAGCGCGGCCATTCGCCGGTCAAAGTGAAAACTGACTATGACGAGCCCTATAGCCGTCACAGCCAGATAGATGGCTTGATCGGACATGCCGTAAGCGTGTTTCGCCGCATAGCCGATCAATCCGGCAACAATAATTGCTGTCCAAAGCGCAGCCCGCTTGATCATGCCCTTCCCCCCGTCGCGGCTAGGCCCTTGTGCCGGAAACCAATGATCCTGCGCACGGATTGTATAGCGTATGCGCTGCGTATACGAGCCGTGCACTTAGGTGCATTTGCTACCTAATACCGCCTCGCCGTCGATGATGGCGTTGTCTACGTCCAGTGTTTTGGTTGTTGCCTTGAGGCTGCTGCGAGGTCGCGGTACTTCGATGTCCGGTCGAGCCCGCGCCGGGTTTAGATACGCACACTGGCGTCAATGACGATCTGCGAACGGTAACCATGAGGCGACGTCAGGTTGAGTTGATGTCTGCGATCTGCATTCAACCTGTTGATAGATGTCCGTGTCGCCATAGCGCTGGTGGTGAAGCTACCGACACGACCTTACAGCCGATCGAATGTTAGGTTGAGTGCAGAACTTCTACAATAAGACTCCACGGACTCCAGGGACTCCACGGTCTTTTGAAGTCATGCAGAGAAAAAGAAAATTCTAGCTCTCCACTGCCTGCCAACGGCGGAACGCCCTTGAAGGCGCGGAGTGCAAAATCTTGATTTCCTGTAAGAGACTGTGACCTGCCACTGAATTTTCATCCGGCTGCAGTTAGAGCCTCGGCGGGTTTTACGCCGTATGGCGCGGGTTGAGCAA
>NZ_JBVVQF010000004.1:0-352758 GCF_055811815.1 Mesorhizobium sp. WSM4836
CGGGCGAACGTCATTGTCGCCATGTGCACCGCAGCCATCTGCGATGCCAGCATAGCTTCGATCTGATCCTGCGGTTCAATGCCTTTCACGATCGAGGCAACGAAGGCCGTGCCCTTATCGTCTGGCGTTTTACCGTGGCTGCCGACATTAACCAGCTGGTGCAGGAAGCCATTGATGAAATCCTCATCCGATGATCCGAAGGCTTTCTGGGCTGCCGTATGATCGATAGTGACGCTGCTGCCGTCGATCTTTAAGAGGCGCGACGGCCTCGATTGGTGCGCGTTATCGGGCGTGGGAAGGGCTTTTGTTTTTGCCGTCATGGATTAGGCCGCCAATATTTCATGGATGCAATTAGCGGCATCTTGCCCTTACAGGACAGGAACTCTTGCCACCGCCCGGTCATGCAGCGTTACCGGAAGGCCAACCGTATTTCATGCTGCACCATTGGTTTCGGGTTGACGGTAATTCCGGATTCGGCCGAAAACCTCGTCGGCAAACGCCCGAAGTTCCTGGTCAATGACCTCGTCGGCCAGGCCAGCGGACACCATTTGCGTCCGCATGCCCGCGATGACTTGTTTCCAATAGTAGTTTCCGCCCTTTCCGGTTCGATCAGACAGCACTTCGACGGTCCGACGGATCTTCCCGACGCGTCGAACGGTCGGAAACGGCAGTACGGTGCACACCGCATCGTCTATAGCATGAGGGCTCAGCCCGCGCATCGGTATCCCCTCCAAGATATGTATAGGACTTCGGACTTCCGAAATGTGCCTGATATTGAAATCTTTGACCTTTTCGGTGTGAAAATCATCGCGACACCTTGCGCATTTCGGAACTCCGAAGCGGGGACATTTCGGAAGTCCGAAGCGGGGTTTTTTTCTTGCGCCCGAGCTTGCCGCGCTGTTCGGCCTGTTGTTTCCTGACGGTCGTTGACCACGCCTTTGCCATCGCCATTGTGCAGCGCCGCCATTCGTTGGTCGCTGGCGCGCCCTCATAATCACCGGTGAAGGTCAGGCGGTATGTATTCGGATGCGAGGTCCCGTCGCCAGCTTTGCCGCGCTGAACCCGGATGATGCCCTTGAACTCCAACTCGCCGGTCGCGTCGGCGACGTATTCGCCCGTTACGCCGTATTCGATGAATTGCGTGTGGGTCACGATCAGCCGCCCGTTGCACAGCGCTGCATGGGAGACATGTTCTATAAGGATCCGAAAGAGCGCTCGGTGGGCGTTGCCGCTGAGCGTCCGAAATGCATCGGATTCCATGAAGTCGCGCGTCAACCACTGCCAGCCGTTCTCTTCGGCCGATGGCTTGGTGTGCTTTCTCACAAGGTTGTAGGTCTTACCTTTGCACGTCCGATCTTTCTGGACAGCGCTCAAGCAGCCTCCCTCCCCGCCGTTGAGCGGAGGCCGAGTTGCAGGGCAATCGGCGCCACCGGCACCATGATCTTGCCACCAATCTTCACGGTCGGAATGTCGCCGCGC
Organism: Mesorhizobium sp. WSM4836; assembly: GCF_055811815.1. Taxonomy (NCBI): domain Bacteria; kingdom Pseudomonadati; phylum Pseudomonadota; class Alphaproteobacteria; order Hyphomicrobiales; family Phyllobacteriaceae; genus Mesorhizobium; species Mesorhizobium sp. WSM4836. Next base: position 1,480 of record NZ_JBVVQF010000004.1, read on the forward strand.
TTGGCGGCGTCATACGAGGCATTGCGAGCCAGATTGAAGAACAACCTGCCCGCGTCGGGGACGGACACCGTCGCCATGCCGAGAGCTTCTGCAAGTGTCATGCGCCGAGCCTTCCTGAGTTAGATCACAAACTTACACACGAAAACCTGTCTATCCCATTTCGGATTGACCCGCAACGTTTCGTGTGTAAATTTGGCGTGAAATCGGGGAGAATCTGAATGGCGCGGCCGAAGTTAGGCGATAGCGAGAGCAAGCGCCTGCAAATGGTCATTACGGAAGATGAGCTCCACGCAATCGAGGACTGGCGATTCAAGAACCGCGTTCAGTCCAAGTCAGATGCTATTCGGCGGCTGGTCCAAATAGGTATCCGTGCAGAACGCGCGTTGCCAAAGATAGTCAAAGATGTCGCTGAAGTGCTGGATATGGCGTCCGATGCGATAGACATTCCAGAGAGGGTTTTGGCAGACATCGAGGTCAGCGAACAAACCCCGCTGGAGAAAATCGAGGTTGATACGGCTACTGCTCATGAGCTCTACGATTCAGTCAATTTTACGTTCAACCGCCAGATCGAAGCACAAGACAATCTCTTCCATCTTTTGATCGAGCTTGCGCCATTTGCGAACAATCCCAAACTGGATGAAGCAATAAAGCTCGCGAATAAGTACGCTGCTGGAGAAGTTGGCCTAGAGGTTTTCGAGGCTATCGGCGCGTCGCGTGAATCACAGGTGAAAATGTGGAGAAAGAAACGGAACGCCATTAGGTCCAAGAGACAAGCGAGGTCAAAGTGAAAGGCCACATCCGCGAGCGCAGCCCAGGCCATTGGGCAATCGTCCTCGACGTCGGCGAGATCGACCCAAAGACCGGCAAGAAGAAACGCAAATGGCATAGCTTCCAAGGCACCAAGCGTGAGGCGCAAAAGGAATGCTCCCGGCTCATCACCGTTCTCCACCAGGGGCTCTACGTCGAGCCTACCAAGCAGACGGTCGCCGAGTTTCTTGACGAATGGCTGGCGTTTATCAAGCCGTCAGTCGCCCCAAAGACGCATGAGCGATACGCCGAGATTTGCCGGAAGGGACTGGCCCCGCTCATCCGCAATGTGGTTCTGTCCAAGCTGAAGACCGACCGGATCGACGCGGCCTTCACCACGGCGCTGACAACCCCCCGAGTTGACCATCGTAAGAAAAAGGATGGGGAACCGCCCGCGCCCCTTCCGCCGCTGTCGCCCCGTACCGTCCACCACTACCGCCGCGTGCTTATTAAGGCGTTGGGCCAGGCGGTGACATGGGAAAGGCTGTCGCGCAATCCGGCGCTGGCGACGACATCGCCGAAGGTCGAGCGGAAGAAAATGCTTGCCTACGACGTGGGCCAGACGGCCACATTGCTCGAAACGCTCCGACCGAAGCGCATGTTCATCCCGGTCTTGCTGGCAGTGACTTGCGGCCTGCGCCGCGGCGAGATCCTGGCGTTGCGCTGGCGCCATTTGGACCTCGGGGACAACCGCCGGCAGATGTCTATCGAAGAAAGCGCCGAGCAGACGGATGACGGAGTACGGTACAAAGAACCGAAGTCTGGCAGAGCGCGAACAGTGGCACTTTCGGCCAGCACCGTTGCGGAGCTGAAAGCGCATCGAACCCGGCAAGCCGAGGAACAGCTCCGGCTGGGGCTGAGGCCGAACGGTGACAGCTTCGTGGTTGCCCAGGTCGACGGCTCGCCATTGCAGCCAAGGTCGCTTACGCATGAGTGGGTGCGCGTCTTGGGAAGGACCGCCCTGCCCCGCATCCGCTTTCATGATCTTCGGCACACCCACGCCACGCAGATGCTATCGGCCGGCGTTCATCCAAAGGTCGCCAGCGAACGCCTTGGGCACTCAACAATCGGAATCACGCTCGACCTCTATTCGCATGTTATGCCCGGCATGCAGGCAGACGCGGCAGAGCAAGTTGACGCGGCGTTGCAGGTAGCTATAAGCGCAAGTCGAAAGATCATATAGTTGCAAAGTGCGTAGCAAACGGCTTTTTGAGCAAACCGCAAAGAATCAGAAAGCACTTTAAAGTCAACTACTTGGAGGGATGGCCGAGCGGTTTAAGGCACCGGTCTTGAAAACCGGCGTGGGTGCAAGCCCACCGTGGGTTCGAATCCCACTCCCTCCGCCAATGCACCCGGCCTCAACATTCTCTGCCACCGCTAGATGGCGCACGAACCGCGCGGCACCGCGGGGCTTTTCAATTTCAGCTGCCAACCGCGCTGCCGGCCTCCCGGGCTGAATGGCCGTGCTCTGGCTCAACATTCTCCGAAGCTCTCAACTCCGCAGTTTTGGTTCTCAGCCTTCAATTGAAAACATTTCAACTATTTGCAGTGCGCCAGCAGCCTGATGGTTGGGTGAACTCTCACTAGGCGAATGCATCAAAAAACTTCTTCGCGACCGCAGCTGAATGACCGTTTCGCCGCCCAAGAGCGGTATCGCCTCGCCACTACTCAACGTCGCTTTTGGGCCGGAGGAGGTGATCGGCAGCTTTTGGCGTCGGGGACGTCCACAGTGGACGTTCCATCTCTAGGGCTGTCGGCCAGCTTGATGTAGCCAGGGTTCCATGCCTCCCTAGTCTCCGCCCCTACGACTCACGCAGATTCGGTGCACGTATGATAGGTCCAAACCTCTAATCGCGGGGGCCAACCGCTAGGACGATGAAGCGGAGATGAAATGACAATGCGATTGTCGTATATGGGGACCTCACTAGCTTTCTGAGGGCGGGATGAAAGATCGATTTGAAGGTAGCAATAGATCGGCGCTTATCGCGAGCCTGAAGCGTCAGTTTAACAGCGGCGACACGGAAGTTGCTGAAACGATTGCCGCTTCTGGTGAGCTAGTGGAGTATAGGGCAGGCGATGTGCTCATGGCTGAAGGCGGAGAGGACAACAACGTCTTTTTTCTCGTCGCAGGAGGCGTCTCCGTGGTGGTCAAGGGTCAAGAAGTTCGGACCCTTAAGGCGGGCGCACACGTTGGGGAAATGGCGGCGATCGAGCCCTCCCAGCGGCGATCCGCCTCGGTCTAGATACCGTAGTGGCAATAAGAATGTCGGGGGCTGAGTTCTCTGCGCTGGCCGACAAATTTCCGAGGTTGATCTGGAAGTCGCTCGCCCAGGAGCTTTCCCGACGTTTATTCGACCGCAACCGGCTCATGGTCACGCCCAACGAGAAGCCGCGGATGTTCATCATGTCCTCGGTGGAAGGGCTCGACATTGCGAACGAAATTCAAGCCGGCCTGCAACATGATGTCCTAGCCACCGTATGGCCAAATGGGGTCTTTTGGGCTGGTGGTTACCCACTGGAATCTCTGGAACTCGCCGTCTCTGAAAGCGATTTTGGCGTCGCTGTGGCGCTGTTCGAGGACATTGTCGAAACGAGCAGAGGCGCCCGCAACCCCACAATCCGCGACAACGTGCTTTTCGAGCTTGGAATGTTTATGGGACGTCTCGGTCGCCGCCGCAGCATCCTGGTCTATCCAAGCCATGAAGGTGTCAAACTGCCTTCGGATCTTCACGGTCTTACACCCGCTTCATTCCAGCCTGGCGAAGCCAAAACGCTCGCAGCACGGATAGGTCCTGTATGCACGGAAATCCGAAAGATCGTGCGGCAACTCGGAGTTAAGACACCAAATTCTTGAATCGCTGCCAGATCTCCATCAACAGATTTTTCTTCGCTTCAGTGTCGATGATATAGCCATCGCCAATCACAGCTGCTGCCTCCGGAGGGCGCAAACGGGAAAACGCGGTGGCAGACAGCTTGAGCTTCTTTGGCTCGGTTCGGCGTACGATCAAGAGAACGGCGAAATTCACGCCGACATCAGGATCAGATACGATCGAGCGCATCGTTCTTACATCATCGGCGCTCGGATACGGATCGAAGCTTGGATGTGAGTGCCATTCACCGAGGTAGTTGTAGCGTTCATAGCTTTCGCCCGTTCGCTTGAAGAACTCCCTCAGAAATTCATCGTGCAATGCCGGGTCGCGCTCGAAATGGCTACGAGTGCCGTGGCTTGTTTGAATCGAAATGTCGATGATCCGAAAAGTCTCATCTGACAGGTGCTCCCCGACGACCAGCCCCCCGATTTCTTGCCGCCTGGCCTTTGCCAATGCAATGTCCAGCTTCCACGCAATCTCATCGGGTAGGAGGATTTTGAGCAAACGATCTTCCAAGTATTTCGAGGACGCGCGCCCGCTCCGCAGCCGCTGCCCCCTCGTCCAGCGCGGTCTCGTTGGCAACGATTTGTGACGCCGCTCCGACGTCGACAGGCTCGGTATGGAACGGCTGGCTATAAAACCATCCCTGTGCGAGCCCGATAAAATAGACGGAGTGCGGAAAGATCGACGGACAGCGTGGGATGAGCAGGTCGATCGCAAAACGCGAGGTGTGGGCCGCGATGACTGAAACGTCAGCGTCATCTGCTATCCAGGGAACGCCCGCATTTCTATCTTCATATGATCTTTCCGACCGCTCGTTGGGTATCCCCTTCTCAGCGCACCAGTTTTCAATTACGCGTCGCATCAGCGCCGGGCCAGGTTCAATACCGGGCCGATGGCGAGCGATCAGACCACCGATACCTCCGCCATGGATTTCCGCCCAAACCATTGGCTTCCTGCCAATCTGGGCGGCGGCGCAGAGATAGTTGAAAGCCTCGGCGTTCGAAGTTGCGTCGACGATCAGGTCACAGTCGGCGATAACTTCGATTAGGCTCTCGATCCCGCCGCTCGACTCCTGACCGCCGAGACGTTGTCGGTGTAAGGCCACCCGGGCCGTTGGGTTCACCAATTGCACGCGACGGGCAACGGCATCTGCCTTGTGAGTCCCGACGTCGCGCCAATCGAGATCGTGCCGCACAAAATTACCAGCCATGATCACGTCATCATCGACGAGGAGGAAATTCCCTACGCCGGACCTGGCAAGGCTTGCTGCGACCTTGCTACCCAGCGACCCGCAGCCGACAATGGCCACACGTTTGTCGGAGACGGACTTATGATCCTCACCCAAGCGATCGACGATCGGATCGGGACCGACGACAATCACCTTAGAGACGGAATCACTGTGCACCCGAAAAGTATCCAGCTGTTCGCCTTGGGCGAGAACGACAAAGCGGCAACCTCCATCTAAACGGAGACCCTCTGCAGCTAGGGCCGCGAGAAAGTCCTCTCGGGTTGTCGTTGGTGGAAGATCACCTGTAGGCGGCCAAGGAACGAGCACGGCGTCGAGGTTGTAAGCTTCCGTTCGAAGTGGCTTCGGAATCGAAACATCGCGCCAAACCTCAACACCGTCGCGCGTACCATGCGAGAAGTAATAAACAACGGCTTCGTCGTGTAGGATGGCGTCCACCTTGGCCGTGAGAGTCCCCTGCTGTGATGCAGCGAATGCCAGCAGCGAAGGCGTCGCTACAAAGCGAGTTACTGTCCCGCGGAGATCTTGACCGAGGGTCATCTGATGCCGAGACGGAATTTGAGAACTGGGTGTTCCCTGCTCTTCCATTTCAAGCAGCCGGAATGCACTACGAATCAAATCCGCGCCTGTAAAGTCGGCGCTCCAATTGTCGGCACCAATTTCAAGACAAAGCTCGCCCCCGGCTCCCCACTGGTGGCTCGACCACCTCGAGGTATCGCCTCGCGGCATCACCAGCGGCGGAGAATGCGGGAAGTGATTGGGGTATCGTAGATAGATTGGAAAAACACGTTCGCCGATTACGATGTCGGCATCCCAAATTAAACGAAGATGGTGATCAATTCGCCAGTCGATAGGACGTAACCATTGGACTAGCGAGACAAGCGCCTCAATCGCGAGCCGCTCGCCCCGCGACCTTTCTGCATTCTCGAAATACCAGATCACGAGAAGCCGTCTTTTTTGGCTGGCCCGGCCGGGCGGTTCTGAAAGCTGTAGGGGTTAGCGGGAGCCGAGGCCGGCTTCAACAGCCCGGTGCTTGCAAACGCCGCCGCTGCTTTTGCAACCTTATCGCCCTTCCCTGATAGTTCATCGACCGCGGTATCATAGTCTAGGTTTGCGCGCTTGCGGCTTGAATCGAAAATGCTACGAACCGCGTCGTTGCCGCTATCGTAAGCTTTCGGTCCGATCGCGGTTTCATCTCCGGTGCATCGTTGCTGTTCTCGCTCCGCTTGCACGACGCCGCGGCTGACAGAACACCTGACGAGCTCGCCCTTCACCCCGAGCCGCGTGACCGTCATCGGACCAAACTCAAACCCTATTGCGAGACCTAAATCTCGAGCATCGGTACCATCCTCGTGAAGCTTTTCAAGGGCTAGCTTGAAGCTGCTCCGCATACCACCGGCACAGAGAATCATGTTGCTGATGGTGGTCTCGTTATCAGTGGTTTGAGCAGTCCCCTCAACGAGAAGCCCGTGCACGCAATCACCTATGAAGCGGACCTTTCGTCCCGAAAAATCCTTGTGAAGCACGGCATCGAGTTCGCTTCTGATGACATGGAGCGCGCGCACAACGTGCTTCGCAGAGGCGTCGTCGTTGATGTTCTCGCCGACATATCGCGTGAAATTGTCGATATCGGCGTATATCGTTGCGGCGTCTTGCCGGCGCGAATTTCGTACCGACAGCGTTTCAATATCGAGGGTGCCGTAGGGTGGCGTGTGTCCGCTAAAGCTAAATGAACCAATCGGATTGTTGGCCAAATCAGACTTCCACTCGGAGACGATCTGATCGGCGTTTACTCCGAGATTTGCGGCTTTTTGCGAGACCTCAATCTCAGACGTTGAGAGCGGAGTCACATCCAGGTTGTCGACCTCTTTCAGTCCAATCGTCTTTCGGGCCTGATTTGTCAAATAGATGCCTGTCGCGTTCCCGCCGCCCGCCCTCTTGGCTGCATGGTTGGCCGCCTCGCCTAAGAACAGTGGTTCGCGATGGCCACGGCGACCATTGCTCACGGCCAAAGCTTTCCCGCTGTCGATCCCGACTCGAACTTTCGCGGCCGGATGGTCCGCGTCCTCACCGGTTTGTTTCAGCACATCAATAATCAGCTGACTAATTGCTACAGCCCGATGAACGCGCCCACTCTCAGTGTCATACGGTTTGGTGACGACTGAATGTAGACGCTGATTGTGAAAGTCTACGAAGAGTGCATCCACTCTGGCCAAAATTCGATGGACAGCGCGGTAGTGGAGATTAAGGAAACGCAGCGTTCTTCTGTGACAGGTCTCACCCTCAACTGCTGTAACGTTCAGCATCTCATTGAGGTGGGGACCCACAGTCTCCGCATTGAACCCAGGTTTGACGCCAACGACTTGGAAAATGCCGCATCCTTGATGGCGCTGGCCCTGTTGAACGCAACGCGCATTCTGCTCTACCTTATTCCGGAAGTGACCCCCGCACAGCGATTTCATACCCTTCACAAGCGCTACGTCTCCCTCTATCGGCAGGGTATCCGCAAGCTGAGGAGAGCCGAAGCGAAATCGAATCCTGCAGAGCTCGGTTAACTCGGCTGTTCACGGCCCTGTACTCGGCCGGCACAATGCCAATCAGCATATCGACAGCTCCCGGATCTCCGGTGGATCGTGGAGCCACGTCGAGTCGAGCTTATTCATGCCCAAAGTTTTTTTATGTCGTCCTGCTCAGCGGCAAGGCGAATAATCCGGAGCGATCGGCCATTGACATCGGCAGCACTTCGGTAGCGCTCAAGCAATATCTGTGCTGATTTCGCGTGTCTAAACGTGGGAGGATATAATGGGAGTACCGGTAAGGTTTGCAGTTGAGTACCCGCAGCGTGCGTTGGAGCTCATCGGCATACTTGAGGAGTCCGCACGAGAGCGCGATCTACTCGGTTCCTTCGGTCTGCTTGCCGCCGCAGCGATTCTGACAATTCCATTCGAGCGCATGAAGTCGACGCATTTTTTGCACGACTTGGATCGTGACGCCGACCTGGTTGCGAATTTCAAAGCTTTGGAGAAAGCGAAGTTTCTCGGTGCACCGTTTTGGCGTGGTGCGCCTGACGCCGCGGCGTGGCGGCAATCTCGTATCGTGAACTCGGTTGAAGAAGTGCGACGCTGGACGGATGAGCAAGGGCGGCACCCCTTGTCCGATGACGCCAACACCATCAACAAGCGAAAGGCGGACAAAGTACTCCGCGTGCTGCGGAACGCTTTGGCGCACGGAAACATCATCCATCTCGACAAGGACGGCAGAGAGATTGCTGGGAACCGCATGGTCTACATGGCTTTTCTGTCCCGTTACGAGGAATCAGAAGAACAACGCGCGCAGTCAGAAACATACCGTGTGGTTGTCACGACGGAGGAGGCCTTCCTGCATTTCGTGAAATCATGGGCCGATTGGGTGGGGAGCCTCGACCTCGATCCGCGGCTGGTGATGGCCGCATGAGCGGGCGCTTCTCCAATTTCGTCATAAAGGCCTTGGTCGACCGTCACCGGAGGCGCAGGCTGCGACAGCGCCGATTGCGCGCCCCGAGCCTGGTGGCGGCACGGATCGCACCGCCGAAACCTTCTTCGTGCGGTGCTGCCAGGCTCCGGCGACGACGGCGAGCGGCTCTCCGCATACGAAGTCTGCTTTTGGTGTGCAACCAAATCACTCATATGACCGCGGACCTAACATAGCAGCGCTCTTTGTGCGTGCCAATGCGCCGGCACGGGCTGAATTAGATCAGCGGTGGTCATCGTGGCTGGTTGGTGCCCGTCGAGGACCATCTCGATGATTTAGAAAGCCAGGCCGCCCAGCCCTACGCACCACCGGCCCTCAGCTGCCGCTTCAGCTCTTCCTCGATGCGGTGCAGTTCATCGATCGCCTCCCTGATGTCGCGGATGTGCGATATGTTGACCGACACGTGGCGGCCGACTCGCGTCACCGCATGTCCCGAAATGGACCCGCCAAGACCGTTCAGGCGGTAGCACTCCACCGGCCGCGCAAAACCCTTCGGCGTGATCTCTCCCATCGGCGCGGCCTCGACCGCGTCGCGTATCAGAAGCCAGGTCGAGTCGGCGATGAGGATCGTGCCGGCCTCGGCCCGCACCTGAAGCCGGGCAGCGAGGTTAACCGGGCTGCCGAGGACGGTGTAGTCCAGGCGATGCTCGGAGCCGAAATTGCCGACTGTGCAAAAGCCTGTGGTGATGCCCATGCGCGCGCGAAGCGGTTTGGAAATGCCGTGCTCGTGCCAGACCTTTTCCAGCTCGCGCACCCTGCCCTGCATGGCGAGCGCCATGCGCGCGCAGCGCAGCGCGTCGTTGCGGTCGCCCTCGGTCTCGGGATCGCCGAAGAACACCAGGATCGCGTCGCCGATGAACTTGTCGATGGTGCCTCCGTGCTCGATGGCGATGTTCGACATCTCGCTGAGATAGGTGTTGATCAGGAAAGACAGCCGTTCTGGCTCCATGCCGTCGCTGATGTCGGTGAAACCTTCGATGTCGGAGAAGAAGATCGTCAGGTTCTTGCGCGCTAGTGAGCCGACCGCCGCGCCCTTGGCCGAGAAGATCGAGTTGTAGATTTGCGGCGACAGGTATTTGGCCAGGCGACTGGCAACAGCCTCCAGCTCTTTGGTCCGCTCGGCCACCAGCCTGTCCAGCGTCTCGGTGCGCGTCTGGACCTCGCCGGCCATCCGCGTGAAGGTGCGGGCGAGCTCGCCGAGTTCGTCTGTACGCCGGCGCACGGAGGCAAGGCTCGCCTGGTCGAAGCGCAGTTCCTCGAAGGCCGCGGCGGCGTCGGTGATGCGCACCACCGGCGCCGTGACATGCCGCGCCACATAGCCCCAGCCGATCAGCAGAGCGCCGAGGATGCTGATTGCATTCAGCAGGAGGAGCAGGGTGCCGCCGACGTCGATGGCGCGGTTGGAGGCCGCAACGGCTTCGGTCGTCGCCGCCTCCACGCCCTCGACCAGCCGGTCGACGTCGCCGGTCAGCCGCGCGGCGATCCGCCTGGCATCGTCGGAAAGGGCCCGCGATTTGCGCGCCTCGACGAGCAGGTCGTGGCGCGGGGTGAAGATGCCGCCCTCGCCCTCGCCGATGTCGATGAGGGCGTCGGCAACGACGCGCAGTTCCTCCAGATCGCCGCCTTCCACGACGCCGAGCGCGGTGCGGAAGCGATCCGCCGCGGCCGTGAAGCGCTCGCGCAGCGGCGGCAGGAGGTTCTCGTCGGGTATGTTCGCGGCTTCGGCCAGCAGGCCGCCGAGCAGATTGCCCTCGATGCCTAGCTGCGCAATCGCGGCGTAGTCGAGCAGGGCTTCCCGGGAGAGCCGCGCGTCGGGCGGAACCGGCACGGCGTCCTCAAGACTTCGATATCCCGATATCAAATAGAGGGTCGCGTCGTCGAGGAGCGGGGTCAGCCGCTCGATCAGCCGGCGGTGTTGCTCGACCGCGCGGTCGCGGCGGTCGGCCAGTTCGCCCCGCAGCTCCAGTTGGCGTCCTACCGACTGGTCGAGCCGGTCGAGCGCGTCGGACAATTCGCCGCTGGCCATCCGTATCCCCGAGATGAGCTGCCGGGGAACGCTCGGATCGATGGCCTCAGCAGTGTCCTTCTCGAGCTTGTCGGTCAGCGCGACGATGTCCTGCTGCTGGTAGCGCAGCGCAACCATGACATGCCGCCGCTCTACCTCGTTGGCGGCGGTCACAAGCGCCGGCGCAGTGGCGGCGATCATCTCGCTCTGCTGCGCCAGCCTGAGCGAATCGGTTATCGACGGAATATGCTGGCGCGTGATGCGGCGCTGCAGCTGCCCGAGCTCGACGAAGGATATCCAGGCAACCACGCTGGCGGCCAGTGTGAGCGCCACGGCTCCGCCTATCGCCAGATAGAGCTTGGCCGATAGTCCCAGACGCGGCCGCCGGCGGCGGCTCGCCGTTCCGGTGGCCGAACTCATGGAGCGAGCCGCTCGGTGGGGATGATCTCGCCGTCGCGTATCGCCGTAAGGAACACCTGGTCGGAGCCGCGATTGTCTTGCGGTCCGTAGCCGAGCGCGAAACCGCCGACGTCGAACGTTCCCTTTTCGGCAAGCGTCGCCAGGAAGCTTTCCCGGGTAGGATCGCTGCCGGTCTTGGCCAGCACTTCGATGGTCAGCCGGCCGGCGATATACCCTTCCAGCGACCCGAAGGACGGCTGCGCCCGCGCGTCGTTGGCGACGAGGGCGCGCCTGTATTCGGCAAGCAGCGGGATGGAGTCGCCCTCGGGAAAGGGCACGACTTGAGTGATGTAGACGTCATCGACATCCGGCCCGATCGCCTTGGCGAGCGCGTAGCTGCCGACGAAGGAGATGTTGAAGATCGGGACGGTGACGCCGAGTTTGCGCGCCCACTGGGTGAAGACGGCGCTCGGCAGGTAGGCGCCGATCACGACAATCGCCTCCGGATCCCGCTGAATAATCGCGAGCAACGCCGTTTTGACGGCCGTGGTGTTGCGCATGTAGGTCCCGGTGCCGACGAGTTCGAGCCCGCGCTGGTCGAGCGCCCGGCGCACGCCGGCAAGGCCGCTGCGGCCGTAGGAATCGTCCTGGTAGAGGACGCCGATCCTAGAGACGCCGAGATCGGTTACCAGCCGCTCGACCATCGCCTCGGTTTCCTCGAAATACGATGCGCGCACGTTGACGACGCCCATCAGCGCTGGATCGCGCAGGGATTCTGCCCCGGTGAACGGCGCGATGAACGGAACGCCGGCAGCGCGCGCGATCGGCTCTGCGGCGGCGGAAGTGGGCGTGCCGACGGCCCCGATAAGGGCAAAGACGCCGTCATCTTCAATGAGCTTCAGCGTGTTGGCGACGGCCTGCTCCGGTTCGTACTGGTCGTCGTAGGAGCGCAGCTCGAGCCGGCGTCCTCCGACGCCTCCGGCCCGGTTCTCCTCCTCGAACGCGGCGAGAATGCCGCGACGCATCTCGGTTCCGAGATCGGCGGCAGGTCCGCCCAACGCCGCCGACTGGCCAAACAGGATGCGGTCCGCCGTAACGCCGGGCGCCTGCGCGCCGGCGGCCGTCGAGCCCAACCAAAGCAACGCCGCGAGACCGGCTGTCCGGCATATGATCATAGCACCGCCCAAGTTAAATAGGTCACAACAGGTCCCGACCTTGTCGGGCAAGTGCAACGCATCTCGACTCGGAAGAATAACAACACGCGTGGCGGCCGATTAACAGGGGGAAACCTCGTCAGTCTCCCCGAGGGCAACGGGCGGAGCAGCGATACGCTCGCCCGTTTCCTGGACCATCGCCATCACCATCCGCGGCAAGACACACAAATCCCGGTGCAGGGCCCTTCTTTGCTCCGCTGCCTTCGCCGAGAACGGGCGTCCGGGTCGGCATGAATTAGTGGCCGCCAAAGCTCGCGCGGATCGTCAGGAAACCGGTTTACAGCACATCCGTCGAACCCGACCCTCAGCGTGGCCGCTTGGGATGTCGGCTTCCAGACCCCGGCAAGGCTGATCTCAATGTCCGACATTGGGCGCAAAGCGGACCTAACATAGCAGCGCTCTTTGTGCGTTCCATTGCGCCAGCACCGGCTGGAGCAGTTCAGTGATGGTCATCGTTGCTGGTTGGTGTCCGTCAAGGACCATCTCGACGATTGCCGGAGAAAGCAGCGTCAATTGCAAGAGCCGATCGACGTATGAGGCGCTTATCTTTTCGGCCTTGCCGATATCCTCTGCGCTCGCGTGGGCTCCCTGCTCCAACATCTTCTGCCAGCGATAGGCGCGGGCGATCGCTTTGACGAGTGTATTGTCGACGCGAGGCCGTGCTGAGGCCCATGCCTCCTGGCCAGCCGGTGCGACGATGATTTTGCGCCCTCCCCGCTTGCGAACCGTCAGTGGAAGCTGGATCGTGATGGTACTGCCGGAACTCTCGGTCTCGGCCATCACGCGGCGCTCCTGACATCCTGACGCTGGTTGAGATCGGCCGCAAGACCGGCCAATCCTTCGGTGCGCAGGCGGATGGAAAGGCTGTCCATTGTCACGTCCACGCGTTCGACCAGCAGCTGGACGATGCGTGCCTGCTCGGCGGGGAAAAGCTCATTCCAGAGCGGATCGAGGTCGAGCAATGCTGTCCTCACCTCGTCCTCACTGATGCCGGCGTCTGTGAGGCGCGCCGCCTTCCAGGTGGCGACGATGATTTCGGGCGAGCGGATAAGGACGTGCAGCTGATCGATAACAGCGGCCTCGATCTCGGCTGCTGGCAGGCGCCCGACCGGGCATGCGTTCGCTCCGCGCTTCAGTACCGATTGGCTGACATAGTAGCGGTAGAGCTTGCCTGCCTTGCGCGTATGTGTCGGCGACATCGCACATCCCGTCGGCCCAAATAGAAGACCCTTCAGTAGCGCCGGCGTCTGCGCGCGAGTCTTGGCTGCGCGTTTCCTCGAACCTTCCGACAGGATTGTCTGCACCTTGGCCCAGACGCCGCGGCTGATGATGGCCTGGTGCTCGCCAGTATAGGAAGTACCCTTGTGCACGGCTTCGCCGACATAGACAGGGTTGTTGAGCAGCTTGTAGATCACGCCCTTGTCCAGTGGACGACCGCGACGGGTCAAAATCCCTTCGGCCGTCAGAATCCTGGAAAGAGTTGTTGCCGAGCCTGTCGAGATAAACCGCTCGAAGACCATGCGGACATTTGCTGCCTCGGCCTCGTTAATGACCAGCTTGCGGTCCTTGATGTCGTAGCCGAGCGGCGCCCAGCCGCCCATCCACATGCCACGCTTGCGCGAGGCGGCAAACTTGTCGCGGATGCGTTCACCGATGACCTCGCGTTCGAACTGGGCGAAGGACAACAGGATATTGAGCGTCAGCCTTCCCATCGAGGTGGTGGTGTTAAAGCTCTGAGTGACCGAGACGAAGGTGACGTCATTAGCGTCGAAGGCCTCAACCAGCCGCGAGAAGTCCATGAGCGAGCGTGACAGGCGGTCGATCTTGTAGACCACCACCACATCAACCAGACCGGCTTCGATTTCGCGCAGCAGCCGCTTCAAAGCCGGCCTCTCCAGCGTGGCGCCAGAGATCCCGCCATCATCGTAGCGATCGGGCACCAGAACCCACCCAAGGGCCTTCTGGCTGGTCACAAAGGCCTCACATGCCTACGCGCTGGGCATCGAGCGAGTTGAACTCCATATCGAGCCCCTCCTCGCTGGACTTGCGCGTGTAGACCGCGCAGCTTAGCTTGCGGACGATGGTCTTCGGGTCCGCCATGTTCATGACCGCCCCCTCGCCTTGCCGCGATGGTTCTTCAGGCCGAAAAACAGCCAGCCATTCCAGCGCGTACCGGTGATCGCACGAGCGACTGAAGACAAAGATTGGTAAGGCCTGCCTTGCCATTCGTAGCCGTCAGCCAGCACCGTGACGGTCTGCTCGGTGCCTTGCCACTCGCGAAGCAGTTGGGTGCCGGCAATTGGACGATCCTCACCGCGGATGCGCCGCACCGCGATGTTGCCGCCATCGAACTCTTCTCCCAATGCTTTCAGCCGTTCGACCGTTTCCGGCTTCAGGCCGCCAAAGGCGAGTTCCTGGATGCGATAGGCCAGCCGGCTTTCAAGGAAGCGCCGGTTGTAGGGAGGTGGCTCGCGGTCGAAGAGGTTGCGCCATTGCGCCTTCAACTCCGGTGTTGGCGTCGACTTCAACGCCGCCACACGGGCCAGGATGTTCGGATCGTTGTATCGATCAGGTGCGAGCGCCCTGCCCGCGACCTTGATGCTGTCTTCGGTAGAGAATTTTGTCATCGGAACTCCCCTTGCGAGTGGTCCCGACACACGCTCTCTGTGGTCGCGAAGTCGACTGAAGTCTTTTTGTGCTCGCCAGATAGTCTGCTTGACTGTCGGGCGCAGAGACGCATCAGGCCGGCAGCCAAAATCGCCGCGAGTTCGCTCATTCGTTCGAGGCTGCTCAGCTTATCCGCTGCCAGTGGGTTCGGACCCGACAACATTGTTTTGATTCCGGTGGCTCTTGGTAAGGGAGCCTTAACCCTTCGAACCGGCGCCACCACTCGACGGCGAATTGCTGTGGAATGCAGCGCAAAGAATTGTAATCGTGCGCAGTCAGCGAGGAATGAACCTTGCGAGAAGAAGCCCACAAAGTGGGCCGGGGGCACCATGCCGTCGATTCGCAACTTCATAGCGAGATTGCCGAAACCGCTCGCCGATACTTTCTTACGGCGTCACAAGATCTTCATTTCTCCGGAAACTATGGGAAGCAGCGATCAAATCATCGCAGATGAGATCGAGGTCCAACTTGTCGATTCGCCGCCGGGTACTCGGGGGGCCCTTTCGCATGACATGGAACTTCTCGAGCAGCTCTCAACGCCCAACGGTGAGATCGCGATAGAGGACGTGACAAACGACGACAATTTAAGTGACCTGCCTTCGCGTCAAGCGCGCGCGCTTTGGGTTTTCCTCAACGATCCGGAGGCCTTCAGGCGAGCTGAGGAGATCGTCTACAACGATGATCACAGGCATGGTCGGAGTTGGTCATCGTTTGGTGGTGAGAGGGCAAGAGACGTCCGGCGCGATTCGCATTCGCTGGAGGAATTCAAGAAAGCGCTTCGCGTCCTGTTTGACTCACCGAATGTCCATGTCGAGATCTTCGATCGATCGAGACCGCCTTTGTTCGACACGGAAAGCGACGATGTAGCCAATGGCAACGGCAATTCCCTGTTGGTTCAAATTACGATCTATCGCGAGGACCGGCCCAACGCGGAACCTGCATTTGTCGAGGGCGAACTCACCATGCAGACCAGGCGCCCTGTGTTGGAGGCGGCGGTTACTTACGATGCGGTAACTGGCTCGATCGAATGCGTAGCTCCACATAAGGCAAGCAGGAAAGAGATTGTGGAGAGCTTTGCCGCGGCTCTTCTAGGTTGCCCCCCTGATGTCCAGCCTATCACGAACACACGGTACGACCTTAAAGTGCTGAGTTCACGAAGACAGTTCGAAACCGATCCAGAAGATCGCATCGAAACTGTGAGCATATCGATGCTTCGGTTGCAGCCGCTCGAAACATCCATGGAGCAGGTTTCCGTCGAACGCTGGTGGAAATCCGAGCGGGATATCTGGTCGGTGGCCGGCGAGAGATTAGGCGAGAATGCGCTCGCAGCAGAGTACAACATCACCCAGGCCAAGATCCTAGTTCGATACCGATCCGCCGAGAGCAACCGCGTGCGATCTCTCGCGGTCATGATTTCTCACCCCAACCGATCCAACATCAAAGACCAGCGTGAGATCGATCGCCTGGTTGCGAACAAATACCTGCCGCGCTGGGGTATCGCGCCGTCGGCATGACGCCGATTGGCAATCCAGAAACAACTCTTCTCCTCAACTTGCTTGAGGCAAAGGTTCTTCGGTTTACCCACGCTGCGCTGGATGTCCACGCAGACCTGGGTCGCGCAATGATCGACGCCGGTTTCCTGGTATCGGCGGGATTTGAGAGTGTCGGCTCCGATCGGCTACGAGAGGCAATATTTGATCCGGTTCGCAATGAATTCGGGGTGCAAGATTCTTTCCGAGGTTGGGTGCGGATCGATAGGTCGACACTTATCATTTACAAACCCGATCTCAACCTGTTTTTCGCCCACATCCTCGGAGACAATCTTCGCTCACTTCCCGGCGGGGCCGTGTCGCTTGTCAGCGATGCCGTGTGGCACATTGGTTCGGCTTACCTGACCAAGCGCAAACCGACAGAAATTTGGTTTTCCCGGCGACTAAATGATCCGCACTTTAGACAATGTCTCACTGATCTCAGCGATCGGAGCCAGGCTGTTGATCGTCGATTGGTGCTGACTTCAACAAGCCTGGATTCAATTCCGTGGATCGCCAGGACGACAGTTGTTCCGATTGCTGATGTGCTTTCTTGGCCCTCGCCATCGAGAATTGATTTTGCAACGCTGGAGGCCAGGCTCGACGAAAGGGTTGGCCTGTCGATCACGCAGACCGTGTATCTCTCGGATGATGACGCCAAGCTGTACATTCACGGACAGCCTGTCTTGCTCTTTAGGGGAAAGCTTCACAAGCACATCGTTCGGTGCTTGGTCAACGCGCACCATCAGAACAAACCCATCAAGGCGGCTGAGCTCCTGGCAAAGGCCGGATCACAGGCAGGATCGTTTGATCAGGCGTTTGGGCCGAGATGGGCAGAGCTCAACCGGTATCTGCGACCACACCAAGGCTATTGGCGCTTCGAAATTTGATGAGCGATTTCTGGCCGAATTTCTGGTGAGCAACCGGTCGATTTTCTGGCGACAACCATTCGAAACTTCTCGGCATCTTCCACGGATTGCCGAAGAGGTCCGCAATGACACCCGTCTATCTCAATCAACAGGAATTGGCCGCGCGCTGGCGCATCAGTGCAAGGACACTTGAACGCTGGCGCTGGCTAAAAGTCGGCCCCAACTTCTTCAAGCTTTCGGGCAAGGTCACTTACGCGCTCGACGATGTCGAAGCTTACGAGCGCAGGCGCCGGGCAGAGACTCATTCCTCGATCCTCGGCTCTTGGGAGTGACAGATGGGGCTCCACAAAGAAAACCGGGTAGCGCTTGCAGGCGCTTACCAGGCCAATGTCACAATGCCAGTGAGCAAAAATGACCCTGAAACCAATCGGGCAACTGTCATTGACCTGCAGGTTCGTCGGCTCGTTGCCCGCTACATGTTGTCGGGGCCGCTCGCCTTCGTGATTGCCGAACTCGCCTTCTCTTCTCGGAGGGGCAGATGACGGTTTTTCAGGCTAGCACCACAATGACGCGCCGCGGGTCGGTGTATTCCGCGACCGCCTTTATGCGAAAGGCCCAGGTCGCAGAGAAGAGCGAGTTCCAGCTGCTGAAGGCTTTCGTGAGGAGCGCAGCATGATGACCTCGCGCGCAGTTGTCTTGCCGGAACATCTCGGCGAACAAGAACTGGATTGGTTCCTCAGTATCGGCGTCCCGGTTCCGACGATCGTGCGACCCAGCGTGATCAAGGTGGCGACAGGGAAGAGGGCTCAAGACGGGCTATTCGAGCCAACGCCCGCCGGCAACCGCTGGCTTGTCATTGAGTCGGAGGAGGACTTGGTCTTCTGGAATCCGCGCACGAACCAATTTGCCACCGACCTCGCTCACGCCTTTGCGCTCGGCGAGGAAATGATCAACGCGGCGGCCACATATAGTTTCGACTGCGCGCTGAACATCTTCGCTCATCCGTTGGACTGGCTGCACAGGAAGCGTGACGGGATCGTTGTCTTGCCCGACCAGTGGCATCGGGCGTTCGACCAACTCCGCGATGCTCCCCGGATCGCGTTGGCCGAGAGCTTGCTGCCGCTCTATCGGCGATACATGCGCCCGGCTCGCTTGCCCGAGCTGCTCGTTATGACGTCGCAGGAGGTGACGCGATGATGAATCCGGTGACGGTTCCGATTCAGGAATACGAGCGTGGTCGGAAGAAGACCCCGCAATTCATCCGCACCAACACCACCACCATCATGGCGACAGTGTTCCCGCCGATCCGCTGGGTCGTCCCCGGCTATGTTCCGGAGGGTCTCGCCATTCTTGCCGGTAGGCAAAAACTCGGGAAGACGTGGTTGGCGATCGATTGGGCGATCGCCGTCGCCTGCGGTGGCACGGCCATGGGCTCGATCGATTGTGAGCAGGGGGACGTGCTCTACATCGACCTGGAGAACGGCCCGCGCCGAATCCAGCGACGGATCGACACCCTGTTTCCCGATGCGCGCCGTCGGCAAGACCTGTCACGACTGGATTGGGTCAGCGAGGCTCCATTGCTCAACAACGGCTTTCTCGACGCGCTCGACGACTGGCGCCTCTCAGTCGACAAGCCCCGGCTGGTGGTGATCGACGTCCTCCAGCGCGTCAAGCCACCCGGGAATGCCAACCAGAACGCCTACGAGAGCGACTATGCGACATTGTCTGGACTTCAACGCTGGGCGACCTTGCACGGCATCGCGGTGGTGGCGCTGCACCACACCAAAAAGGGCGGCGCCGACGACCCGCTGGAAGCCCTGAGCGGTTCCAACGGCCTTTCGGCCTGTGCGGATACCACCTTGGTACTGGACAAAGATCAGAACGGCACGACCCTTTATGTCCGCGGCCGGGATGTAGAGGAGAAGGAAAGCGCGCTCAACTTTGCGGGCGGTCTATGGAGCGTCATCGGCGACGCAGCCGACGTCCGGCGTTCCGATGAACGCAGCCGTATCATTGATGCAATTGAAAAGGCTGTAGATGCGATAAGCCCGACCGAAATCGCCGATGCCACCGGAATGAAGAACAACAATGTGAGAAAGCTTCTTCACTCTATGGCGGGTGCTGGCGAGGTCAAAAGATCCGGTCGCGGCAAATACGTGCTGCCAGGCGGAATTCCCGACGGACAACAGGCTTACCCCCGGTAACATCGGTAACTTAGTAACATCCGCCCCGACGCCGGCGATCGCGTTTGGGTTGAAACCCAAGGGCATCGCTGCTCACCAAAGTTACCAAGTTACCAATGCTACCGGGGCTAGGTAATCGGCCCGGCGCAAACTAGCGAACGTCTGCGGGTATTTCTCAAAAAGTGTCGTACTTACAGCAAGTTAGATGATCTTGTATATATGCGGCATGAGAAACGAAGCACCGATTGCTGTTCAGTACCGCGCCGCCTCGGCTCTGATCCCTTTCGCCAAGAATGCCAGGACGCATTCCGATAGCCAGGTGGCGCAGATCGCGGCATCGATCCGCGAGTTCGGCTGGACGAACCCAATCCTGGTGGATGGCGAGAACGGTATCATAGCTGGCCACGGCCGCCTCCTGGCAGCGAGAAAGCTAGGTTTGCAGCAAGTGCCCGTTATCGAGCTCTCCGGCCTAAGCGGGGCGCAGAAAAGAGCCTTGGTCATTGCTGACAACAAGCTGGCGCTCAATGCCGGCTGGGACACTGAACTGTTGGGTCTAGAACTGGCCGACCTAGGTGAGCTTGGTTTCGATCTATCGCTCACCGGCTTCGACGATTTGGAAATCGCCGCCCTCACGAGCGTTGGTAATCCCGGGCTTACTGATCCAGATGACGTGCCTGAACAGCCGGAGCAGCCAACCACCCTCCCTGGTGATATCTGGATGCTCGGCAAGCATCGGCTGATCTGCGGCGACAGCACCGATCCGGCAGACGTTGAGAAGGTGCTCGCCGGCATCAAACCACATCTGCTGGTCTCGGACCCACCGTTTGGCGTCAACTACGACCCGGCCTGGCGCATACGGCTCGGCATTCCCTCAGAGGGCCTGGCAAAAGGGACAGTCCTGAATGACGACCGGTCTGATTGGCGCGAGGCATGGGCGCTGTTCCCAGGCGACGTGATGTACGTCTGGCATGCGGCCCTTCACTCGGCGTCGGTAGCGACTAGCCTGGAAGCCAGCGGCTTTGCCGTCCGGGCCCAGATCATCTGGGACAAGACCCGCCTGGTGATCGGCCGCGGCGACTATCACTGGCAGCACGAGCCGGCCTGGTATGCCGTCAGAAAAGGCAAGAAAGGCCACTGGTCGGGCGACCGCAAGCAGACCACCGTCTGGGCCATCCCGCATAGGAAGTCCGACACGGGCCACGGCACGCAAAAGCCCGTCGAATGCATGCGGCGACCAATCGAGAACAATTCCTCGCCAGGCCAGGCTGTGTACGAGCCTTTCTGTGGTTCTGGCACTACGATCATTGCTGCCGAGATGACGGGCCGCTGCTGCCATGCGATTGAACTGAACCCGGCCTATGTCGACGTCGCCGTGCTCCGCTGGCAGGCGTTTACAGGCAACATGGCGATCCTGGAGGACGATGGCCGCAGCTATGCCGCCGTTGCCGCAGAGCGGGCTCAGGAGGCCGCCTGAGATGGCAAGGCCCGGTCACAAGCCGGACGAGGCCTCCCGTCGCCAGGTTGAAGCGCTGGCCGGATATGGCGTGCCTGAGCCCGGCATTGCAGCCATGATTGGGGTTGATCCCAAGACCCTGCGCAAGCACTACCGCCATGAGTTGAAGATCGGCCACACCAAGGCCAACTCAGCTGTTGCCCAGAGTTTGTTCCGCAAAGCCACGGGCGAAGGCCCTCAATCCGTTACCGCGGCGATCTTCTGGGCCAAGACCCGCATGGGCTGGAAGGAAACGATCGTGAACGAACACAGCGGTGAGCCAGTGCGTAAGATCACCCGCATCATCATCTCTCCGCCGGATCCGCAAACTCTTCGAGCAAGACGCGCCATCGCAATCGAACCTGAGCCGGTCGAATGGGAACCGGTCAGCTCAGGCCAGAGGGTTTTGCTTCAGAGTCCTGTGACACGCCCCCGGGATAATGAATAAATAACGAGCCAGAACAGCCAGTTACCGTGCTATTTTAAGGCGGTGTGAGCACACGCTTTTTCGTGTTATGATGGGCTTGCAACGCGCGTAATCTCGACCTCGGCAATATGGCAGAGGTCGAAAGCTATTGCCTTGGCACAGGAAGCTTTCGCCCCAGCACTTGATCGCCTCCGAAACGCTGGGTGTGCTGCTTTCCCTGACTGACCCGGGGCGAGGAGGTTGTTCATGTCCACGAGTAGTGTTGACCGCCCGCTGCAGCCGGGAGACCGGGCCCCGAATGTTGTGCTCAATGCGATCTCACGCGAAGGCAAGATCGCGCTCGATGATTTTCGAGGCCGTAGCCCGTTGTTGGTCGGTTTGTTCCGAGGCCTGCACTGTCCGTTCTGCCGGCGCCATGTCGCGGCGATGGCGCAACTCGAGCCGGCCCTGCGTGATAAAGGCGTCGAATGCCTGGCGGTGGTCAATACGCCGGTCGAGCGGGCGCGGCTCTATTTCCGTTACCACCCGGCACCCGATCTTCTCGCCGCATCCGACCCGGAGCGAGCCTCGCACCGTGCTTTCGGCTTGCGCGAGGTCGGGATGGACACGGTCATGGCGATACCGTTCCATCTCCCGGGCGAGTTGCCCGAGCCTATGGACGTCATGGCAATGAATGAATTTCTTAACAAGAAGGAAGGATATGAGATTACGGAAGTCGATCAGCAGGCGATGGCTTCCAGCCAGGCGCAGCTTGTCGGTCAGTTCCTAATCGACCGGGCGGGCATCGTACGCTGGAACTTCACTGAAGTTCTGGAGGATGGCCTCAACACCTTCAGAGCGCTGAATCCCGAGGAATTGATGTCGGCAGCTTCCCAAGTTGCACATTAATAGGCTGCGGAAATGGGCTGCTGAAAACTCGCTCGACGGCCACCGTCCTGTGGTGATTCTTTGGATTTAACAATCATCGAAATGCTCAGCGCAGGAGGCTAAGGTCTGCCCGTGGGCGTAGCGATTTCGATTCAACGGTCTGCGGACCGCCCCGACGCTAGAGTGAGCAAGCCGCATAGGCGGGGCGACGTCCGCTCCTTGCCGCAATCACGTCGTTCCAACAGGCGCGCATACGGCAAGTTTCCACCCAACCTAGTCCTCCAACGGCTTCTTCCGCGTGCAGAGCGGTTAAAAGCACGGGTCGCCTCGATTGCGCCAATTCCAGACATCTGCACCGGAACGGGCGAAAGTCGCGATGGCCGTTGAACGCACCGCGGTGGACCACCGCTCGGGCTGGACTTCGCGTGCCGCAAGGGGAGCACGGAATGAGTTCGCGAGTTTCTGAGCCCTCGACCGCGATCGCTCATCGCTATTCAAGCCGTCGCCCGCCGCGGCCCACCAAGGGCCGTCACGGTGGCGACGGCTGCGGAGGCGGGCGTCCAGGCCCTGCCAGCGTCGGCGGCGAATTCGTTGCTAGGCGGCCGATCGTGCCGAAGAAGCCCCACTCGGCATTGCGGGTGGGAAGGGTCGTGGTGGTCATGGCTGTCTCCTGTCTTTCGTGACGACATCATGCTCGGATCGGAACGATCATCAACGGATATGGATCATTTGATTGCTTTTCCGGAATGCCGGCCGCTGCCCATCGGCGGCAGGAAGTCTAATGCCGGCCTTTCGCGCTGCAGCATTCCATTGAAACAACTTGCCCATCTTGCCCTACTGAGCAAAGTGCAAACGGTGGTTTGCAGTTTGAACACCCCGGGATTAGCAACATGCCGCGCGCGGTCGCCTACTATCGGGTTTCGACACAGCGGCAAGGCCGCTCGGGACTGGGCATCGAGGGCCAGCGTGCCGCGGTCGCCCGCTTTGCCGAGGCTGAAGGAATGATCATCCTCGAGGAGTTCACCGAGATCGAAACCGGAAAGGGCGCGGATGCTTTCGATCGACGTCCCCAACTGACAGCCGCCCTCGCCCTTGCCCGCCAGACAAAATGCCCGGTCGTCGTGGCCAAGCTCGACCGCCTCTCGCGCGACGTCGCCTTCATTGCCGGACTGATGGTCCAGCGTGTTCCGTTCATCGTGGCCGAACTCGGTGCTGACGCCGACCCATTCATGTTGCATCTGTATGCCGCCTTGGCCGAGAAGGAGCGGCGGATGATCTCGGAACGAACCAAAGCCGCCCTCGCCTCTCGCAAGACAACTGGAATGAAGCTCGGCAATCCGACCAACACGGCGGAAGCTGCTGCGAAAGGCCGGAAGAACTCCGTCCGGGAAGCTGACAGATTTGCTCAAACCGTGCTGCCGATCATTGCCTCCATCCAGCAGTCCGGCATCACCAGCCTGCGTGGCCTGGCAATCGCCTTGAATAACCGCGGCGTTCGCGCGGCGCGCAATGGCCAGTGGCAAGTCTCGAACGTACGCAATATTTTGGCCCGGCAAGCTGCTGCCCGGCTTTAATAGGCGGGAATTTGCTGGGTCTTGCCTAGGTTGTTGGCGTGGATCGCTTACACGGATTGAATGGCGCCTTGGACTGACTGGACCATACTTACATGGTGCGGGAACCCGCGGCATATCTCCTGATGGCTCCGACCCGGGCAGTCGGACATCGCGGGATGGCCTAGCCGATTGCTTCATCCATCAGTTTCCCCTCCCCGCGAAACCAAGGTCTATTACAACCGATTTGCTATGCTAGAAACCGCCCGGCCACTTCCTTCTGCTGAAATCGTCAAGTGCGCCCTTGCTTGGGGGCTGCTTGCGCGCGCCTGGATTGCGCGATGTTGCCGCTGGGGAAATGGAGGGCAATCTAATCGGAAGAATTGAGCGTGTAGAAGTTCGCAAGCGCGGTTTCTTCGGCATGATGCTTTGGCTGCTGTTTCTTGCTTTTAACGGGTTGATGACGGTGTGGATGTTTGCTGGCCTGAAAGGAGCGACAGAGCGGTATCAGGCGACAGCCGATGCGGCCTCGCATGCCGGCACAGCGATCGGCGCCACCATCGCCACCGGGATTCTGCTGTGGACCTGGCTTTTTGGTGCAATCATCCTTGGGCTGCTGGTCCTGCTTTCGCGGGGGAAGAAAGTCACGATCGAGCGGACAATCGACTGATGGCCGCCGGAGGGAGGCCTCGGCAATGACGCACGGCGGAAGGAAGCAGGTTTTAGTAAAGGCATCCTCGTTTGGACCCTCCCGTGCCCTGCCCGATCCACCTGTGTTCGAAGCCACGAATGACCGAACAAAGAACAGGATAGAACGGCCTCTCGACGCATCGGACCTACTGCTTGCCCAGTTGCATGCGCAGCGCCATCTGAAGCGAAAGCAATTCCGCGACGCGGCATTTGCAGACGGAGATCCATTAATTATCCGTGGGATAGCACCTGGTAGCGATCCTCCGATCGTTCACCAATTCGCCGTAGTGGTGGAAACATCGACGACCAAGAAAATTCGTGTTCGGAGTTGGCTAGAGGTCGAGCAGAAATGGAGTGCGGCTCGGACGCTTCAGCGACGAGATATTGTTCGAAGAGCCCAGCTTGAAGAGATGCCGCCGTTGCCGGATTGTCCCAAGAGCTTATGAGCCTCGTTGCCCTATACACATCGCAGCCGTCAGCGCCTCGATGCTCGCTGGCGCGGTCTGGCGCTACCGGCAGCGCGACATGATCGGCATGGGTGCCTGCCTTGTGATGGCGGCGACGGGTGCCTACTTGCTGCTGCGCTAGCGCCTCTTCGGCTTCGGCGTGATCTCTTGGATCTGCTTCCTTACCCAGTCTTGAAGCTGCCGTACACCTTTGGCGGCGGAAGCGGCGTAACTGGAAAGGAGCTGATTGTAGCCCAGTTGGATTGCGAGGTCGGGCTGCCTATAAGAAGAGATGGCAACAATCTCAAACCCCACAGGCAGGAACCACCTCTGCCTTTGTGGAAGCGGGCGAAAATTCAAGAAATGTTGTTTGTCGAAAGCCGACAGTGTCTCTCAATTCCCCTCCCGCGATCAAATCGCGGCCTGGGTCGAGATTGGCTTCGCACTTGAGCAGGTTGGGAAAAACCCTCACCTTAAGCCGTTGCGCTACGCAAACAGGCCGCAAGGTGAGAAGGTGATCTGGGTGGGTGAGTCCATCTGTGTCGGTCTTTTCAAGACACCGTCTGATTTCCTGCTCAATTTTCTGAAACTGAGAATGGACCACGACGGCTGGTGGGCCAAACAAGAAAAGTTACCCCAAGAAAGCCGTCATCCAGTCGCCTCTTGGGTGGACATTTTCAATGCCCAACTCCAATGCGCTCGCGTGGGGGGTGAGCGTGTAGTCAAGTTTGAAACCACGGGCGCATCGGCTGCGCTCCTGTCTTTGGCCTATGATTTGTGGGTTTTGGCTCAGCATGGAGTCGATCACGAACGATGCCTGAAAAGGCTTCGCATTCCTGACCAGTTCCATGGCGCAAGATACGAGATGTACGTTGGCGCTCACCTTCTCGCAGCGGGTTTTGACATCAGGTTTATCGAAGAAGGAAAGTGCGTCGGCAGTTGCTGCGATTTTGAGGCTGTGCACCGTGAAACAGGCGCCCAATTCACCGTCGAAGCCAAAGCAACAGGGAGGGAAGGCTTGCTCGGAAAGCCAGGTCGCGCCCCGACCTCTGAAGAGATCTATCCACGAGTGAGATCAAAGCTCGCCGAGGCTCTCTTGAAGCAGGCTGACCATAGGCGAATTGTGTTTGTGGACATTCACATGCCCGAATTCAACGGACGGGGAGATGAAGCACCATGGGCGGACGCGCTATTTCGCGATGTGCTCGATCTCGCTCGTCACCCGGCCGGTTGGGACGCTTATCCTTGCGCATTTGTCTTTCTAACCAACCATCCCGATCATCTGGAACTTCACAGCCTAGACCCGTGGTTCAATGTGTTTATGACCGTGCTTAATAGCCCTTACATGCGGGAGCCCATCAGCAAGTCGGGCCAGATCCTGACCGAGCCTGGCGCATCTGAGCACCGTGCAATCGATGCGTTGTTGGAGCAACTGCATAAGCGCCGGTCGTATTTCCCGGAGTTTCCCGATTAGCTGGATTGCCAATCCAAACCGTCGGGCCGAGGCCAGTTTCGTCCGGGACGCACTAGACCGATCACATCGGGAGGTTGAACACCTGGCGAAAACTGGTGCTAAAGTACGTAAGCAATGGGTTTGACAAATTATGCTTTTGCACGAGCCGCCTGAAAGTTTTTTGGATGCAATTCATAGACGTATTGATCTAGCCCCTCGCGACGTTATCGAGCGGTGCTTCCAAACCAGCGAGCAAATCCATCATTCGTTTTGGCTCTCAGGCCCGCTCCTAATAGTGGCATTCGGCGAGCGTTCACTTCAGGACCAGTGGGTCGCCTTCGAAAGGCTGGCCGGAACGCCCCTGCCAGGCATAACTGGCTATCCAGACTGGGATGCCCTGTTTTCCGTCCTTGGGACCCAGCTATCGATCCAAGGCGTCGAGCTCGCGATGCGTGAGAGTGTCATCTCTATTCACCCTGGAGGACGGGCCTGGCTGGCCAACGTGGGCATGTTGGCCGTCGGCCCCGACTGCGACTTTTCTTACGAGATCCGCGCTGCTTTTGTTGCGAATATCTCGGACGGGAATGGCGGCTACCGACCATACGCCGCGATGGCTGAGGACTTCGAAGACTGTCTCACCCGGACCCTTTCGCGTCACCTGGTGCGGGTGCAACATGCAGCAGCTTAGCGAAGCAGAGGTTGGTGTCTTCGAGAGCCTAGTGACCACTCAAGAGGGGTACACTGAGATGCAGTGCGCTCCATATCTTGAGTGGGCCACTGATTGTTTACTGCAACAGACCCCCGTCCAGGAGGTCACTCTCGCCGAAAAGCGCAGTTACTTCGGGCGCAGCGACCACATGATCGTTGCCGATTTGCAATCCGAAACGGGGCCGATAGATCGCATCGTGGAGTTTTGGGAACTGAAAGCGCCTCAATCGCCTCTCATCGAATATGACGACGCTGCCGGCCGGTACCGACCCTCGAAGGACTTAGTCAAAGCCGAAACCCAGCTTATTCACTACGTCCACGACGCCCGAGGCAGTGACAACTTTAGGCAGCGCTTCGATGTGAGATACCCACGTCACATCAGAGCGGGCGGAATCATAATCGGCCGCGACGGCCGATATATGAGAGGCGGGACTGAAGTCGAGCAGGCAGATGCTGCTCATTCGTTTCAGCTCCGGCTGGAAGCCATATATGACGTTTGCCGGATCCGGATCGTCACTTGGGATCGGATATTGCGGTTCGTTAAGCCACTCGCCTCACCCAACGGTGTTCCGGGCACGCCGGGGTAGTCCGAACGCTCCTGTTTAAGCCGCGTTCCTGCCAAGTGAAGCTGCGACAGAAGTGCCAACTGATCTAGCGCGCTACAACCAGTTTGCCCAGTCCGTACTGCCTATCATCGCATCCATTCAGCGCTCCGGCATCACCAGCCTGCGTGGCCTGGCCGTCGCCTTGAACAGCCGCGGCGTTCGAACAGCGCGCAATGGCCAATGGCAGGTGTCGAACGTGCGAAACATCTTGGCGCGGCAATCTGAAGTCCAGCTTTAATAGGCGGGAGTAACTAGCAGTTGCGGTTCGGGCCTAGGTATGCCTGGCTCGCCAGCTTGGTTTGCCACCTACACTGCAGGCGGAATAGGCAACCTAGTTCCGGGAACCGAACCGCCGATCCGGTACATGGTAGGCGAAGGGGTCGGTGAGCGGGCGTTATAGAAAATACGAACCGGCCAGCGCGTACCCTGCCCAGGCCAACATTGAGAGCACACACAGGACTAGGAGCCACGGAACCCCGGACGGTTGGTTGTCGAGGGCGGCGCTGGCTTCTTCCTTTTTTTCGACCAGATTGTCGTCCCGCCCGCCTTTAGTGAGCACCATACCGGAGAGCCCATTTTTCCCATCCGTCTCTCTCGAAATCCTAGTCCGAATATCTGCACGGATCACCGGATCCTCGGGCAAGCGACTCGCAAACCATTCAGGAAGATTGTCGCCATCGTTCTTGTCCATTGCGCTTCATTCTAGCGGCCGTCATTTGCCTCGCGATGGCGCATCAGGGCCGAACCGATCGCGCAGCTTTACCAGACCGAGCGTGTCACGGTGGTGACACGGCGCATGATGCCAAGTCGAACCTGATGGACTGCGCCAACGTCAAGGGCGTCGACTTCGATCCGTCGCCGATCCGCGTCGAGCGCATCGGTTGAGGCCAATGCGCTGGTTCGCGATCTGCGTGGTTCGCGTGCGTTGGTCGAGGCGGCGATCAACCGCTACATCCCGGCAAGCTGGCCCGCTGAGCACGAAGCGCGGCTGGCTCCGTATCGACAGGCTGCCCGCGATGCGTTCGCGGCGCTGATCGCGGTCAGGTAATGACTCAGGCATCTCCATCTCGTCGGCAGGACCTTCGCCACCGTTGCCGAATCCGGCGTTAACATTGCCGCTATTGCCCGCCGTTGTCAGCGCGCGACGCTGCCGCTGCCTCCGACGCTGCCGCTGACGCTGCCGCTGCCGTCAATGCTGCCGCTGCCACCGATGCTGCCGCTGCCGCTGCCGTCAATGCTGACGCTGCCACCGATGCTGCCGGTGGCGCTGCCGTCAATGCTGCCGCTGCCGCTGCCGTCAATGCTGCCGCTGCCGCCGATGCTGCCGGTGCCGCTGCCGTCAATGCTGCCGCTGCCACCGATGCTGCCGCTGCCACCGATGCTGCCGGTGCCGCTGCCGTCAATGCTGCCGCTGCCACCGATGCTGCCGGTGCCGCTGCCGCTGATGCTGCCGGTGCCGCTGCCGTCAATGCTGCCGCTGCCGCTGATGCTGCCGGTGCCGCCGACGCTGCCGTGGTCGCCGACGCTGCCGCTGCCGGCGATGGTGTCCCTACTAGCTGTGCCTGTCGGATGGCCCTCGCCATTGGTGAGCGGCGGGCACAAGCGACATTGCTGCCCCGCCGAGATCTGGCGCTCAATCGCCTGCGCAAATGCTGGAACGGTCGCCGCTGAGCCGAAAAATGCACTTGAAATCAGCACCATACCGGTGCCGGCGAGGAGATGATGGATGGTTTTCATTGTGTTGCTCCCTAAGACTTTCACCTTGGGTTAACAATTCAAACTCAGAGCCTGTTAAATCGGTTCCCTGCCATGTCGTTCTTAGGCGGGCCGTGGCCGGAAACTGGCCGTTTTGGCAAGCGCCTGGGGTTGAATTTTGAAACGCAGGCGAGCCGCTGGACGCGATCTCGCCAAGCCGCTGGCGTAATTAGGCGCCAGAGACTCCCTCGTGCTTAGCTTCTTGATCAGCCGCCGCCGCTTCCAGTTCAAGCCGCGCCAAATGGGCTTTGATCTCCTCGGGCTGGGCGTGCTCGAGCCCGACGACATTGTTCCTCGTTTCCTTCAATGCGACAATGATCTCGTCGAGCTTCGCATGGATGGCAGCAGTGTCGCGATAGCCCTGAATCAGCACGACGCCGGTAATCACTATCGCAGCCACTGAGAGCGCATAAGTGATTACGTTTGTGAGCCCAAACGGAACCATCGCAGTGCAGGCGATCATTGCAGCGATTAGCACATAGAAGCCGGGCGGTCGGGATAGAAAGTCGGCCATCACAAAGAGAAATCGGTTCATGCGAATCCCCGTACGAACGATGTGATCCGATTGGGGCTGCATTTCGGGTGCTCGTCAAGGGCACCGTGTTAATGGCCATGTTCGTCGTCACGCCGACCTGATCTGTGGCTGGCCAGGTTCTGCCTGTTGTCCGCGAGCGCTTGGAACCACGGCAGACACGCGGCGTTTGGCGTTCTCACAGGAGACAAGCCATGCCCGACAACGATCAGGAATTCAAAAGCAAGTTTTGGGATTCGATCCGTTCCGACATGACGGCAATGATCGGCGTCCCGAGCGTCCACCCTCGACCGATGACAGCGCAGTTCGATGGTGACCGCAACGTAATCTACTTCTTCACAGCGAAGGACACCGACTTGGCCGAGGCCGTTGCATCTGCAAAGGAAGCGACACTGGTCTACTCCGCCAAGGGACACGACCTGTTCGCCACCGTTGAAGGCACACTGATGATCGACGATGATCGGGCAGTCATCGACCGATTGTGGAATCGCTTCGTCGCCGCATGGTTCGAAGAAGGCAAGGAAGATCCGAAGCTGTGCTTGCTCAGGTTTGATCCTGCGGACGCCGAAATCTGGAAGGATGCTTCCAGCATCGTCGCCGGGGTGAAACTTTTCCTCGGGATGGGCGACCCGAAAGCGGACTACAGGGACAGCGTGGCACAGGTTCGCATGAAATAACCCGCCCTCTAGATTGGACCCAGGCGAGGAATGGACGGCGTTCCTTTTCACTGCCGACCGTATGCAGCCATTCATGCCGCGCTGCGAGTCGCTGATCTCTCGGGCCGAAGGCATAATGCCGATGCGATGCCAGAACGCGTTGAGCTCATCGGCGAGCGGGTCGGCTTTCGGGTCGAGCTTGTCGCCGACTGGCGTTTGTCGACAGCATCGTTCGCCTGACCAGATCTGACGACGCTGCCCCTATATGCAGCCTTCATCCAGAAGCGCATCCGCGTGTCGCACATCCTCGCAGGATCGCAGAGAGCGCCGGGCCACTCGCTGGCAACAAAGTGCCTATCACGACTGACTTAGACGTATCTTGTCTTCAGTGTGGGTGAATAGACTCCCGGTGAGCGACGCAATCTCTTCCTCTCCCCAGATGGCTTTGGTGGCTATGATGGGCACCATCGGCAGTTTGGATTCCTCTGCGGATGACCGTCCCTCTTTGAGCGCCTTAATCTCGTCATCCCGCCTGGCGATGCGGCTTTCCAGATTTGCGATGCGCTCGGCCAAAAAGTAGCGCCCGACCAGGAAGCCTCCTCCTGCAAAAAGGACGGCGAACGTAGAAAAAGCTATTGGGTTGGCCAGCACCAGAGCCGAGTTGATTTGTAGAAAATCGATTAGGTCCTGCATCAACATCCTTTCAGTTCCTCGGAAGCTTATGAATCTCCAGCCGAACCGGCCCTCCCCGCTCGCACCTCGTGCAGAAAAGTGCCCTTTCGACCGTGCTGAACAGCGCGTCCCTGCCGTAGCGCCTGATGAGGGCCGGCGCCTTTACCTCCGCATGGTGCGAGCAGTTTCTGCACCAGGCGCGTAACGTGTGCCATTGGCGGAGATCGCCCAGCGATACGTCCAGCCCGGCATGTATGCTGCCCTCAACGATGGTCTGCGGCGGCACTGTGGGCTGGCCAGGCGTGATGATCTTCCCCATCACATGCCGGCTGTTGTAGTGGATCAGGAGCATGCCAGCCCGGCGTCGGATGGCGGTTTGCCAGGCCGCTTGGATGACGAAAAGCTAGGCATTCCCCGCGCCACCTTCCACCGCTGGCAAAAGATCCCACCGGATGCCTTGATGCAATCCGAACGGAAAACCCGCGCTTGCAAGAGATGCCGAACGACCCGGCGGCCGAGAAAGCCGGATCCGCCGAAAACGGTTACAATGCGAATCGTTCATGGCCGTCGTGGCTCAAATTCGCCAGCTTATGTCGAGCTGTCTCGGCCGTGCTGTTCAGGTCACCTGAACAGCACGGCTACTGACCACCATCTATCACCTGGGCTACCTCGTACAGATTGGGATCGATCTCGTCCGTCAACTGATCGAAGTGACCCCACTCCTTCCGGAATTCCGGCGATTGATGAGCCGATCGCAAGAGATCGCGATTCTGCCATTGGACGTAGTTGACGATGCGCCGCCCGTCGAGGCTGCGATGCAGGCTGATTGAGATGAACCCAGGCTGGCGCGCCATAAAGCGCGCCCGCTCGGTCATGACGGACAATGCCTCGGTCTGCTTGTCCGGTTCAGAATCGACGATGGTGATTTGGGTGACGGGCTGGTTGCCGGTTCGGATCTCTGTCATGGAAACCTCGCTAGATTGGCGATGGATTTGCCGTGTCACTGCTGGCGGTCGAGGGGCAGGCCCGAGCGATCGAACACCCGATCGATCTTGCTCGCCATGATGAAATCGTTCTCGTGCAGTCCTTTTATCTTCTTGGTGCTCAGGGAAACCGTCACATAACCCCAGCCGAAGCTGATGTCGGGGTGATGGCTTTCGGTTTCGGCGAGCTCACCGATCTCCTGAACAAGGGCGAGCGCGTCCCGGAAATTGCGGCATCGAAAGCTTCGCTGGATGCGGTGGGCATCGTCACCCAGCTCCCAATCGGGAGCCTGTGCCTGGAAGCGTTGGGCTTCATCACGCGTGAGCGGCGGGACGCCGCCGCGACAAGGCGTACATGTTTTCTCGGCAAGAGTGTCGGTCATGTTCTTGTCTCCAAGACCATTTTTAGCAGCAAATACGACAGCGACGAGCCTATCGATCGATCTCCCCGAACACGATGTCGAGCGAACCGATGATCGCCGAGATATCGGCTCGCATGTGCCCGCGTCGCTGGCCTTCCGTCGTCATGGCTATAGTCTCAGGCGCCGCTCAGTAGTCCATTCCGCCCATTCCGCCCATACCTCCTGCGCCACCCATAGCGGGCGAAACCTTCTGCGGAATGTCCGCGATCATTGCTTCAGCGGTGATCAGGAGCGCGGCAATCGAGCCGGCATCCTGCAGGGCCGTGCGAACGACCTTGGCGGGGTCGACGATACCGGCCTTGATCATGTCGACATAGTCTTCGTTCTGGGCGTCGAAGCCCTGATCGTGATCCTTGCTGTCGGAGAGCTTGCCGACGACGATCGAACCTTCAACGCCGGAATTCTCGGCAATCTGGCGGATTGGCGCTTCAAGTGCTCTCAGCACAATCGAAATACCTGCCGTCATGTCAGCATTCGCGCCAGTAAGCTCAGTCAAAGCTGCCTTGGCGCGCAAAAGCGCAACACCGCCGCCGGCAACGATGCCTTCTTCCACGGCTGCACGAGTGGCGTTCAGCGCATCATCGATGCGGTCCTTCTTTTCCTTGACTTCC
Organism: Mesorhizobium sp. WSM4836; assembly: GCF_055811815.1. Taxonomy (NCBI): domain Bacteria; kingdom Pseudomonadati; phylum Pseudomonadota; class Alphaproteobacteria; order Hyphomicrobiales; family Phyllobacteriaceae; genus Mesorhizobium; species Mesorhizobium sp. WSM4836. The sequence continues at coordinate 34,651 of NZ_JBVVQF010000004.1, forward strand.
GTCTCGGTCGCGCCGCCGACGCGAATGACAGCAACGCCGCCAGCCAGCTTCGCCAGCCGCTCCTCGAGTTTCTCCTTGTCGTAATCCGAGGTCGTTTCCTCGATCTGCAACTTGATCTGCTGGACGCGCGCCTGGATGGTGGCCTTCTCGCCGGCGCCGTCGATGATCGTCGTCGTATCCTTCTCGATCAGCACGCGCTTAGCCCGCCCGAGCATGTCGATCGTGACGTTCTCGAGTTTGATGCCGAGATCCTCCGAAATCATCTGGCCGGCGGTGAGCACGGCAATGTCTTCCAGCATCGCCTTGCGGCGGTCACCGAAGCCAGGCGCCTTGACGGCCGCGACCTTGAGGCCGCCGCGCAGCTTGTTGACGACCAGCGTCGCCAGCGCTTCGCCCTCGACGTCCTCGGAGATGATCAACAGCGGCCTGCCGCTTTGCACCACGGCTTCGAGGATGGGCAGCAGCGCCTGCAGGTTGCCGAGCTTCTTTTCGTGGATGAGCACGTAGGGGTCTTCCAGCTCTGCGCGCATTTTTTCGGCATTGGTGACGAAATAGGGCGAGAGATAGCCGCGGTCGAACTGCATGCCTTCGACGACATCGAGTTCGGTGTCGGCGGTCTTGGCTTCCTCGACGGTGATGACGCCATCATTGCCGACCTTGTCCATAGCCTTGGCGATCATGGCGCCGACAGTGACGTCGCCATTGGCGGCAATGGTGCCGACCTGGGCGATCTCGTCCGAAGATTTGACTTTCCTGGCCCTGGCTTGAATGTCCTTCACCACGGCAGCCACAGCAAGGTCGATGCCGCGCTTGAGATCCATCGGGTTCATGCCCGCGGCAACGAATTTGGCACCTTCGCGCAGGATGGAGGCGGCCAGCACCGTGGCTGTCGTCGTGCCGTCACCAGCAAGGTCGTTGGTCTTCGAGGCCACTTCGCGCACCATCTGGGCGCCCATGTTCTCGAACTTGTCGGCAAGCTCGATTTCCTTGGCGACGGCGACACCATCCTTGGTGATGCGCGGCGCGCCATAGGCCTTGTCGATGACGACATTGCGGCCTTTGGGGCCGAGCGTCACCTTGACGGCGTTGTTCAGAATTTCGACGCCGCGAAGCATCCGGTCGCGGGCATCGGTAGCGAATTTGATTTCCTTGGCAGACATGATTTTACGTCCAGTTCAGTCTTGAAATTGCGGGATCGGAAATCGCCCGGTCAGGCGGCTTTCTTGGCCGCTTTGGTCTTCTCGACGATGCTCAAAATGTCGCTCTCCTTCATGATCAGGAGATCCTCCCCGTCGATCTTGACCTCGGTGCCGGACCATTTGCCGAACAGGATGAGATCGCCGGCCTTGACGTCGAGCGGGATCAGCTTGCCGCTCTCGTCACGCGAGCCGGGCCCAACGGCGATCACTTCGCCTTCCTGAGGCTTTTCCTTGGCGGTGTCGGGAATAATGATCCCGCCCTTGGATTTGGTATCGCCTTCCGCGCGCCGAATGACGACGCGGTCGTGGAGTGGCCGGAATTTCATTGGGGTTCTTTCTGCCGCCGCATATGGAGCGACTGCAACACTTAACATAGCCCCTTTGGCACTCGAATGATAGGAGTGCCAAATTTTTAATTCCTCAAGCCGAAAATATTTGAAATGTAAATCAGTCGTTGTTACCGGCGCTTTTGGCCGTCCGAAAAGCGGAGCAATAAGCAATTTTATCGTAATACATCCCTCTTAATTTTGCCGACAACAGACTATAGTAATCAGCAATTACGAAGCAAACCTATTGAGCCTTGATTGAATGTGCATCGAAACATATATATAGATTGCGTGGATTTGGCCGATTTGGCTTTCGCGGTCCCGATCGACATAGGTCCGCGACCTTCGACCCGCCATGAAGCACCGAATTTTCCGACAGCGAATGTATAGGGCTTATTCGGCGCGCATGTCGCTCTGTTGGAGCCTTTGAACCACGGCGCTGACCACGGATGTACTGGCAGCATTGGGATCTTTCCGGTTCGGATGGAAAAGATGCAGGAGGGACGTCGGCGCGCTCCTGCGGAAAGCACCCATGGCCAGTCGCACCACGCAGACCGTCGTTCACTTTTCATCCGCGTTCCGGCTGCCGGGTTTGAGGCGTGGCAACCTGCCGGAGACTACCGCGTCGATCGATTGAGGGGATCCTCCAGGCTTGCCTGGCGACGCGTCGACGCGTTCATTCATCTGCCGGCAATCGCCCTGCAGAGTTCGGCGCAACAGATGGTGCAACTCAGCCCAGCAGTTGACGCCGCTCTCGAAAAGGACCTTGGATAATCATGACCGCACCATCCCCAATTCAACGCAGCCTTCCCGCGTGGGGAGCGCTTGCCTGCGCTGCGGCGGCGGCTTTCATGCGAGCCCGCTTCAACAATGATGCCGCGAAGCGTCGCCGGCTTATCCGACGAAAGCCTCACGCATCCGAGCGAACATGCCGGGCTGTCTCCCGGCAATCGCCGCACGGATGTGACGGGCGGCCGTTGCGGCGATCACCGTCGCGCCGAAAATGGCAATAGCAGATGATCTCATGCAATTGCCCCATCGGTCAGTTCGAAGAACCGCTTCGCTTCGCTGTAGTTGTCGTTTTCCAACCCGGCGGCGCGGAGGACAGGATCCTCGAAAGCGACTGAGATCGGCGAGCCGCCGCCGCGCATGGCCCCGCGTGCTCTAACCGGCTGATACTCGGTGCAGCGTCGGAGGCGCCGGTCAGGGTTCCGTTCAAGGAGCTCCGCCCAGCGTTCAAGACGTTCGCTGCGCGACATGGCCTGGCGCGGGTAGGCCTGATCGATCTCGGCGACGATCTGCAGTTGCTCGATCGTCTTGATTGAGATTGAAGCGCTCGTGTCCGAAAAACCGGCAGCAGGCCAATTTGGCGACCTTCGATGCATCACGGGACTCCATTCGTGATGTCGCGCGGAAAGTTTACTCCCACGGCCGCAAGAACGTGTACCAACCCAGAAGACCTCAACGCTTCGACGGCGGACGAGCAAAACGTTCCCCGTAAGGGATCGGCTTATCCCTGCGACCGCGGAGTTGTGCGGTTTCGACATGGTTGGGGACTACGTCCTTGTCCCCGACGATTAGAGGATTATCCTTGACACGTTTGGGCGAGGCGATCGCCCATGGAGGTTGTCATGGCAGACGACAAGTCAAAGCGTGGTCCGCAAGATAGAGCACGGGTCGACGGTGGCGAAGACTATGAAGTCGGGTACCTCATGAAGAAGCACCATCTCGAACGGGCTGATGCCCTCAGGCTGGTAAAAAAGTATGGAAACAACCGCGCAAAGATCGAAGAGGAACTCGTTGCCCGAAAGGTTTGATCGTGTATTGCCGTGAGGCTGGCATAGAGCCAAGCACGCCTGAGTGTGACCAGGCTGCAGGCATAATCATGGCGCTTTTCAACAACGGCATCGGCACTGCTGAGGAATTTGAAGACAGCGCGCTCCAGTTCCGTTTGGAGAGTGAGTTGTGACGGTACGGTCAACGCCTATCCCGCCTAGCTGAGAACCGCTCTGGATCGTAATTGTACATCGAATTCCAAGTGGAGGTCGCGTTAGATACAAAACGCGAGCCCTCTGAAAAAACCCATTGTCCAATTAAGGCAGTGGGTTTGGAGGCTGTATGAAAGGGGTCGTTGTTTGGCGCTATTTCACGGGCATGCCGTGTCAGATGCACGCGGACCTCCGGGGAGTAACATGCTGCTGAGGCTGCACCGGATCGACAAATTCTACCCCACTGGCGAGGGGCCGTTGCATGTTCTGCACGGGATCGATCTTTCGCTGGAGGCGGGCAAGAGCCTTGCGCTGACCGGCGAGTCTGGCAGCGGCAAGAGCACGCTTTTGCACCTTGTTGCAGGGCTCGACAGCCCTGATGCGGGAGAAATCCACCTTGGCGGTACCAATATTGTGGGGCTGAACGATACAGCCCTTGCCGCCCTGCGGCGGGGAACAGTCGGACTTGTGTTCCAGCAGTTCAACCTGATCCCTTCGCTTGATGTGGCGGCCAACCTTGCCTTTCAGGCTCGGCTTGCTGGCCGCCCTGATCCGGCATCGTTAATCCAGTGTTCGCCCTCGGGTGGCTTTGCGACCGGCTTGGGCTCCATCGGCGGAATGAACTCGCGGCGGCCGACGCCGGTACTTAGAATTTTACGCACCCATTCGTTTCCAGGCGGAAGGTTTATATTAGCCAGAGTGAACGGAACGTGATTCCGCAGTGGCGCGGAAACCGAATCCGCTTGCAAGCGTCGCCATGGGGGCGTTTGCTTCGGCCAACCTAGAAAGCGCTTGCTCGACTTTTTGAGCCGAGGCGTCAGTGCGCTTGATGTGCCGGATCACCTGCTGCCTCAGCCGTGTGAGCCTTTCGGCCCGATAAACGTCGCCGTATCTCGCAGTTTCAAGTTGGAGGGTCGCGAGCCTCATGGCTACCAGCTCAAAGTGACTATCTGGGACAGCGCGGCGATGTCGCCATAGATCATCGAACCTTTGACGAGAAAACATTTGTCACCTAGCACTTCGAGGAGCGAGCTTGACGCGGTGCAAACCGGCAGGTTCTTCGAACTGGCGTACGTACAGCGCGTCGCGGTTTCGAGCCTCCGGTCCGCAGCTTCGGCATAGCTGACGCTGATCGCGAGGATAGCGATAGCAAGGTGGCTCGGGGGTAAGTAAGGTCGCGACATGCATCAAATTTAGCACCGGCCTTTGATGGGCTTCGTCCATCGATTGGATGAAGCGTCACCTATATTAGCTACCACTTGACTGAGGCGCTGGCCGCCCAGCGCGGGGCATTGGCATCGCGACGTGGTTGCGATCACGGCCACGGTACGTAGGCGGGTCACCGACGACCGTATCAGCGTCTCGATCCCATCCTACAGCTTCCCGCATTCCTCCTGGACAGCAGGTCCAAGGTCAAACGAGGCCAGCAAATCGAACTTACCGGAGAGATCACGCGCATAGACGAGGAAGGCGGCAAGGTGACAATCGATCTGGGTCCGCTGGTGACGATCGACATCGGGAAGGTCAGGCTTGTTGAGAAGTACAGGCCGCCGAAGCGCAAGAAGCCGCTGCGCGACATGGTGGATTAGCGCTTTGTATGTAAAAAAGAGACATTGAACATTTTCCGGCAATCCTAGTTAGGATTGATGCCGCGCTACTTCTTCGACTTGTCCAGCAATGGAGAGACCTTCCCAGACCCTGAAGGTTCAGAGCTTCCGAGCCTGGAATCTGCGGAGGACGAGGCAGCAAAAACGCTGCTTGAAATCGCAAGAGAAAAGCTGCCCGATGGCACCTACCGCGAGGCTGGCATTCAAGTCCGCGATGAAGCAGGCAACCAGTTAGTGCAGATCGTGGTCAAATTCGAACTGCGCCGCATAGCGCGCACCGAACGATGAACGATCGATGGGGCGATAGTCTCTACGTTGAAGTTGCCCGGTTATACCAAGAGCGGGCGTGGCGTCATGTGGACGACTTTCATTCGATTATCGAAGAGACGCGTCGGACAATCGAAGCATCGCGCCAGTTGCTGGCCCAGTTAGCCGCCAAACAGGACCCGCCCCCTGATGAGTGATCGAGAAGTTAACGAGGCTATCCACAGCGCGTGGGCCGGCTTGCATCTGGTTCGGATGGCGATCGAGATGACCTGCCCGGCCGGCGTGTTGCCGAGCGAGGATGCGGTGTTGCTGCTCTACGGGCCTGAGCCGGTGCATGAGGGCGAGGCGCTTGCAAAAGCGATCATTGAGACTGTCGAGCGGCTGACCCGGACTATTGACGCTTTTGCGCCGCCATCCGGGCCAGCGCTCCTAAGACCAGATCAGTCGTAGACCTTGACGATCTTGCGCGTGCTCGGATCCACCAGAACGGTCCGGTTGTCGACGACCACATAACGGTATTTGACGTTCGGCACTTCATGAAGCTCGACTGTATCCGGGAGAGGCGAGCCGATGTTGAGCTCGACTCCAGGAATTTTTACCGAAGCGAGCGGCTGTTTCTTGACGTATTCCTTGATGACGGTTTCCTGCTGCGGTTCGATGATCACATCCTGGGCGGCAGCGACACCAATGCCGGCCAACAACAGAAATCCCGCGGCTGCGGTGGAAAGATGCATTCTCATAGCCGTCTCCTTGTTGAGATTTTGCCGGGACGCAGCTTCATCGCGCCAAGCTCACCTCAACGCGAACCAACCAACGAACGTTCCTTGACAAGGCTTAAACCAGTAGACCGTAAGACCTAAGTCTGGCCTACCTGCGCAATGGTCCCATGACAGGCGGCGTCGGGAACAGCCGCGGCTCTTTGTAGTTGGAGCGTCATCTCCGGGAGGAGAAATCGGCGCAAGGACCGGCCCTTCATGCGCTGATCAGGGTCCGCCGGCCATGCTGGATTTGGCAGGCGGACCCTTAGTTCCCCGAACGCTCCGGATCATCGCCGAAGCCCAGCAGCGAAGCGCTGCGAATATACTTATGCTCGCCGCGGAGGTGCTTGACGCGCAGCTTGACCTCCCCCTGCTGGACCCATTGCGTCGCTGGCCGCCTCTTGACGCCCTCCGGGGGCGGGCCGGCATGGTCCTTGACCCGCTTCCACAGCCGTTCCTTCATGTCGCGACCCAGGCTGATGAAGGCCGAGCCGACATATTTTCCGGTGCCGGGTTGCGCCAGCAGGGCGAATGCCGCCTTGCCAGGCTCCCGCTCAACGCCGAGCAGCTCGTATTCCTGAAAGGTGAAGCTCTTGGTCTTGAGCCAGTTTGATGTTAGCCCGCTCCGATACGGGCTCTCCGCGCGCTTGGAGACGATGCCCTCGAGCCCCGCCTGGTCGGCGAGATAGAAGATAGCCTTGGGGTCGCCGGGGATGGCTTCGCTGAACTGGATGCGGCTGTTCGGCTTGATGATGCCGAACAGCATTTCGCGGCGCGCTGTGCAGCCGATGTCGCGCAGATCGTGGCCGTCGAGATGCATGATGTCGAAGGCGCCGAGGATCGCGCCGTAGGGGTCGCTATGGACCACCTTCTGCAGCGCGTCGAAGTCGGGCAGGCCGGCCTCGTTGGTGACCACCGCCTCGCCCTCGAAGATCGCGTTCTTGACGTCTAGCTCGCGCGCGGCTTCGACAAGGCCGGTGTATTTGCTCGTCCAGTCCGCACCGCTTTTGGTAAAGGCGCGGATATCGTCGGGGCTGTTGATGACAATGTGGGTGCAATAGCCGTCGAGCTTGATCTCGTGAATCCAGTGTTCACCCTCGGGTGGCTTTGAAACCAGCTTGGGCTCCATCGGCGGAATGAACTCGAGGCGGCCGCCGCCGGTACTTACAATTTTACGCACCCAGTCAATACAAGGTACAAAGCTTATATTAGCCAGAGTGAACGGAACGTGATTCCAATAGGGGTGTGGCAACGAAAGCTGCTTCCCGGCGTTGCTGTTGATTCGGATCCGAAGGAGACCAGAATGGCTGACGACAGGAGCAAGCGGGATGTCCGAGCCGGCAACCGCGTATCGGCGGACGAAGACTATGAGATACAATATTTCGCCGAGCAAAACGGCCTGACGCCCGACCAGGTTCGGCAGTTGATCAAGACCTACGGCAACGACCGCGCCCGCCTGACAGAAGCTGCAAAATCGCTTCGTCTCAGCTGATCCGGAAACGATGCACCAGGAGATGCGAAATGAGCCTTGACATAGGAAAGGTCGCCATAGCGTTGCTTGGGCTGCTTGCCTACAAGAACAGGGACAAGATCGGCGAGCTGATCGCGGGAAAGAGATCGACAGATCCAAATAGCATGGGCTCCCCCGGCGGTCTCGGCGATATTCTGGACCGCCTCAGGAATGCAGGTGCGGGCGACCAAGTTGATTCGTGGGTAAGTAAAGGATCAAACCGGCCCGTTCAGCGCGAGCAGGTTGAAAAAGCAATCGACCCGCAAACGTTGAACGATCTGGCCGAGCAAACCGGATTGTCCCATGACGAGCTTCTCGACCGGCTCACAAGAGAACTCCCCGACGCAGTGGACAAGCTCACTCCCGACGGCCAGTTGCCGGCGAGCAAAGGTCCAAATCTTCTGGACGAGGTCCCAGGGACTGGTCGCACTTAGCGCCACCTCGCCACGACAGGTCAGGTCATCCCGGGTCGGCTTCGCTCGCAACCAGGCGGTACGGGAAGTGATTACGGATGTGGGCGTTAAAGTAGCGGCCCTTCGCGAACGCGGCTTTAAACGCCGCAAAGGTCTCTGGCGGAACACCCTCAAACTCGTAGCGCTTGCCGCTGGCCACGAACCACACCGAAAGTACCTTCCGCTCGGGATCGTACTCCGCTTTGCGAATCGAAGTGGAGGGCATGGCGATCAACGAGTGGAGATGCCGTCGCGTTCCTCGTCTTTGATGGGGCGCAAAGAAAGCCCGGCGACGCGACCGTCCCTCTAGTTCACTTTCCCATATAGCAGTCCTCCAGCAAGGCAACCTTCCGCTACGGTGCTTGATGCTCCCGTGCGGGGCTACTTACCTAAACGGGCCGAAGGACTTGTTGGAGCGCTCCTCGCCTGGCCCAGATGCAAGGGCCTCAAGCTCGCTGATCTCTTGGGCCGAAGGCATGGTGCCGATGCGGTCCCAGAACGCCTTTCGCTCCTCCGCCAGCGGGTCGGCCTTTGGATCGAGCTTGTCGATGTCGGTGTGGATGTAGGGCAACTGCTGCGCACCAAGCGTCGCCGGCCCGACATACACATGACTGGAGCGCTCGATCTCGGCGACCCGGATGAAGCGCTCCGCGATTCACCGGTGTTCATGGCGCGCCTCTTTTTCCTGGCTGTTCTGCTCCTCGCCGCCGTCCGTCCGGTTGATTGTCACCGTGCACGTAATCAGTGTGTTCCAGTCCGGGCCGTGTTCGATGACGTTATGAAGCTCGGAAATCTCTTCAAGATAGTGCTCGATCGTGATGGGGCCGTTCTGGTGGCCGTAGACGAGAACAGCTTTCCAGCGCTTGTCGCCATGAAGCGATACAACGTTACTCATTGCCGAATTTCTCCTTTGGTCATCAAACAAATCCGGCTGGATTGCTCGCGGGCCAAATGCCTTGACCACCCGCTCGTATAGCATGCCTACAAGCGCAAATCTTAAAGGGCACGACGCCGCGAAGGTCCTGCGCGATGAACTGCGGCTCGCCGACCGGGCAAGCATCCCACATTACCAACCAGCGGCCGGCACGGCGCTCAACGTCGCCTTTTCGGCAGCCAGCCCAGGTCTCCGAGCGGGCCTAACGCGAGCTGATCGGAGCCACATGTCACCAATTTGGGACAAAAACGCGTGCAGCTAGGCCGCCTTCGTGAGTTCCGCAACTTGAACGCCAAGCCGGAACGCCTGACCGTCTGCAAACGAACGCGCGTAGCTCTCAGATGTAAAAGGGACCGTGGTAGTGCTGCCGCTGACCGTCACGCGCACCGACCACTCTTTGTCCCTAACGATTTCAACGGTATGTTGCTCATGCGGAGCCATGCATTCCTCCCAGAATCTTCCGTTGAGGATGAGGAGGGTAGCGTCGTAAAACTGGTTTGCGTGCAAATAATCCGACACTGCGAGGTCGAAATCAGCGCACAGCTACGCCTCAAGGTCATGGCCCTATTCACTTGCGGCCGGCTTAATTCCCCACGGACAACTCGAACAGCTGAGTCCACACCTCCGACACACGGATGGGAAACGCTGCCCGGAGCGTTGCCGTATTGGTGCGCCTCTTCTCTGGTTTCGCCGCTCGCCTCTGGTCAGCCGCTTCGCCACGAGGCAATGATGTTCGGCGGAAGTGTTCTCTTTCCGACTCGCCATTCCCAGCTCACCAGGTCCGTCAAGCACGAGGGCAGTTCCTCAGCTGGAGAAGGTTGGATGTCGGTTCCTCTCCCTCCGCCACTTCCAGCCTGTACGGCCCGGAGACATGGGTAACAGTTTGTACCTAAGACATAGGGGACAACCTCGTGCCGAACGGGTTGTCGATGGTCTGTAGAGTCCTTTGTTCCAGGTCGAAATATCCCAGATCATAGTGCATGAAGCTGACGAGCCAAATGCCACCGTCGACTTCGATGATTCCGAGCCTCTGGCCGGCGAGCACGGGGACAATGGTACCGGCTGAAATTTATATGCGAGACAGCGCCGGACCACATGGAAGTCCTGCAGCGGCGCTACCGGATCGGTGATGAAATTCCGCGAAGCGACTGGCCCAAATACAATCTCTATGACTAGGCATTCGCGACTTGTGGCCGTATTTTGCCAGTGTTTCAGGCCGATCGTCGCAAACTCTGTATATTTGCTGCAATAACGGGCGGTTTGCCGGGCTTGTTCCAACCAGTCCCTTGACGCGCGGGAACCATACACGTTAGGCCGTCCCGGCATTCGACGCGAACGGTCGGCCAACCAGCAAGGGACTTCCAGTCGATGGAAATTTTCACTGCCGCGGGCTTCTCTGCCCTGCTCCAGGTCATCGCCATCGACCTCGTGCTTGCAGGCGATAACGCCATCGTCATCGGCCTGGCCGCGGCGGGCTTGCCGGTCGAGCAGCGCAAGAGAGCGATTCTCATCGGCGTGGTGGCGGCGACGGTGCTGCGCATCGGTTTTGCCGCGGTTACCGTCACCCTGCTGCAGATTGTCGGCCTGCTACTGGCCGGCGGCATCTTGCTGCTGTGGGTGTGCTGGAAGATGTATCGCGAGCTGCGCACGTCCGATGCCGACGAGGTGGAGGCGACCGAAGCGTTGTCCAATTCCGATATCAACAGCGATGATTTGGTGGCCGGCAAGGCGCGCAAGAAGACCTTGGGCCAGGCGGCATTGCAGATCGTCATCGCCGACGTTTCGATGTCGCTCGACAACGTGCTGGCGGTCGCAGGCGCGGCGCGCGATCACTTCCAGGTGCTTGTGATCGGCCTCGTCCTGTCGATCGCGCTGATGGGCCTTGCCGCGAGCTTCATCGCCAAGCTGCTGCACCGCCATCGCTGGATCGCCTATATCGGCCTTTTGATCATCTTCTATGTCGCACTCGACATGATCTACCGGGGCGCGGTGGAAGTCTTGCCGCATGTCAGCAGTGCAATGAGCTGACGCATCGACTCGAATTCGCATCGGCCCGCGTTTCAGCTTCGGCGAGCCTTCGGCGACGGCGGCGGTTGCGTTTCGCCGCAGCCGCTGCCCATACCAATGCCGCGACAAGTGTGATACTGCGCCGCCAATCCTGAAAATCCGGAAAGCTTTGATGTCCGCCCCTCGCGTCAGTTTCGTCAGCCTTGGATGCCCGAAAGCCCTTGTGGATTCGGAGCGCATCATCACGCGCCTGCGCGCCGAAGGTTACGAGATTGCCCGCAAACACGACGGCGCCGACCTGGTCGTCGTCAACACCTGTGGCTTCCTCGATTCGGCCCGCGACGAATCGCTCAACGCCATCGGCTCGGCACTTTCGGAGAATGGCAAGGTCATCGTCACCGGCTGCCTCGGCGCCGAGCCGGACGTCATCCGTGAAAGGCATCCCAACGTCCTCGCCATCACCGGCCCACAAGCCTATGAAAGCGTGATGGCGGCAGTGCATGAGGCTGCCCCTCCGAGCCACGATCCCTACATCGACCTTTTGCCGCCGCAGGGCGTCAAGCTCACGCCGCGCCATTATGCGTATCTCAAGATTTCGGAAGGCTGCAACAACCGCTGCACCTTCTGCATCATTCCGGCGCTGCGTGGCGACCTCGTATCGCGCCCGGCCGCCGACGTGTTGCGCGAAGCCGAGAAGCTGGCCAAGGCCGGGGTCAAGGAGATCCTCGTCATTTCGCAGGATACCAGCGCCTACGGCATCGATATCAAATACCAGACCAGCATGTTCGGCGATCGCGAAGTGCGGGCGAAATTCCTCGATCTATCGGAAGAACTGGGCAAGCTCGGTGTCTGGGTGCGCATGCACTATGTCTATCCCTATCCGCATGTCGCAGACGTCATCCCACTGATGGCCGAAGGCAAGATTCTTCCCTATCTCGACATTCCGTTCCAGCACGCCTCGCCGCGGGTGCTGAAGAACATGCGCCGGCCCGCTCATGGCGAAAAGACGCTCGAGCGCATTCGCGGCTGGCGCGACGTCTGCCCGGACCTTGCCATCCGCTCTACTTTCATCGTCGGCTTCCCCGGCGAGACGGACGACGACTTCGAGATGCTGCTCGACTGGCTGGACGAGGCCAAGATCGACCGCGCCGGCTGTTTCAAATACGAGCCGGTCAGAGGCGCCCCCTCCAATGGGCTCGGCCTCGAGCATGTGCCGCAGGAGATCAAGGAAGCTCGCTGGCATCGCTTCATGCAGCGCCAGCAGAAGATTTCGGCAACGCAGCTCACCAAGAAAATTGGCAAGCGCCTGCCTGTCCTGATCGACGAGGCGCATGGCCGTTCGGCCAAGGGCCGGACCAAATACGACGCGCCCGAAATCGACGGTTCGGTCCACATCCAGTCGCGGCGGCCACTGCGCGCCGGCGACATCGTCACGGTCAAGATCGAGCGCGCCGACGCTTACGACCTTTACGGCTCAGCAGTCTGATATTCAGTCCGAAATAAAAAGGGCGCCGCGTGGCGCCCCTTTTGTTCGATATGTTTCCGATTGCCTACTGCGGCAGCTTGTCGTCGACGCCCTTTACGTAGAAATTCATGCCGAGCAAAGTGGCGTCGTCGGCGACCTCGCCCTCCTTCAGCCAAGGTGTGCCGTCCTGCTTGGCGATCGGCCCGGTGAAGGGGTTCCAGCCGTCGGCGATCTTCTTGGTGGTTGCCTCGGCCATGGCCTTGACGTCATCGGGCATATTGGTGAACGGAGCCAGCTTGACGGCGCCATCCTTGATGCCGAGCCAGACGTTGTCGGGCTTCCAGGTGCCGTCGAGCGCAGCCTTGACCCGGCTGACATAGTACGGCCCCCAATTGTCGGTGAGCGAGGTCAGCGCCGCATGCGGCGCGAACTTGATCATGTCGGAGGATTGGCCGAATCCGTGCAGCTTGCGTTCCTCCGCCACCTGCAGGGCAGCGGTCGAATCGGTATGCTGGACGATGATATCGGCGCCCTGGTCGAACAATGCCTTGGCCGCATCGGCTTCCTTGCCCGGATCGAACCAGGAGTTCACCCAGACGATCTTCGCCTTGAAGCTCGGGTTGATCGACTGTGCGCCGAGCATGAAGGAATTGATGCCCATCACCACTTCGGGGATCGGGAAGGAAACGATATAGCCGGCGACGCCCGACTTCGATTGCTTGGCCGCGATCTGGCCAAGCACGTAGCGGCCTTCATAGAAACGCGCATTGTAGATGCCGAGATTTTCGGCCGTCTTGTAACCGGTGGCATGCTCGAACATCACCTTGGGGAATTTCTTGGCGACCTTCACTTCCGGGTCCATGAAGCCGAAGGAGGTGCCGAAAATGATCTTGCATCCCTCGCGCGCCAGGCGCTCGAAGGCGCGATCGGCATCGGGGCCTTCGGAGACGTTTTCGAGATAGGCGGTCTCGACCTTGTCGCCGAGTGCCTTTTCCACCTCTAGGCGGCCTTGGTCGTGCTGGTAGGAGTAGCCGAAATCGCCGATCGGGCCGGTGTAGACCCAGCAGGCCTTCAACTTGTCCGCCGCTTCGGCTGAGGCCGCCAGCGACAATGCGGCCGTCGTCGCCATTAGGGCAATAAGTAGTTTTTTCATTGTGTTACCTCTCTGAGTTAAGCCTTGGAGCTTCCCGTCTTTTATCGTCAACGATCCGGAACGAATGGCTGGCCCAAGGAGGCCGGCGTGTTCATCATCGTCAAACGCTTGTTGCGCGAGATTAGAACGAGAACCACGACGGTTGCCAGATAGGGCAACGAAGAAAGCAGTTGCGAGGGGACCGGAATGCCGAATGCCTGTGCATGAAGCTGGCCGATCCAGACCGCGCCGAAAATATAGGCGCCGGCCAACACCCGCCATGGCCGCCAGGAGGCGAAGACGACCAGAGCCAGCGCGATCCAGCCGCGGCCGGCAGTCATGTTCTCCACCCATTGCGGCGTGTAGACCAGCGACAGGTGGCCACCTGCGAGGCCGGCACAGGCGCCGCCGAAGATCACGGAGAGATAGCGGTAGCGGATGACGTGGATGCCAAGCGCATGCGCCGATGCGTGGCTGTCGCCGATCGAGCGCAAGGTGAGCCCGGTGCGGGTCTTGAACAGGAACCACATCACGGCGGCGGTCAGCGCGATCGAGATGTAGAAGATTGGATCCTGACCGAACAGCAGCCTGCCAATGACCGGGATTGCGGTCAGGCCGGGAATATCGAGGTTAGGCAATCTCTCACCGGGCTGGCCGACAAAATTCGTCCCCATCATGCCGGAAAGACCGAGGCCGAGCAGTGTCAGCGACAGGCCGGTGGCCACCTGATTGGTGGCCAGCGACAGCGTCATCACAGCGAACAGAAGCGAGAACACTGCCCCCATGGTGATTGCCGCCAGCAGCCCTATCCATGGCGAGCCGGTGAGATAACCGGCGCCGAAACCGCCGACCGCACCCATGATCATCATTCCTTCGACGCCGAGATTGAGCACACCGGAACGTTCGACCACCAGTTCGCCGATCGCCGCGATCAGCAGCGGCGTCGCCGCCGTAGCGATAGTCAAAAGGATGTTGACGGTGATGTCCATCAGCGAGCTTCCTCCAGCTTCGGCACTGTCTCGAGTTTCGGCGCGGCAAAGCCGATCAGGCGGATGCGATAGTGAATGAGCGTGTCGCAGCCGAGCACGAAGAACAACAGCATGCCCTGGAACACGCGCGCCACCTTGTCGGAGATGCCGAGCGCGCTTTGCACCGCCTCGCCGCCGAGATAGGTCAGCGCCAGCACAAGGCCGGCGGCAACGATGCCAAGCGGATTGAGCCGGCCGAGGAATGCGACGATGATGGCAGTAAATCCGTAGCCGGGCGAGATCACCGGCTGCAACTGCCCGATGGCACCCGAGACCTCCGAAATCCCGGCAAGTCCGGCCAGTGCGCCCGACAGCAGGAAGGCAAAGAAGACCATGCGGTTAAAGCCAAACCCGGCGAAGCGCCCTGCCCTCGGGCTTGAGCCGAGCACGCGGACCTCGAAGCCTTTCAGCATACGGCTCATCAGGATCCAGATCAGTATCGCCGCGATCAGCGCGAAGACAAATCCCCAGTTTGCCCGGCCGGATTCCGGCAGGAGTTCCGGCAGTATGGCCGAGTCGTTGAACTGGATGGTCTGCGGGAAACCATGGCCCTGCGGATCGCGCCACGGCCCGCGCACCAGCCAGTCCAGGAAGAGCTGAGCGACATAGACCAGCATCAAGCTGGTCAGGATCTCGTTGGTGTTGAAGCGCGTCTTCAGCAGTGCCGGGATTGCGGCATAGGCAGCCCCGCCGACCATGCCGAAAAGAAGCATCAGCGGCAGCACCAATGGGCCTTCCAACTGCGGAAACAGCACGGGGAACATCGAGCCGAGAATGCCGCCCAGGATGAACTGGCCTTCGGCCCCGATGTTCCAGATGTTGGCCTTGTAGCAGACCGACAGTCCGACCGCGATCAGGATCAAGGGGGCGGCCTTGATCGCCAGCTCATGCAACTGCCAGACCTGGCTGATCGGTTCGATGAAATAGATGCGGAACGCAGTCAACGGGTTGACGCCGAGCAGCGCGAACATGATGGCACCGGCAATGATCGTCAAAACGAAAGCGATGAAAGGCGAGAGTGCCGAAAACAGCATCGAGCGCTGCGGGCGTTTTACAAGTTCGAGGCGCATCAAGCCGTCTCCAGCGTATGTTCGGCATGACCGGGTTCGGCGCCGCCCATCAGCAGCCCGATCTTCTCGAATGTCGCTTCAGCTATCGGCAGCGGCTTCGACAGTTCGCCATTGTGCATGACCGTGATCGCATCGGAAATCTCGAACAGCTCGTCGAGATCCTGGCTAATCACCAACACCGCCGAGCCGCTGCGCGCCAGTTCGATCAGCGCCTGGCGGATGTGGGCCGCCGCACCCGCGTCGACCCCCCAGGTCGGCTGATTGACCACCATGACGCTTGGCCGGCGGTCGAGTTCGCGGCCGACGATGAATTTCTGCAGATTGCCGCCCGAAAGAGCCGCAGCCTCCGGATCCGGCGCGCTCTTGCGCACGTCCATCGCCTTTATGATGCGCTGGGCAGCGGTATAGATCGCATCGCCCTTGACCATTCCACCGGCGCCCACAAACATCTTGCCGTCGGTGGCGTGGCGCGACAGAAGCAGGTTCTCCGAAAGGTTCATGCGCGGTGCTGCGCCATGGCCGAGCCGCTCTTCCGGGACGAAGGCAGCGCCCATCAGCCGCCTGCCGGTGATGGTGAGGCCGCCGGCATCCTTGCCGCGGATGCGTACCGAGCCGGCATCCTGCTGCAGCACCTCGCCGGAAACGGATTCGAAGAATTCGCCCTGGCCGTTGCCGGCGACACCGGCAATGCCGATCACCTCGCCGGCGCGGACTTCAAGATTGATGTTCCTAAGTGGGATCGAGAACGGGGTCGCCGGCTTGCGGGTGAGTTCGCGGATTTGAAGCAGCACCGGCGCGGTCTCGACACCCTCGGCCGGCACCCGCACCACGGCGTGCACCTCGTTGCCGACCATCATCCGCGCCAACGAAGACGCGGTTTCCTGGCGCGGATTGCAATGGCCGACCACCTTGCCGTGACGCAGCACGGTGGCGCGGTCGCAGATGCGTTTGACCTCTTCCAGCCGGTGCGAAATGTAGAGGATGGACTTTCCTTCCGAACGCAGCCGTTCGAGCGTCTCGAACAGCCTATCGGCCTCCTGCGGCGTCAGCACCGAAGTCGGCTCGTCGAGGATGATGAGTTGCGGCGTCTGCAGCAGGCAGCGGATGATTTCGATACGCTGACGCTCGCCGACCGACAGATCACCGACCAGCGATAGCGGATCGAGAGGCAGGCCGTAACTGTAGGAGAGCGCCCTCGCCTTGGCCGCGATCATGCTGATCGGCGAGCCGTCATCCAGCGACAGCGCGATGTTCTCCGCCGCCGTCAACGCTTCGAACAGGGAAAAATGCTGGAAAACCATGCCGATGCCGAGCTTTTTTGCGGTGCCGGGACTGGTGATCCTGACCGCCTCGCCGTTCCAGAAAATCTCGCCGGAATTCGGTTCCAGCGATCCAAACAGCATTTTCACCAGGGTCGACTTGCCGGCGCCATTCTCGCCAAGCAACGCGTGGATCTCGCCCTTGGCGATGTTGAGATCGACATGGTCGCACGCCGTCAGCGTGCCGAATATCTTTGTGAGGCCGCGAACCTCCAGCAGGTTTGCGCCGTCCTGATCTGCACTCACGGTGCCTCCATCTGGTTTTCCAGACATGTTCTGTGTTCCCGCAGGCATCGTATGCGCGCCCTGCTCTCTACGGTAAGCGCCTCACGACTTGAAAGAGCTTCAAGAATTTCAGCGGAAACTCAAGCGGTAAAGAGCAGTTCGCAAGAATCGCGGCGTCGGCGGGCCGAAACTGCGGGCGCTCAAGGGATAAGTATCGTTGTCCCGGTGGTCCTGCGCCCTTCGAGATCGGAATGCGCCATGCCGGCCTCGCTGAGCGCGTAACGCTGGTTGATCTTGATCTTGACGGCGCCGCTGAGCACCACATCGAACAAGGCAGCGGCGGAAGCCTCGAGGTCGTCGCGCCTGGCATTGTAGACGAACAGCGTCGGCCGCGTTGCGAACAGCGAGCCCTTCTGCGCCAGCAATGAGATGCTGAAGGGCGGGATCGGCCCAGATGATTGACCGAAACTGACGAACGTGCCGAGCGGCCGAAGGCAATCGAGCGAGGCTGGAAACGTGTCGTTGCCGACCGAATCATAGACAACGTCGCATCTTTTGCCACCGGTGATAGCGTTAACGCCGGCGACGAAATCCTGTTCGCGATAGTTGATGACGTGGTCGAAGCCATGCGCCTTGGCGAGTTCGATCTTGTCGGTTGAACTCGCGGTGCCGATCACCGTAGCGCCGAGATGCTTAGCCCATTGGCCGAGGATCAGGCCAACACCGCCTGCCGCCGCGTGGAACAGGATCGTATCGCCAGCCTTCACTTTGAAGGTACGCCGCAACAGATACTCGGCAGTCATGCCCTTGAGCATCATCGCCGCGGCCTGTTCGTCGCTGATGCCGTCGGGCACCTTCACCACGCGGTCGGCGGCGATCACGCGCTGCCCGGCATAGGCGCCGGTGGTCACGGCATAGGCGACGCGATCGCCGGGTTTGAGCCAGTCGACATCCGAGCCGACCTCCAAGACCACGCCGGCCGCCTCGCCGCCGGGGATCAGCGGAAATCCGCCCTGTGGCGGATAAAGGCCCGAGCGATAATAGACGTCGATGAAATTGAGCCCGATCGCGGTGTGCCCGACAAGAATCTGACCCGAGCCCGGTTGCCCGGGATCGGCATCCTCATAGGTCAGGACCTCCGGACCGCCATTGGCGTGGATGCGGATCGCTTTGGACATTTTCCGGCTCTCTTGGGATCAGGCTTTCTTGTCCGGCTTGGCGCCGAGATTTGGAAAGAACTGCATGATAGCGCCGATGCAAGCGAGGTAAAGCCCGGTGACCGTAATTCCGATCTTGATGAAGTCGCTGACCTGCCCGCCCAGCACGCCGATCTGGTCGTAGAAGGAGGCAAGTGCGGCCTGCGCCAGCGCCAGCGCGCCGAAAGCGCACCAAAGCAGCGTCATGCCGAGATTGATGGGCCGTAGTCGCTTCACCCGCACCGGATGGATGAAATTGATCGGCACGAAGGTCAGGATGCCCGCCACCACGACCACGGCGAAGGAAACCCATTGTCCGGGTTCGATGACGAACAGCGTGAAAACCACCATGTTCCAGACGACGGGAAAGCCTTTGAAGAAATTCTCCTTCGTCTTCATGCCGGTATCGGCATAGTAGATTGCGCTCGACACCACGATGATTGCCGCCGACAGGAACGACAGGCGCTCGCCCATGAAGCCGCGCTGGTAGAGCGCGAAGGCCGGAATCAGTACGTAGGTCACATAGTCGATGATGTTGTCGAGCAGTTCGCCCGACCATGTCGGCAGGATTTCCTTGACGTCGAGCTTCCTGGCGATCGGCCCGTCGATGCCGTCGACGAAAAGCGCCAGCCCCAGCCACCAGAACATCGCCGTCCAGCGCTGCTCGCTTGCTGCCACTAGCGAGAGAAACGCCAGGAATGAGCCCGACGCGGTCAAGAGATGGACCGAGAACGCCCTCGCCTGCGGCCACGTGACTTTCTTCTTCGGCCGCGGAATCCGGTCGGCGATTTTCCTGGCCGTCGTCTTCTTGCTCACGGGCCCCGCCAGTCCAGCTTGCAGATTTCGGCCGAACGGCCGGCAAAGTTCCAATTGCGGCCAAAGGCCCGCATTTTGCTCTTGTCGGATTTGGCGACGATGATTTCCGGCGCAATCCAGTATTCCGAATTGCTGATGACCGTATCCCTGTCGCGATCCTTGCCGGTGATCGGTGTCACCGCACCATCGATGATCTTCGGTATCTGAAAGATGCGTGTTTTCTCACGCGTCTCGTAGGTGATCGGCACCTGCTCGGCGCCGAGGAACTGTCCGACCAGGATGGAGAGCAGCGATGTGGTTCCACCAGCCTTGCCGGTGAATATCTTCGTCAGTCCCTTCACAGCGTAAACCGAGGCGCGCTTGTCGATAAACAGACCGGCCGTCCAGTTGCCGCGACTCATGTAGCCGGGGATTTCCATGATCAGCCCAAGATTGAGACCGGACAGGTCGACCTCGCCAAAATGGCCGGCATCGATGCGGAATCCCGCCCAGGTTTGACAATAGCCCTCGGTCGGCGGATGACTGCCGAGCGACAGAACGCAAGGGCAAAAAACCGTGCAATTGCAGGAGAGGACGAGCTCTCCCTTCATTGCCCAGTTTTGATCTGTCATCGAATTCTCCCCCCTCACGTCGAGATTACTAGTAGCGCCGCTGCCCAGACAAGCAGTATCGCACCGGCCAGCCGCGTCGTCAGATTGTCTGCCGTCTGTTTTTCCACCAGGCTGAACAAGCCGATCAGCGCCATCCAGAACACGTTCATTACACCGACGGCAAACATTACCAGCATTAGCGCCCAGCAGCATCCAAGGCACCACACCCCCTGCTCCATGCCGAGCCGGAAAATGCGAATGGGCCTGGCGCTCCAGTTGGCGAACAGGACCGAGAACGGATTTCTGCACTTGTCCAGACAGGCTTCCTTCAGCCAGCTGAACTGATAAAGACCAGCGATCGACAGCGCGGCTGCTCCGGCAATTCCAACCAGCGGATCGAGCATCTGCCCGGATGACGCGAATGCATGGACTGCGAGCGTCAGGGCAGCGAACACTGCCGAGGCGACAAGCCAGACGTTCAAATATCCAGCGACAAGGATCAGCGGATGGACAACCGGTTCCCCATTGATCCGGGCGGTATCTGCGATCTCGCAATAGGTGCGGATCATCGGCGCCGCGGAGGGCAGCATGGTCGCGATGGCCATCAACAGCCACATCGCGGTGAGTGCCCCGCCTTGCGCGCCTACGCTTGCGGGAAGCGGCGCCGGCGCAAGACAGAGGGCGAAGAAACGCGCAAGGAAATCCGGCAACGGCAGTTGCGGCAGGTATTCCAGCACGGCGTCGCCGGGTACATCGGCCCCCGGGAGCCGGCTTACCGCCCCTCGAACTGCCATTGCGCCGAGAAGGAGCCAGGCAAGGGCGATGCCCATGCCGGCAACAACGCTCACGGTCACTCGAGGGCTGCGCGCAACGCTCGCCATCGCGCGGCCGGTACCGTCGAGGTGGCTGAAATCGTCTTGTTCGCCGGTCATGGCAACCGAATGGGCCGAATCGCCGAGTTGATCAAGCCGCATCACCTGACCTATATGGACCAGCAGGTCGGACAGGCCTCACCTCGCAATCCGGAAGCCGAATTTGGACCATCGGGAAACAGCACGGATACTGGTCGCCGGCAGCGGCCCTGCAGGGCTGATCGCGGCGCTTGGCTTTGCCGAGGCGGGCTTTCCCGTGACGCTCGTCGGACCCGACACAGCCGGCCCCGACGGTCGGACGACAGCCTTGATGAACCCTGCTCTGAAGATGTTCGAACGGCTCGGGATCTTCGACGGAATCAGGTCGCACGCAGCGCCGCTCAAGGTGATGCGCATCGTTGACGCAACCAACCGGCTGATCCGCAGCCCGACAGTGACCTTTCGCGCCAGCGAGATCAACGAAGAGCAATTCGGGCTGAACTTGCCCAACAGCGTACTCAACCGCACGCTAGCCGAGGCTGTCGCGCATTCGGGCATCGAATGGCGAAAGTCGATGGTGGAGACATGGCGCCTCGATGCCGACCATGCCCATGCCGTTCTCGCCGACGGCAGCGAGGTTGAGGGGTCGTTGGCAGTTGCCGCCGATGGCCGTCAGTCGCCGGCCCGCGAGGCAGCCGGCATCCGCACCTCGGTCCGATCCTATCCGCAGGCGGCGCTGGTGCTCAATTTTGGTCACCGCAGCGACCATGCTTTCACCTCGACCGAATTCCACACCGAGACCGGTCCGTTCACACAGGTTCCCCTGCCCGGCAACCGGTCCAGCCTTGTCTGGGTGCTCGAACCCGATATCGCCAAGGACCTTGCAGCACTCGACGACGCCGAGCTTTCGACGCGGGTCGAACAGCGGATGCAATCGATGCTGGGCCGCGTGTCGGTTGAGCCCGGCCGGCAGGTCTACCCACTTTCAGCGGTGAGCCCGTGGCGGTTTGCGCGTCGCCGCGTGGCACTTGTCGGCGAAGCCGCTCACGTGTTTCCCCCAATAGGCGCGCAAGGCCTCAATCTCGGCATCAGGGACATCGACGACTTGATTGGTACCGCAAGTAGAAACCGCTCGGACCCGGGCGCCACCAAGGCGCTTGCAGCCTATGATTTCAAGCGGCGGCCGGATATTCTGGCGCGCAGCAGCGCGGTCAACCTGCTCAACACGTCGTTGCTTTCCGACATGCTGCCGGCTCAGCTGGTGCGCAGCGCTGGCCTGGGCGCGCTTGAGGGTTTTGCGCCGCTGCGGGCGTTTTTCATGCGCGAGGGTCTTCGACCCGGCAGCGGTTTTGCGGCCTTTTTTGGCGGATTGCGAAAAGCGGCTGCGCGATAGCGAGCACCGCCCTTGATCCGCATCTTGCGACGCTCAACCCGGCATCAAGGGGATCGGGATTGAATTGACGCGGCGTCTGCGCCAAATAATGACGATGTCGACCGTAAGGTTTGGGCCAATCTTTGCCAGACCGGTGCGTAAGGGTCTAAAGTCCTGGCGCCTTCCTTGCGTGTTCCAGGACGCGTGGCGTTCAAGAAGTTCAAGTGGTGAGTGCGATGAAAACAGCCAAATTCTCGATCGGACAGGTGGTTCGCCACCGGCTGTTTTCGTTCCGCGGCGTCATTTTCGACGTCGATCCGCAATTCGCCAATACTGACGAATGGTACGAGGCGATCCCTGCTGACGTGCGGCCGCGCAAGGACCAGCCCTTCTATCATCTGCTCGCCGAGAATTCCGAAACGGAATACATCGCCTATGTGTCCGAGCAGAATTTACTCGAGGACCGGTCGGGCGAACCGGTCCGGCATCCGCAGATTGGTGAGATGTTCGATAAGAAGCCGGACGGGCGCTACGAGCCGAAGCACCAATTGAGACATTGACTTAGCCGGGATCTGGCTGGGCTGGGACCTGGCTGGCTTGGTCGACTTGACACATGGCTGGATCGACAAACGCCCGGTTCAAACGAAAAAAGCGGGGCATCAACCCGCTTTTTCGTTTGAAAAGCCGTCGATCAGTTGGCGGCCTTCGCCTTTTCCTGCTCTTCCTTGAGCTTCTTGGCAAAATCCTGATTGTTCTTGGCGACGAACTCCTGGAGCTTCTTCTGCCGGTCCTCGATGTCCGACTGCTGCAGCGGCGGGCCGTCGAAGGCGCCGCTGAAGCCGGTCAGCGCAATCTTGATCGGGTTCGGTTGGTTCTGGAAATTGACCGAGGTGAGCGTCAGGTTCGAACCTTTCTTGAAGGACGCAACGAGCTGATCGGTCAGCGGTACTTCCGCCACGCAGCGGTCCGGGAAGCAGATCACATAGTCGAGCTTCTGCGCCTTGCCGGCGTCGATCTGGAGGCCGATGCCGGGGGGAACCAGACGGCCGGTTGGGACCGTAACCTGGAACACCTTACGGTTCACCTTGCCCTTTAATTCGATCAGGCTGACGCCGGTGATGAGCTGGCCGTTACCGGCCGTGGTGATGTTCTGGACATTGCAGATGTCGACGTCTTCCTGCTTGGTGCAGGCCTTGAACCAGCCTTGCGGAATCTGCTGTTGCTGCTGCGCGGAAGCAGCGGGAATCCCGGCGCCCAGAATGCCGACCACGCCAGCGGCCATGACCGACAGGCGGTACGCGTTGCTGTTCAGGCTCGTCATGTCGTGCATTCCTCTCAAATGATCCCGGGACCGGCTTTTTTCATGCCGCGTGGTCCAGCTACCTGTTGCCGAAATGAGGCAACAGGATGACTTCGGACGGCGTGTTACACTGCAAGCGACGCCGAATCCAGCCCGGGCCTCGCGAATCTTGGCCGAGGGGTTGGCTCATGGGTTGGCCGGTGCACGACCGGCTCATGTATGCTGCGCATCGAATCGGGAAGGAGACGGTCATGGGCCGCGTTGTCGTTTGGCTGATCGCCACAATGTTGTTTGTCGGCCTTTCCCTGCACCCGGCTCTGTCGGAACCGAAGCACGCGCTTGCCATGCAGGGCGAGCCGGCGCTGCCGGCCGACTACAAGCATTTCAACTACGTCAATCCCGACGCGCCTAAGGGCGGCAGCATTACCTATTGCGTCGTCGGCAGCTTCGACAATCTCAATCCGTTCATCCTGAGAAGCCTTCGCACCACTGCGCGCGGTATGATGGATCAAGCGTTTGGAAATCTGGTCTTCGAGCCGTTGATGCAGCGCAACTACGACGAGGCCTTCAGTCTCTACGGCCTGCTCGCCGATGCCGCCGACATGGATACCGAGCGCAAGAGCGTCGAATTCCACCTTGATCCCAGGGCCAAATGGTCGGACGGCGAGCGGGTGACGCCGGAAGACGTGTTGTTCACCTATGACGTCTTCACCGAGAAGGGCCGGCCACCTTACAGCCAGCGAATGAAAGCGATCGCCAAGCTCGAAAAGACCGGCGAGCGCAGTGTGCGCTTCACCTTCAACGATAAGGCGGACCGCGAATTTCCCTTGATCATTGCGCTAACACCGATCATCCCGAAACACGCCTTCAACAAGGACACCTTCGACAGGACGACGCTGAAGCCGGTGATCGGCAGCGGGCCTTACACGGTGGCGCAAGTCGTGCCCGGCCAGCGCATCGTGTTTAAGCGCAATCCGGACTATTGGGGCAAGGACGTGCCCTCCAAGCGCGGCTTCGACAATTACGACCAGATCACCATCGAATATTTCCTGAATGCCAACGCCAAGCAGGAGGCGTTCAAGAAAGGCATCTGCGCCATCGACGATGACAGCGACCCGGTCAAACGCGAGCGCGATCTCGACTTTCCGGCCTTCCACAGGGGCGAGGTCGTCGCCGAAACTTTCGACACCGGCATTCCGCCGGTGGTCACTGGTTTCCTGTTCAATACGCGGCTGCCGAAATTTTCCAATCCGGTCGTGCGGCGCGCGCTCGGCATGCTCTACGATTTCGAATGGGCCAACAAGAATCTGTTCGGCGGCAAATACACGCGCACGATGAGCTTCTGGCAGAACTCCGAACTCTCCGCGTTCGGCCACCCGGCCAGCGAAAAGGAAAAGGCCCTGCTGGCCCCCTACCCCGGCCGCGTGCCTGCAGATGTCATGGACGGCACCTACAGGCCGCCCGTCACCGACGGCTCCGGCCAGGACCGCAAGGTGCTGAAGGCCGCATTCGAGCTGCTGAAGAGCGCAGGCTATACGGTGCAGGACGGCGCGATGCTCGATCCCGAGGGAAAGCCGTTCGGTTTCGAGATCCTGACCGCCTCGCAGGACGAAGAGCGACTTGCCGCTATTTATCAGCGCACGCTTGAGAAGCTCGGCATCGATGTCGGCATCCGCAGCCTCGACGGTGATCAGATCCAGTCGCGCAAGCAGCGTTTCGATTTCGAGGTGCTGGTCGGCTCGACCGGTTTCAACAACTCGCTGTCGCCCGGCATCGAGCAAGCCGGTCGCTGGGGTTCCGCGGCCGCCAAGGCGGAAGGCTCGTTCAATCTCGCCGGCGTCGCCGATCCGGCGGTGGATGCAGCGATCGAGGCGATGCTGAGAGCCCGTTCGAAGGAGGACTACGTCGCCGCCGTCCGCGTCCTCGACCGGCTGTTGATTTCCGGTAATTACATGGTGCCGACGCAGCATAACAACCGGCAATGGCTCGCTTATTGGAACTATCTGGAACATCCGCAAAAGACGCCCATATACGGTTATCAACTGCCGACCTGGTGGCGCAAACCGAAGTGACCTCTTCAGAACAGGAGATCAAGATGAACGACGAGAACTCGATTACCGTCGACGTGGTCTCCGACGTGGTGTGCCCCTGGTGCTTTATCGCCCAGAAACGGCTCGACAAGGCGATTGCCGCCGTCGACATCGACGTTCACATACGCTGGCGGCCCTTCCAGCTCGACCCGACAATCCCGCCAGAAGGCAAGAACCGCCGCGACTATATGGTGGCGAAATTCGGCAGCGAGCAACGCATCCGCGAAATCCATGCCCGGATCGAGCCGCTGGGCGAAGCTGAAGGCATCTCCTTCGCTTTCGATGCCATCAAGGTCGCACCCAATACGCTGGATGCGCATCGGCTCATTCGCTGGGCCGGGACGGCCGGCGAGGCCATTCAGAACCGGCTGGTGCGCCGGCTGTTCCAGCTGAATTTCGAGAAAGGCGCCAATCTCGGCGATCATGCCGTGCTGATCGAAGCGGCCCGCGAGGCCGGCATGGATGCCTCCGTGGTCGAAACGCTTCTGCCGACCGACGCCGATGTCGAGGCGGTGGGCACCGAAATCGCCACCGCTTCGCGCATGGGCATATCCGGCGTGCCGTGCTTTCTGCTTGAGGGCAAATATGCCGTGATGGGCGCCCAGGACGCCGAAACGCTCGCCGATGCACTCCGCCAGGTCGCCGCTGCCAAGGCACGCGGCGAACTGGAAACGGCCAACTGAGTCGGACTATTTCACCGTCACCTTGGCCTTGCTGACGAAAAAGCCATGGCCATGCTTGCCGGTGCAGGTCAATCCCTTGGTGGATGACTGGCAGGAAAACGGCCCCTTGCTCCAGCTGTTGCCGTACGCCAACCTGGTGACGTCGCCGCAGCAGCCTTGCTCGCCCGGATTCTTGATCAGCGTCGCCGGACCTTTCGGGCCGAGGATGATGGTGACGTAGCTGGGCTCGACGCGCGAACAGCTCAGTTCCGGTCCGCCATCCTGCGGCTCGTAGGTGCTGGTGCCGCCCTTCGGCGTGTAGATGCAGCCAATATTGCCGGACGGCGTGTTGAACTCGATCTGTCCCTCGGCGTTTGCGGGAACGGTCTGGCTGCCGGCATGCGTTTGCGGCAGCCAGGCAAATGTTGCGAGCATCACGGCAAAAAATGTCCGTGCAAGCATGAAAAACTCCCCGGTTCAAACCTAGATGCGCCCCGGCAGGTTCGATCCGAAGCGCATCTTTGTCAAACGCAGTTTGTCCGGGCTCTAAAAAGCACGGTCTAATTGATATTGATGCGCATCCTGGACTGTGACGGGAAAATCATTGCTGGGCTGATTACAGCCTCCTGACAAGGCGTGTTCGACCGCGAATCATGCAGTCACGTTCTGGCCGCCGACGAGGTCAGAGCTGACCGTCAAGGCGGGCCGAAGATCGGTTCTGGCTGTGAAGATCGACCCACAGACGGCGCTTCTATCTTCACAAAGCTGTGTGAAGACCTTCCCTAGGGGAAGGTCTTCACTTGCTCTGGCGCAGACAAGTAACTATTTGAAATTGCGTTGGTATTCCGCCCCTCGAAACGTGACGGCATAACGCCGTGATCATTCGTTCTGTTGCTCCACTGCAACGGCCGGCGAGCTAAGCCACCTGAGACTGGTGAAAAGCTAATGGAAAATGATCAATTGGTGTTACTGTTCGTAACAAAAGAAAAATCGTTTGGGCGGGATAGTGATTCGGGTCGATAGACCAACGCGACATTCAATATCGGAAAAATGGCTCCGCGGTGCCGCAAGGCAGTCGCCCCTGACGCCCGTATCGTCGATGCGCAGCTTCTGGGGACTGATGCGGGCCTACTGGTTCTCCGACAAGTGGGTGGAAGCCTGGACGCTGACACTGGTGATCGCCCTGCTCACCGCGCTCTCCAGCAAGTCAGGCGTGTGGTTTGCCGTAGCGTCCGGAGAGCTGGTCAACTCGATCGCCTTTTTCCACGATGCCGCAAACACCACCCCGCTTCAGACACTGCTGACCAATGCCGGGATACTTGTTCTCCTGGTCTTGCTCAAGGATGCGGGTTTTACCGGTATCCGCAGCCTGGTGTCCGCAACTTTGCATCGCAAGTGGCGCGGTTGGCTGGACAGCCAGTTCAACGAAGCCCTGCTTGATTCCAATCACACTCATTT
Source organism: Mesorhizobium sp. WSM4836 (assembly GCF_055811815.1). Classification (NCBI taxonomy): domain Bacteria; kingdom Pseudomonadati; phylum Pseudomonadota; class Alphaproteobacteria; order Hyphomicrobiales; family Phyllobacteriaceae; genus Mesorhizobium; species Mesorhizobium sp. WSM4836. The sequence continues at coordinate 62,273 of NZ_JBVVQF010000004.1, forward strand.
CCACGCTCAGCATGGCTCGTCAGGTGCCGCTGCTCCCGACAATATCGACCAGCGCATCCAGGAATCGATCAAGGATATGACGGGCGGCGCCATCGGCCTCGCGATGGGGGTTTTGGCCGTTGCTACTTCGTTGTATTTCGTCGGCCAGCAACTGCTTGCACACTCGGCGGAGGTCAAAGGCCTGGAGTTCCTCGGCAGCTATGGCAGCGCCGTCCTCGCGTTTCTGGCGGTCGCCACCTACGTGCCGTTGAACACATGGATCGCGGTCAAGCTGGGCAGGCTGCTGGAACGGCTCAATGTCAGGATGCAGCAGGCCGAAGGCAGCTATCGCGGCGAGTTGATCACGTTCCTGCGCCGCAGTTTTCATGTCGCCGCATCGCAAGGCGAGAACGTGCAGAAGGCAGTGCACAGGCAGCGCTATGTCGACATCGACCGCACCTGGGCGCGGCTGAACATCGTCAACACGGGCTACAATTCGTTCGAGCTGATCTACAATTTCATCGGTGCCCGCATCGTCGCCTACGGGCCAGGCTTGGTTCCCTTCATCCATAACGGGTTCGATCTCAAGGGCTACATAACCGGCTCCGAGATGGTCAACTCGCTGATCAGTCAATGCTCGTGGTTCATCCATGTCATGCCTGCGATCGCCGCGCTGCGGGCCAACAGCCAGCGCGTGACCGAACTCGCAAACGCGATCGAAAACGTCCAGCATCCGCAGGAATTCTATCAGCAGACCGGCCGCTCCGACTTCCGCTACGACCGCCAAAACCCGGTCTTCGGCCTAACCATCCAGAAGCTCGAACTGGCGCATCAGGGCGAGGACGCAACGCCCTTCCTGAGTGCCGCGAATTTGCGCTTCCGGCGTGGCGAATGGACGTTCCTCAAGGGCGAATCCGGTTGCGGCAAGACCTCGCTGATCAAGGCGATCAACGGCCTGTGGCCTTATGGCCGCGGCACCATCGTCTTCCCTGAAGGGGTCAGGAGTTTCTATGCCGCCCAGGAGGTGAAGCTGCAGCAGGTCTCACTGAAGCAACTGGTATGCCTGCCGGGTTCCGAGCACGATTACGCCGACGTGCAGGTCGCATCCGCCCTCCACAAGGCCGGCCTCGGCGACTTTATCGAGCATCTGGCCGATGAGAGCCGTGAAGGAAAGATCTGGGACCAGGTTCTTTCGGGTGGGCAGAAACAGAAGCTGGTCGTTACCCGCATCGTGCTGCAGCAGCCGGGACTGCTGTTCCTCGATGAAGCCACCGGCGCGCTCGATCCCGATGGACGGATCGCCTTCCATCAGGCGATCAAGGACAATTGCCCCGATGCAACCGTAATTTCGATCATGCACGAGGCGACACCGCCGAGATCGCTCGCGGGCACCGAATTCTACCACAGCGTGGTTGCGATCGCCGACGGCATCGCCACCAAGAAGCCGCTGGTGCCGAGCTTGCCGGTCGAACTCACCACCATCCTCACGCAGCCAACGCGTCCGGCCGAGGACAAATGGCTGCGCTTTCCCCGCCGGCTGAAGCAGAGATAGTCGCGGCAGTCTCAGCTACGCCCGGACCAGCGCCACCTCGGCAAGGCCTAGAGGGGCGTCCAGCCCTCTGGCAAGGTTCTAAGGCTTGCTTACCGTAGATCGCACCGCGCGCAGGGCGTCGGGAAAAGCCCCATCACGCCAGCGATCAAGGAATCAGACGCGCTCACCATCCTTCACCCGGTAAGTCGGCTTGTACATGGTGACTAGTTCTTCCGCCGCGGTCGGATGCACCGCCATGGTGCGATCGAAATCATCCTTGGTCAGGCCGGCCTTCAGCGGTATGCCAAGAAGCTGCGCCATTTCGCCAGCATCCGGCCCGAGGATGTGGGCGCCGAGGACCTTTTTCGAGGCGCCGTCGACGACCAGCTTCATCAGCATCTTTTCATCGCGGCCTGAAAGTGTGTGCCGCATCGGCCGGAAGGTGGCGCGGTAGATTTCGAGATCCGAAAAGCGCTTTGCCGCCTCATCCTCCGACAGGCCGACCGTGCCGATCTCGGGCTGCGAAAAGACTGCGGTAGCGATCGTGTCGTGGTCGGGCGCCGTCGGATTATCCTTGAAGGCGGTCTCGACGAAGCACATCGCCTCGTGGATTGCCACCGGCGTCAATTGCACGCGGTGGGTGACGTCACCGATCGCCCAGATGTTGTCGATATTGGTGCGGGAGTATCCGTCGACTTGGATTGCCCCGGTCTTGGTCATCTCGATGCCGACGCCCTCCAGGCCCATGTTCTCGGTATTGGGAATGCGGCCGATGGCGAGCATGACCTGGTCGATCGTTAGCACCGTGCCGCCGGTGACAAGCGCGTCGAGCCGGCCGTCAGGCCGCTTCCTGACCCACTCGGACACGGCGTGGCAGAGGATTTTTATCCCCTTCTTTTCCATCGTGTCATGCAGCATGCGTCGGAGGTCCATGTCGAAACGGCTGAGGATCTCCCTGCCGCGATAGACCAGCGTGGTGTCGACGCCGAGCCCGTGAAAGATATTGGCGAATTCGACGGCGATATAGCCGCCGCCCTCGATCATGATTGCCTTCGGCAGCTCCTTGAGGTCGAAGGCCTCGTTGGAGAAGATGCAGTGCTCATGGCCGGGCAATGCCGGGTGCGGTGCCGGACGCCCGCCGGTAGCGATCAGGATCTGGTCGGCGGTAACGGTGCGATCCTCACCGAGAAGATGCACCACATGCGGATCGACAAGGGTGGCGCGCGAGTGAAAGACCTCGCCGCCGGCGCCCTGCACGTTCTTCTTGTAGATGGACTCCAGCCGGCTGATTTCGCGGTCCTTGTTGGCCACCAGCTTCTGCCAGTCGAAACGCGCCTCAGGCACCGTCCAGCCATAACCGGCAGCGTCGCCGAAATGCTCGGGGAATTGCGACGCGTAGACATAGAGTTTCTTTGGCACGCAGCCGCGGATCACGCAGGTGCCGCCATAGCGGTACTCCTCGGCGATGCCGACGCGCTTGCCGAGTGCGGCCGCGACGCGCGCCGCCCTCACCCCGCCGGAGCCGCCGCCGATAACGAAAAGATCGTAGTCGTAACCGGCCATGGCTGGACTCCTTGCCCCTCAAACTCCGAGACAGGTAGGCTGCCAATCATCAAAAGAAAAGCCCGGATTTGCCGGGCTTTCTGGTCCAGTGGCGGTCAGGCCGCTCGGAAGTCCGCAATCAATTCGGTGTAGCGTCCGCGGGAGCAGCGCCGTCTGCCGGGGCGGCACCGTTGGCAGGTGCGGCCGGCGCCTTGGCATTTGCCGCTGCACCCAGGGTCTCGCCGACTTGCTGGGCAAGATCACGAGCCAAGCCGTTCTGCCAGATATTGGCAGCCTTCACCAGTTCGCGCGTCACGATCGGGCCGTTGTCGAGCAGCTTCTTGCCGGAATCGGAATTGTAGAAGGCGGCAATTTCATTGAGTTCCTTTTCCGAGAACACCTTTGCATAGGCGAGCGCTGCTTCCTTTTCCAGGTCGGCGCGTCGCGATGCCAGGGCCATCGCCTTCTCGTTGATCGTCTTGGCGATAAGTTCCTGCATGTCCGGGTTCTTCTGGATCAACTGCTGTTCGAGCGCCGCGGCCGCTTGCGGCAGGATGCTGTCGAACGTATCCGTCGCATGAATCGCCGCGACCGCGGCGCGCGCCGCCTTCAGATGGGCATCGGTGACGTCCTGCGAAAACGCCGGCGACGAAAACGCGAAAACGGCCGAGGCCGCCAGAATGGCAAAAAAGCGGCCAACCCGGTTATGCAATATCATGATCGGTAAAACTCCCTGGTTTTCGGGCGGCATGGACGGTTTGGATGCCGTCGCCGCCGGCTATGATGGCCGTTGATGCCAGCCCGATGAAAAGACCATGCTCGACCACGCCCGGAATGGCGTGGAGAGCATTCGAAAGCGCTCTTGTATCCGGAATGCGGCCAAAAGATGCATCGAGGATAAAATGGCCGCCGTCTGTAACAAATGGCTGGCTCCCCGTCATCCTCAATGTAACAGGGCCGGAAAGGCCAAGTTTTGCAGCCGCCGCGCCAACCGCAATTTCAGTGGCGCGCAGGCCAAACCGGTTGACTTCGATGGGCAGCGGAAAGCGGCCGATCATCTCGACCATCTTGGAGCTGTCGGCGATGACGATCATGCGGGCGGAGGCCGCCGCGACGATCTTTTCGCGCAGTAGCGCACCGCCGCCGCCCTTGACCAATGTCAGCGCCGGATCGATCTCGTCGGCGCCGTCGATGGTGAGGTCGAGCTCGGGCGTCTTCTCGAGGGTCGACAGCGGCACACCAAGCTCGGTGCAAAGGACGGCGGTGCGCTCCGAGGTCGGAACGCCGATGACAGTCAGGCCGGTGGCGACCTTGTCGGCGAGCAGCCGCACGAACTCATCCGCTGTCCTGCCGGTGCCGATGCCGAGCCGCATGCCATCCGTGACATGGGCAAGCGCTGCCCGCGCGGCCTCAACCTTCAATTGCCTCGCATCCATGCCGGGTCCCGAGATTTGTTTCGGCGCTCGTAGCATTTTTGCCGGGCTGGTCAAAGGACCTTGCCCGCGGTGGATAAGCTGGCTTGCCTCAACGGGTCGCAGCGGTTATCGCCTGCCGGCAATCAAATCGTTACAGGACAGGCCATGACCCGACCGATCATCGTCTTCGACCTAGACGGGACGCTGATCGACACGGCGCCGGACCTGCTCGACAGTCTCAACCACAGCCTTGCCGCCAGCCAGCTCGCGGCCGTCGACGAAGCCGGCTTCAAGCGCTTCGTCGGCCATGGCGGCCGGGTGATGATCGAGCGCGCTCACGCAGCGCAGCATAGGTCGCTGGCGGTGGAGGAGCACGACCGTCTGCTCAAGCTGTTTCTGGACCACTATACCCTTAATATCCCAGGCAAATCGCGCCCCTACCCCGGCGTCCCCGAGACGATCGCACGGTTCGAGGCAGCCGGCTACCTGCTGGCCGTCTGCACCAACAAATACGAGGCCAATTCGGTGGCATTGATCGAAGGCCTCGGCATGACCAGGCATTTCGCGGCGATCTGCGGCCAGGACAGTTTTCCGTTCCGCAAGCCGGACCCGCGCCATCTCACGCAGACCATCGCGCGCGCCGGCGGCGACCCGCACCGTGCACTGATGGTCGGTGATTCGCAGACCGACATCGACACGGCAAAGGCCGCCGGGATTCCGGTGGTGGCTGTCGATTTCGGCTACACCGACCGTCATGTGCGAGAGTTCGAACCGTCGGCGGTAATCTCGCATTTCGATTCGCTGACGCTCGATCTGGTACAAAGGCTGATGGCCGCGGCAGAAGGCTGAAAGCTGCCCATCGAGGCGCACCGCCAGATGCCGACCGACAAGTGGTTGACTTAGCCGGCCGGCCTCCCTTATATCGCGGCGCGCTTGGCCTTCGGGCAACGAGCGGGCGATTAGCTCAGCGGGAGAGCACACCCTTCACACGGGTGGGGTCGCAGGTTCAATCCCTGCATCGCCCACCATCTTCATCCCCGACCGTTTGCTGTCTGACGGCATTAAAGCCCGTCGCGGCGATAGCTGGCATTTCAGATCCCGGAACAAACCTGCATAGAAACGAGTTTCTGCTCATCGCAATGTGAGGGAAAGCCATGTCCAGACTTGTTTTGGCGGCCGCCGTGCTGCTCGTCGGCGGATCGGCCTTTGCCGCGGACGAAAATCCGGTGCCGCAGCAGAATGCCAAGAAGCTGTCGGAAATCATTGCCAAGGTCGAGCAGCGCGACGACTTTCGCTACATCAAGGAAATCGATTGGGACAGCGGCGCCTACACCGTCATTTATTACACGAACGACAAGGCCAAAGTCGAAATCACCTATGATCCGGTGACAGCCGCGCCGAAATAATGCCGTCCGCCAACGGTCCGCACCGAAGCACGGCGCCTTGAGTGCCGGCTTTCCACATCCCCTTGCGCCACGGCATGTTTGATGGCTGACTGCGCCCCTGCAGCCGCACGGGGGTGGGCATGGCGACGGTAATGTACGTGTCGAGGCGCGTCTTGATCATGTTGGCCGGCTATCTTGTTGCCGTGCTTGCGGGGCTGTTCGCCGTCGTGGCGATCTACGCCGCGCTCAGCTCGTTACCGGGCGCGCCAGAATATTTCGCTATCATGGGCGTCACCCCAATCGCGGCGCTGGTGGTGCCGCCGCTCGGCATGTTCATCTATTTACTGACGGTCGTGCTGACAGGCCTGCAGACACTGATCTTCGCGCTGATTGCGGAGTTCTTCTCGCTGCGCAATTTTTGGCTGCACATGATCTCAGGCGCGGCGGCCGCGGTTGGCGGCTTCGTCCTGATCTGGCCGAGCGCACCGGAAGACATGAGCCCAGACCGCTGGGTAGATATCGGCATCATCGCCGCCGCAGGCGCTGTCGCCGGCCTGGTCTATTGGCTGATCGCCGGACGCGACGCTGGCTTCCGGCGTCCGCTGTTTCAGCACTAGGCCCTACCGATATTCATCGAGTGGGCCCTGACTTCAGCTACCCGGCGAACGCACGGCTTCCGTGCTGTCAAGCGCCTGCTGCAGCCTTGTGTCGCGACCGTAGACATCGTTGAAATATTCGACCGTGCCGGACAGGTCCGGCCATGCGGTGAAATAGGCGACATAGACCGGGATCTTGCGTGTCACGTCTTCGGTCGAATGTCCGTGTTTCAATCTGTCCTCGATATAGTTGACCGAGGTGCCGAGAACGGCAGCCGCCATGCCGCGTGGATCCTGCAAGCGCACGCAGCCATGGCTGAGCGCGCGCATGTCGCGCTGGAAAAATGACTTCTGCGGCGTATCGTGCATGTAGATTGCATGCTTGTTGGGGAACAGTATCTTCAGCTCGCCCAGCGCATTGGCCTCGCTCGGCAGCTGGCGCACGCCGTAAGGTATCTTTGCGCCGTACGCGCCCCAATCGACCGAGGAGGAGGGAATCCGCTTGCCGCGGGCATTGACCACCTCATAGCCGGCGCGGTCGAGATAGCCAGGATCCCGGCGCAGCCGCGGCAACATCTCGTTGACCAGGATCGACTGCGGCACGCCCCAATAGGGATGGAAGTCGACCTGCTCGATCTGGTCATAGAAGAAAGCAGTCTGGTTGGTGGGCCTGCCAACGACGGCGCGGGTCTTCAGCTTCTCCTCGCCGTCGTCGATATAGCTCGCGGTGAAAGCCGGCTGGTTGATGAAGACGCGCGGACTGCCGAGGTCGGAAGGCAGCCAGCGCAACTCTTCGAGCGCAATCCGAACTTTCTGAATTTTGTCGGCCTTGGACGTTCCGGCCAATGATGCAACGGTACGTGGGCCGATGACGCCGTCGCCTTTCATGCCGGCTCGTTTCTGCACCGCCTGGATCACCGGCACCAGCTCCGGATCGTAGACCTCGCTGGTGGCGAGCCTCGCCAGGATTTCGCCATAGGCGCCGCCCATCTCGTCATCGAGATTGCGCGCGATCTTTGTCAACAGCTTCGGCAGCTCGGGGCTGGTCTGCCCCGGTTTCAACAGCAGATTGGGATCGACGACGATCTCGTCCTCGGCGCTGGCCTGTAGCGATTCCAGCTCGACGCGTAGCGCCTGATACTCGGAATTCTGTGGATGCCGTGATTCGAGATAAGTGCGCACTTGCTGGGTATGGGCCAGCGTCTTCAGCACCCCTTCCATGTCGAGCGGCTTCGGCGGAAAATCGTAGTAGCCGGTGATGCGGTTAGGATCGACGCGGCCGCTTTGTGCGTCACGGGCGTAGCGCAGGACACGCGCCGACAGCGCCATCTCGAAGCGGACCAGCTCTTTCGGACGTTCATCGCCATTGTCCGCCGATGCGCCTGCTGCCGGAACTTCGACGGTGTAGTCGGCGGGCGTCAGGCCGTAGCTAGCGGCCTCGCCCAGCACCCGCACCGCATCCTGGGCGCGGCTGTTGGGACCGGTTCCCGTCACCCAGATGAAATCCGGATTGGCCGAGTAATAGGCGATCAGCGCCTTGGCGAGGTCCTTCTCGGCGTAGAGGTCATAGCCGTCGAGCCCGGCAATGGCTTCGCGGAATGCAGCCCCGGTGGCCACCGGCTCGAACGCAGCATCCTGAGGCGTTGCCGGTTCAGGCGCTGCCGATAGTGCCGAAAAATCGACGCGCACCAGCGGATCGCTCTTGTAGGTGTAATAGGACGGGCTGCTGATTTGCGCACCACCACCGCCGGCGGCCGGCGCCTTGGGCTTGTATTTTGACGGTGGCGGCGGAAAGTTACCTTTCGGCGGTGCGTGTTTGACGCCGCCGCCGAAAAGCATGTCGAAGAACCCTTGCGCTTCAGCCCGCGGCGCCCCGAAGGCAAGCATTGCCGCGGCCACCGCAAATGGCAGCACGGTTGTTTTGTTTCCAAGGAGTTTCATGGATCACCCGCTCCGGTTGAACCGGATCCCGTTCCGCACCGCTTTCACGGTCTCGCCCACCGCATGGCGGATAAGGCGTGACTACACTGATTCATACTGATTTCGTTAAGCTTCCATAAATTTCGGAACGTCTGTTGCAGAACGGTTTCACAACATCGTGACGGGTCGAGCGAATCCGCGTTATCATCCTCGGCTAAATGGTAGCGCCCCTGAGCCAGGCATCAAGCGTTGGCGCCGCCGTCGATGGTCAATGCCGCGCCTGTTACGAAGCGTCCTTCTGGACCTGCAAGCCAGGCGACCATGCCGGCGATCTCGTCGGCCGTGCCGAAGCGGGGCATCGCCATCTTCTGGCGCTGATGCTCGGCGTGCGGGCCGGCTGCCGGGTTCATGTCGGTATCGGTCGACCCGGGATGGACGACATTGGCGGTGATGCCGCGCGGACCGAGATCGCGTGCAAAGGCCTTGGTCAGGCCAACCAAGGCAGCCTTGCTGGCCGAATAGGCGCTCAGGCCGGCGTCGGTGGCACGCTCGGCCAGGTTGCTGCCGATCGAGATGATCCGGCCACCCTCTCCCATATGCGCTGCTGCCGCCTTGGCGGCGACGAACGGGGCTCTGAGGTTGACCTCCATCGTCTCATCGAAGTCGGCAAGCGACAGGTTATCAATCGGCGCAGCGCGCCAGATGCCGGCGCTATTGACCAGGATGTCGAGCCGTCCGAAGGCCTTTAGCGCCTCATCGACTGCCGCCTCGATCGCCGCAGCATCGCGATTGTCGGCCTTGATGGCAAAGCCCCGACCGCCGGCCGCCTCGATTTCCCTGACCACCGCGCGCGCCCGTTCCTCGCCATTCACATAGGTGATCGCCACGCTCGCGCCGTCGGCTGCGAGCCTTCTTGCGATCGCCGCACCAATGCCGCGGCTGCCGCCGGTGACGAGGGCGGCCTTGCCGTTCAAGACTCTGGATGACATTTGCTTCTCCATTTTTGTAGTGATTGATACATAAATATCTGCCAGCCTTGCTGAACCACGTCAACTGAATTATATATCGATCAATACAGAAAGGATGCCATGCCGGAACGAGGCCGCCCCCGCACCTTCCATCGAGCCGCCGCCTTGAGGCGGGCAATGGAAGTGTTTTGGGCCAAGGGTTATGAGGGCGCGTCGATAAGCGACCTGACCGCTGCAATGGGCATCAACTCACCTAGCCTCTATGCCGCTTTCGGCAGCAAGGAAGCGCTGTTTCTCGAGGCAACCGAGCTTTACACGCGGGTCGAGGGAACCGAGATCTGGTCCGCGCTGGAAAAGGCGCCGACCGCGCGCCAGGCCGTCGAGCGCTTCCTGCGGCAGACTGCCAGGGCCTATTCACAGACCGGTCGTCCGCAGGGCTGCCTTGTCGCGCTCGCCGCATTGCACCAGGACTCAAGCCGCGGCGCCATCTGCGATGATCTGCGCCGTCGCCGCGCCGAAAACCGCGAAGCCTTGCTGAGACGCCTCGAGCGTGGCGTGGCCGATGGAGAGTTGCCGGCCGATTTCGACTGCGGTACGGCCGCGACCTTCTACGCGACCGTACAGCACGGCATGTCGATCCAGGCGCGCGACGGCGCGTCGCGCTCGGCCCTTCTGGCGACGGTGGCCGGGGCAATGGCGGCTTGGAAAGCGATGGCCGGCACCGGGGCGACGTGACAGCCGAACCCGCCAGACAAGAACGATATTCAGGTCACTGCAGAGACGGCTCAAGCCTGCCGGCAACGAAGCGAACGGCACGCTTCACCACACCCTTGTCGGCGAGAATGCGGCGGTGGCCGAGCCCGTCGGCCCAGTACAGCCGCACATGATCTCCGGCGCGCGCGTAGAGCCTTGCATGATCGGCGGACACTTCGCGGTCGTCCGGTGCGTGAATCACCAGCGTCGGCAGCGGCGTGCTTCCCAGTTGGCGGTCACCGGTGAACTCGTGCAGCGGCCGGCCGGCGATGCGCTCGACCCGGTCGGCCATGGCGACCTGCGAGCGCGAGCCGACATTCAGCATGCGGCTGAAATCAGCGAAGATCGCCGGCAGGGAGCTCGGCGCGGCGATAAGCACCAGCCGCCCGGCGGCCAATCGCGGGATATTCCTGATCGAACCGGCGACGGCATTGGCGGCAACGGCACCACCGAAGGAATGGCCGACGACGGCGGCAAACGGTCCGAACCATTCGCCGGCAACCCGTGCCGCATCGACCGCACTGACCAGGGTAAGCCGGCGGCCCTGCGACTGGCCGTGGCCCGGCAGGTCGAGCGAGACCACCTTGTAGCCGGCATCGCGATAGGCTTCGATCAGGGTGCGCATGTATTCGGTGCGCGAACGCCAACCATGGATGACGAGCACGGTGCCGGCAGTCGCCCTGCCCGGCTCGGGCCGGAATTCATGCACCATGACGCAGCCGGTTCTGGTCTTTAACCGGTGATGACGTGCCTGGGTCATGAAATCGGCGGCGCGATCGATTGCGCGGCGCTCGCCTTGGCTCAAGCTCTTCTCGTGCGGCGTGCGGCAGAACAGCTCGAATGCCGCGCGCCCGGTGAGTCCCGGTGCCACATGCTCGGCCACGCCGAACGTGCCGCGGATGACCCTCAGTCCAAATGATGCCATAGTGGCGATCCATTCATTGGTTCAAGCATGAACATAATAGTTCAAACATGAACATTAAGCAAGACCTGCCCTGGGACAACCCGCGTTTTCGCAACTGGGTCGCGGTGGCGCGCGCCTGCCACGTGGTGGAACGCACCCTGGCGGTGAAGCTGGCGCCACTCGACCTGAAGCCGGCGCAACTCGACGTGCTGATGAACCTCTACCGCCATCCCGGCATGTCGCAGCACGACCTCGCTCGCCGGCTGCTGGTCGGTCGCTCCAACATCACCATGCTTTTGCCGCAGCTGGAGACCCGTGGCCTGCTGCGCCGCGAGGGCGACGAGAAGGACAAGCGCGTGCTGCGGCTGACGTTGACCGAGGCCGGCAAGGCACTGCTGATGCAGGCGCTGAAGGTCCATATGGCGCTGATCGAGAAGGCGATGAGCCAGTCGACGCCGGAACAATGCGACATGATCGGCGAACAGATGCGTAGGGTTGCCGAGGTTTTAAAAACCGCCTGACAGCCCAGCGCTCCACCACCAAATGCTTCACCACATCGATTTTTTCGCGCGCTCCGGCCATTCCTTGTCGTAGACCTCGCCGTCGATGTTCTTGCGGCTGGTGATTTCCAGGATCTTGCCGGGAGTCGGCAGCGATCTCGGGTCGACATGCCTTGCCGGATTCCACAGCTCCGATCGGTGGATGGCGCGGGCGCACTGGAAATAAACCGCATCGATCTCGACGATCGTCACCGAGCGCGCCGGCTTGCCCTCGACTGCGAACGAGGCGCAGAGCGCGGGATCGGTGGTGATATGGGCGTGGCCATTGACGCGCAGCGTCGTGCCGGAACCCGGCACGAGGAAGAGAAGTGCGAGGCGCGGATCGCGGAGAATGTTCCTTAGCGAATCGGCACGGTTGTTGCCGCGCCGGTCCGGCATCATCAGCGTTTTCGGATCGTGGATACGGACGAAGCCGGCAAGATCGCCGCGCGGCGAGCAGTCCAGCCCTTCAGGCCCGCAGGTTGCGAGCGCAGCAAACGGCGAAGCCTCGATGAAGGCTGCGTATTCGGGAATCAGCTGGTCGAGTTCTTTGACCACCGACGCCTCGCCAGGCAGGCCATAGAGCGCTTCGAGTTGTTCAACGCTGGTGATCATGGACATGTTTTCGTCTCCAAAGCTTTGCCGGCGCTACTCCAGATCCGTGACGTTTTCACGACATCGTGCCCGTTTGCCGGTCATCGGGAGGCGGGTGTCGAGGCAACGCGGACATGGGCAAAGCCGCTTTGATCTGCACGATCGTGCCGACGGATAGGAGACCGAAAAATGGATAGACCGCTCGACCGACGACGCACCGCCATGGAACTTATTGAAAACATGTTCAATGTTGAAATGCGTTCCTGCAATCAGGGTCGGAGAGCCTCAAGATGCTTTCCAGCGCATTTCATGCGGAGATTGTCGTGCATGAGCCGCGCTCCCTGCCCTATGCCGGTGACTGGAATGGCGTCGACGGCATAGGCGCCCTTTTCCGCAAGATGCGGGAAATTTGGAGCGACGTAGCGGTGGAGGACCTTCAAATCGCTCAAAAGGATGACATGGTGTTCATGAGCTGCACACTTTCGCTGACATCGCGGGCCAATGGTGCAACCATCAAACAGCCGTTTGCCGAGGTCTTGCGCTTCAAGGATGACCGGCTGATCGAAGGCACGCCGTTTTATCACGACACCAGCGAGATACTAGCGATCTTGCGTTGACCGGAGCGTCCTGCGGGAATCATTCAACGATCACGGCTTAGCCCCTTCGCTTTCAGCTCGGCGAGATAGGCGGCCCAGCGTGCATCCTTCTCATGGCCCAGCGTATGCAGGTAATTCCAGGTGAAGATGCCGGTATCATGGAAATCGTCGAAGGTGATGCGCACGGCATAATTGCCGACCGGCTCGATCTTCAGGATTGCCACATTGCGCTTGCCGGGAACTGTGACGCGCTGTTCGGGCGAATGGCCCTGCACCTCGGCCGACGGCGAGGCGACCCGCAGAAGCTCGGCCGGCAATTCGAACGGTTGATGGCCCGGAAAGGTGACGGAAAGCAGCTTGCGGTCCTTCGAGACCCTGAGTTCCTTTGGCGCTGTCATGCTGGTGGATCCTGCGGAAAACCGCCCTTCCCTACGCCGCTTCGCGTTGAGGGAAAAGGCCGTTTGAGAACTTCCGACATGATCTGTCGGCGTCGGAATGTTACTGAAGATCGCGAGCTTCTATCTTGAATGGCAAGTTGGCTCGTATCACATAGCCATATATAACGAAGCCGTTCACGGTCACGGGAAGCGCATAAGCATGGATATGATCGATCCTTTCGGTCGCACGATCACCTACCTGCGCGTGTCGGTCACCGACCGCTGCGATTTTCGCTGCACCTATTGCATGGCCGAGGACATGACGTTCCTGCCGAAGAAGGACCTGCTGTCGCTGGAAGAGCTCGACCGGCTTTGCACGGTCTTCATCGAAAAGGGCGTGCGCAAGCTCCGCCTCACCGGCGGTGAGCCGCTGGTGCGCAAGAACATTATGCACCTAGTGCGCCAGCTGTCGCGGCATCTCGAGAGCGGTGCGCTGGAAGAACTGACGCTGACCACCAACGGCTCGCAGCTTTCACGCTTTGCCGCCGAGCTCGCCGACTGCGGCGTCAAACGGATCAACGTCTCGCTGGACACGCTGGATGCCGACAAATTCCGCCAGATCACCCGCTGGGGCAATCTGGACAAGGTTATGGAAGGCATCGACGCAGCGCAGGCGGCCGGGCTGAAGGTAAAGCTCAACGCGGTGGCGTTGAAGGACTCCAATGACGCCGAATTGCCGGAAATGCTCCGCTGGGCGCATGGCCGCGGCATGGATCTGACGGTCATCGAAACCATGCCGATGGGCGAGATCGACGCCGACCGTACCGACCAGTATTTGCCGCTGTCGCTGCTGCGCGCGGCACTCGAGCGCCAGTTCACGTTAAGCGACATTCCTTACAAGACCGGTGGCCCGGCCCGCTATGTCCAAGTCGCCGAGACCGGCGGACGGCTTGGCTTCATCACGCCGATGACGCATAATTTCTGTGAAAGCTGCAACCGGGTCCGGCTGACCTGCACCGGCACCCTTTACATGTGCCTCGGCCAGGAAGATGCCGCCGACCTACGCGCGCCGCTGCGTGCGTCGGAAGGCAACGAGCTGGTCGCCGATGCCATCGACGAAGCAATCGGCCGCAAGCCGAAAGGCCATGACTTCATTATCGACCGCCGCACCAACCGTCCGTCGGTGTCGCGGCACATGAGCGTCACCGGCGGCTGATTTTTCGCCGATTTCGTGCGAGAATAATCGCCTTGGTACCGGCGCGAGGGCAAGGCGTGCAGCGGTTTTTTGCAGTTCTGACGTCTTTCGGAGTAATGGCGGGGACCATGGCAGTTGCCGCGCCATTTACCTATACGAACGAGCGCTTCGGTACCGTCTGCACCTTTCCGGATGAAATCTTCACTCTTCGCCAGCCTGAGCCGGACAATGGCGATGGACAACAATGGCTCACTGCCGATGGCGCCAGCCTGATCTGTTCAGGTATCCTCAATATCGATGATGACACCCCGAAAGCCTTCGTCTCCGCCGAGAGGGCCAGCAAGGAACCTGGCTATAACATCACCTACAGCAAGACCGGCAAGGACTGGCCGGTGCTGTCGGGCATCAAAGGCGGGAACATCTTCTACGAACGCCGCCTGTTCGGAAAAGACGGTGTCATCCGCACGGTCTGGATCGACTATCCGCCAGCCCTGAAATTGAAGTACGATCCGCTCGTCGATGCGATCGCCGGCAGCCTCAGGGGACCGTGAGCATCCGGCGACGTCAGAACTTATTCGCGGCCTATTGTTTTGGCTAGCGAGTCACGGTTGTTGACGCGTGTAGTCGTATCGTACGGCAAGCCATTTCTTGCCGCTGCCATTGGCCTGGAGGAAATGTTGCTCGGCCACCTCGTGATTGTCGCCGTCCCTGGAAATGATGAAATCGGAGGCCGTGAGCCGCCCTTCGACCTCGGGGCCGAACCCGACGAAACCAAGCGGCTCGAACAGCAGTGAAATCTTGCCGTCCTCCCCGCCACCAAAACTCCAGGCGGGCATGATCCCTGCCGGGAAACGGGTGTCCGTGGAGACATACTTCCAGCGGCCCTCCACCCGGTCATAGCTCAAATAGTCTATCCGCTGGAAGTCTGGGACTTTCGACCCGGGCGCCGGGCGCATCACCTCCTGCATGAAGGGCCGATCATCGTGCGCTCGGCCAACAGCCGGGTCATCACGATCGGCTGGGCGCCGGGCGTTGGCCAGATCGTGTTGACGACGGTCCATTTCCCGACGCGGCGAGCGAGCTCATCCGCTTCGTGACCCGGCGTGGACATCCGTTCGACTGCCGACGCCGAAGCGCCGTTCTCGGCGAACGCAGGCGCTATCGCCATGAGGATGACCGCCAGTGCGGAAGAGAACCGGAAAGCCGACGAAACGTGCCGCCTGCTGCCTGTGCCAAGCCTGTCCGCATTGCCTCGTGCATTCATCATTGACCACCTCCCGAGATAAGATTGGAAACCTACAATGTCACGGGCCACAGAAAGGCTGTGGCCCAGCCCTTTGACGTTGCTGTTTTGCGGGTGCCTGCTAGACGCTTGCTGCAGGACTCACCCGGTAATCGCCTTGCCTCTTTCGCCAAACCTGCGCGGCGCGTTGTTCATGATGGTGGCCATGGCTGGTTTCACCCTCAACGACGCTATCAGCAAATTCTCGTCGGAATCGATGAACATGGCGCAGGTCATGTTGATCCGCGGCGCCTTCGCTTCGCTTTTCGTTGGCCTGCTTGCGTGGCAACGCGGCGCGCTTGCCCGGCCAGGTTCGATGCTGCAGCCGATCGTTGCGCTGCGCGTCGCCAGCGAGGCCGGCGCCACCGTGTCGTTCCTCGTTGCTCTGGCACATCTTCCGATCGCCAATGTCTCCGCCGTACTGCAGGCGCTGCCGCTGGCGGTGACGATGGGCGCCGCGCTTGTGTTCAACGAGGGCGTCGGCTGGCGGCGCTGGTTGGCTATCGCCGTCGGTTTTGCCGGCGTGCTGATCATCGTGCGGCCGGGCTTCGAAGGGTTCAGCGTCTTTTCTCTGCTGGCGCTGGCCAGCGTCGTATGCTGCGCGGTGCGCGATCTCGCTACCAAGCGGATCCCGCAGGCGATTCCGACATTGCTGGTGTCGACCGCCACCGCCCTTGCCATGACAGTTCTGGGCGCTGCATTGCTTTCGCCGATGGGCGGCTGGACGCCCATGACGGGAAAAAGCACGGCGTTCCTGGCGCTGGCGGCAGTGCTTGTGCTCATCGGCTACCACTTCATCATCACAGCCATGCGGGTGGGCGATATCTCCTTCATCGCGCCGTTCCGCTACACCGCCCTGCTCTGGTCAATCCTGCTTGGCTTCACAATCTTCGGCGATAGCCCCGATCTGCCGATGATCTTCGGTGCCACGATCATTATCGCGTCAGGCCTCTATGCACTCTACCGCGAGCGGATCGTCGGCCGGCAAAAGACAGCTGCCGAAAGCGCTGGACCGGACATGGCGCCGGACGGAATATAGGCGTGACCGTCGACGACCGTCTGATTTGAAAGCTGGATTTTGGTCATTGGGTCTAGGCAGAAAACGATGGGCCGACATATCGCAGGGATCATTCTGGCCGGCGGCCGGTCGAGCCGGATGGGTGGCAGCGACAAGACGCTGCTTGCGCTTGGCGACGGTACCCTGCTCGACCGTGTCGTTTCGCGCCTTGGCCCGCAGGTCGGACCGCTTGCGCTTAGCGCCAACGGCGATCCGGCACGGTTTGCCGCGATGGGGCTTCCGGTGCTTGCCGACACCGTCAAGGGTTATGCCGGGCCGCTTGCCGGGATCCTGACCGGCCTCGAATGGGCGTCCGAGACGACCTGCCAGGCGCTGGTCACGGCTGCCGGCGATACGCCTTTCCTGCCCAAGGACATGGTCGAGCGGCTGCTCGCGGCAGCCGATGCACGCCCGGGCTCTATCGCGGTCGCCTGTTCCGGCAGCAAACGGCATCCGACCTTTGCACTCTGGCCGCTAGCATTACATCAGGTCTTGCGACAATTTCTCGTCGAGGAAGACAACCGGCGCGTTTCGGCGTTCATCGACCGGCACGGTTTTGTCGAAGTGGATTTTCCTATCCTGAAATCCGGCGGGGGCGAGATCGATCCGTTCTTCAACATCAACACTCCCGACGACCTTGCCCAGGCCACGCATCTCTTGCAGAGCATCGAGCCATGAAAAGACGTATTTTCGGCATCACCGGCTGGAAGAACTCCGGCAAGACGACATTGACCGAAAAGCTGGTAGCCGAGCTCGTGCGGCGCGGCTGGAAAGTGTCGACGGTAAAACACGCCCATCATGATTTCGACATCGACAAACCTGGAGCGGACAGCTTTCGCCACCGGCAGGCGGGAGCGATGGAGGTCGCGGTCGTGTCGGGCAGGCGCTGGGCGCTGATGCACGAATCGCGCGGCGAGGACGAGCCGACGCTGGACGCGATCCTGTCACGGCTGGCACCCTCCGATATCGTGCTGGTCGAGGGCTACAAGCGCGAGGCGCACAAGAAAATCGAGACGCGACGGCTCGAGGCCAAGGACCGGGCGCCACTTTCGGCAACCGATCCACACATCGTCGCCATCGCCTCCGACTTTCCCATTGTCGGCGAAGACCTGCCGGCCTTCGATCTCGACGACACGAATTCGATAGCTGACTTCATCGAGCACGCCATCGGCC
This sequence comes from Mesorhizobium sp. WSM4836, assembly GCF_055811815.1. Taxonomy (NCBI): domain Bacteria; kingdom Pseudomonadati; phylum Pseudomonadota; class Alphaproteobacteria; order Hyphomicrobiales; family Phyllobacteriaceae; genus Mesorhizobium; species Mesorhizobium sp. WSM4836. The sequence continues at coordinate 80,079 of NZ_JBVVQF010000004.1, forward strand.
TGACGCGCTGAAGATGCGGGAGAACACAGTTTCTGCCCGCTTATCTTCGAATTTAGGCGTCTGACCCAACGTCATCGCTTTCTGAACCTGACCTTCCCTCAAGCGACGGTTTTGCAGTTGCTTTTTCTTGGGAAAGAATGGGAGTATCGCATCAGCGGGCGGTCAAAAGCACCGCCCACAGAGCCGTTCGGGAACGACGGCCGGGACCAACAGAGAGGACTATTATGCGTATTGCACTGCGTATCGCGCTCGCCGCTTCGGCTGCGCTGCTGACGCTTGGCGTTGCCCAGGCCCAGGAAAAGACCTTGAGGATCGGCACGGAGGGAGCCTATCCCCCATTCAACAATCTGACCGCCGACGGCCAGCTCGTAGGCTTCGATATCGACATCGCCAAAGCGCTCTGCGACGAGATGAAGGTGAAGTGCACCTTCGTCGCGCAGGACTGGGACGGCATCATTCCAGCCCTTCAGGCGGGCAAGTTCGACGCCATCGTCGCGTCGATGTCGATCACGCCGGAACGCGCCGAGAAGGTCGACTTCACCCACAAATATTACAATACGCCGCCGGCGATCGCCGCCCCCAAGGACACCGACATCAAGGGTGTCACCAAGGAAGATTTGGCCGGCAAGACGATCGGTGTGCAGGCGTCCACCACGCATTTCAACTATTCGACCAAGACTTATACCGACAGCACCGTCAAGCCGTATCCGACCGCGCAGGAATATCAGCTCGATCTGGCCAATGGCCGGCTCGATGCGGCCAATGACGATATCGTCGTGCTGCAGCAATGGCTGGATTCGCCGGACGGCGCCTGCTGCAAGCTGGTCGGCACAATCAAGCCGGTCATCGAAATCCACGGTCCGGGCGCCGGCATTGCCGTGCGCAAAGGCGAGACCGACCTGGTCAACCAGTTCAATGCGGCGATCGACGCCATCCGCGCAAACGGAAAGTACAAGGAAATCAACGACAAATACTTCAAGTATGACGTTTATGGCGGCGAGTCCTGATTTGAATGACAATATGAACGGCGGGAATTTCCCGCCGTTCCCTTAAAGAACGCCGCAGCAGGGTGCGGCGCGGCTCTCAAAAGAGCCCTTAAAGGAGAACAGGCAGCCGGATGCAGAGCGCATTGACGCTTCTCAGTTGGGGGCCTGAGGGCTGGCTCGACGACATCGCCTCCGGTGTGCTTGTCACGGTATTTCTTGCTCTGGCCACTCTGCCCTTCGGGCTGACGCTCGGCTTTTTCGTGGCGCTGGCCAAACAGTCGGAAGAGCCGTCGCTGAGACTGGCCGGGAACATCTACACCACGATCTTTCGCGGAATACCCGAGCTGCTCACGCTGTTTCTGATCTTCTTCGGCATCCCCTTGATCCTGCAGTACGTTGTCCGACTGGTGAGCCCCGGCACGTCCGCCGACGTCAACAGCTTCGTCGCCGGGATGATCGCGCTGTGCTTCATTTTTTCCTCTTATTCCAGCGAGGTGTTCTTATCCGCGTTCCGCGCCATTCCAAAAGGGCAATATGAGGGAGGCTATTCGGTTGGCCTGTCCAGCGGCCAGACGATGCGGCTGATCGTCTTGCCGCAGTTGATCCGGATTGCGTTGCCCGGACTTGCCAATCTCTGGCTGATCCTGCTCAAGGACACCGCGCTGGTCTCGGCGGTCGGGCTCAACGAGATCCTCCGGCAGAGCGGGGTTGCCGCCCGCGTCACCAAGCATGCCTTCCTGTTTTATGGTTTTGCCGGGCTGATTTATCTCCTGCTGGCGATCGTCTCCTCCTTCGGGATCAATGCGATCGAACGAGCGGTCGGCGGCAGCGAGGTCAAGAGATGAGCCTGGCCACCGGCACGCTGAAGGTCGACCGGCCGCCGCCCCCCGCACGCGGCTGGCCGCGCCAACGCATCCTCGGCCATGTCCTGGTCGGCCTGTGGATCGCTCTCGGCATTGGCATGGTCGTCTACCTCATTGCTGCGTGGAACCCCGAGTTCTTCCAGAAATATGCACCCGGTTACATATCCGGCCTTGGCATCACCCTGCTTTTGGTTGCCATCTCGATTGTGCTTGGCGCGATCCTGTCTGTGCCGATCGCCTATGCACGCATGTCGAAGAACCCGATCCTTTCGGGGTTCGCCTATGCCTATGTCTATTTCTTTCGCGGCACGCCGCTGTTGGCGCAGACCTTCCTGGTCTACTATGGCGTCGGCTCCTTCCGGCCGGAGCTCGAGATGGTCGGCCTGTGGGGCTTCTTCCGCGAAGCGTTCAACTGCGCGATCTTCGCCTTTTCACTGAATACGGCCGCGTACCAGGCCGAGATTTTGCGTGGCGCGATCGAGAGCGTGCCGAGGGGCCAATGGGAAGGTGCCGCCTCGCTCGGCCTACACAAACTGCAGACGATATGGAAAATAATCCTGCCGCAGGCGCTGATTGTGGCGCTGCGCCCCTATGGCAACGAGATCATCCTGATGATCAAGGGCTCGGCAATCGTCGCCATCATCACGGTTTACGATTTGATGGGCATCACCCGGCTCACTTACGCGCGCACCTTCGACTTTCAGTCGTATATCTGGGCGGCGATCATCTATCTGATCATCGTCGAAACGTTGCGCCATGGCGTCGAGTGGATCGAACGGCGCATCACCATCCATCTGCACCGCTGACTCCCATCGCCTTGCCTGATCCGGTAAGAAGACCGCAAAGCAGGCTTCAAAGGGATTCGAAAACATGGCTTCGGTGGCATATCTCGGTCTTGGCGTCATGGGTTATCCGATGGCCGGGCATCTCAAGAACAAGGGTGGTCACGACGTCACCGTCTACAACCGCACCAGGGCCAAGGCCGAGCAGTGGGTTGCCCAGCATGGCGGCAGCTTCGCCGCGACGCCAGCGGAGGCGGCCGAGGGCAAGGATTTTGTCTTTTCCTGTGTCGGCAATGACGACGATCTGCGCTCGGTGACGACCGGCGCCGGAGGCGCTTTCGATTCCATGAAGAAGGGCGCCATCTTCGTCGACAACACCACGGCATCGGCCGAGGTCGCGCGCGAACTGGCGCGGCAGGCGCAGGCGCTCGGTTTTTCGTTCCTCGATGCCCCGGTCTCCGGCGGTCAGGCAGGCGCCGAGAACGGCACGCTGACCGTGATGGTCGGCGGCGAGCCCGACCCCTTCGACAGGGCCAAGCCAGTCATAGATGCTTATGCCCGCATGGTCGGCTTGATGGGACCAGCCGGGGCTGGCCAACTCACCAAGATGATCAACCAGATCTGCATCGCCGGTCTCGTTCAGGGCCTGGCCGAGGGCATCCATTTCGGCAAGAAGGCCGGGCTCGACATCGAAAAGGTCATTGAGGTGATCTCCAAGGGCGCCGCCGGTTCCTGGCAGATGGAGAACCGCCACAAGACGATGAGCGCCGGCAAATATGATTTCGGCTTCGCCGTCGACTGGATGCGCAAGGATCTTGACATCTGCCTCGCCGAGGCCGACCGCAACGGCGCCAAACTCCCGGTGACGGCACTCGTCGACCAGTTCTACAAGGACGTGCAGGCGATGGGCGGCAAGCGCTGGGACACGTCCTCGCTGCTGGCGCGGCTGGAGAAATAGGATTTCGCCGTGGCCGAGCTTTCGCCTCAATCCAGCGCCGATGAAATCGTCGCTCATCTGCGCTCGATCGCCTCGGAGGAAAATCGACTTGGCATGCTGCGCTACGGCATCAAGATCGAACGTGCGCTCGGTATCTCGCATGGCGTGCAGCGGCAGATTGCCAAGAAAATCAAGCGCAACCATGAGCGTGCCTTCGAGCTTTGGCGGACAGGCATCATGGAGGCGCAGTTCATCGCTTCCGTGACGGCCGATCCGGAGCGGTTCTCCGCCGCCGATGCAAGACGATGGGCGGCGACTTTCGATTCCTGGGATATCGTCGACGGCGTCTCCGATCTCTTTGTCGATACGGAGTGCTGGAGGGAACTGATTGCCGAATTCGCGGCCGACGAACGGGAATTCGTTCGACGCACGGCTTTTGCGATGATGGCCTGGTCGGTGGTCCACAGGAAGAAGGAACCCGAGACGACCTTTTTTGAATTCCTGTCGATCATCGAAGCGCATGCGACCGACGGCCGCAACTTTGTGAAGAAGGCCGTAAACTGGGCGCTTCGTTCGATCGGCAAGCGATCGGTCAATTTGCACGGCCCTGCCCTTGCCCTGGCGCAAAAACTGGCTGCCTCGACGGACAAGACTGCACGCTGGATCGGCAAGGACGCCGTGACGGAACTCTCCGATGCCAAGACGCTCCAACGGCTCGCCGCCAGAAAAGCTTGACCTGAGCCAAGTGCGCTTCACGGAGGTGACGCAATCGACGCGCGCCGATTTCGAAAACCTGTTCGAGCAACCCGGCGGGCCAAAATACTGCTGGTGTATGGCCTGGCGCAATCTCGACCACCGCGAGCATGTCGGAAACGACGAGAGGAAACGCGCGATGATTGCCCTGATCGGCGCCGGCACGCCGGTCGGCATTGTCGCCCAGGTCGATGGCCGGACCGTCGGCTGGTGCTCGGTCGCGCCGCGCGAGACCTACCGCAAATTGTCACGGCAACAGGACGATAGCGAGACGGGCATCTGGTCGATCGTCTGCTTCTATGTACCGAGAGCGCTGCGCGGCGGCGGGCTGGCAAGCGCATTGCTCGACGCGGCGATCGATCACACCTTTGCCAAAGGCGCCAGGACGATCGAAGCCTATCCCGTCGACCGGGCCTCACCGAGCTACAGCTTCATGGGTTTTCGCGACATGTTCGTCGCTCGCGGCTTTCGCGAGATCGGCATGACCGGCTCGCGCCGGCATGTCATGCGGCTTGAACGTTGACCTGTGGGCAGCGGCAGCATTACTTGATGTCCGCAGATCAAGGCTCAACAGCGGAGCAGCGATGAGCAACCCTTTTAAATCAGGCGCGGTCTTGGCGACTGCCTTGTTGGCGTCCGCCATCGCGGCAAGCGCTTCGGGCGGAACCATGCACATTTTCTGGAAAGATCTGCGCCCGGCTACCCAGGCAGCCGCCGAAAGCGTCGGACTGCCGGTGATCGCGGCCAAAATGCCGGATCATGGAGAAACCCTGTCTCTCAATTTGCAGAACCAGACCGTGCAGCTCGCGGGCTACGCACTGCCGGTCGATCGCGACGGTGATCTCGTCTATCAATTCCTGCTGGTGCCCTGGACAGGCGCCTGCAGCCATATGCCGACGCCGCCGCCCAACCAGATCGTCCTCGTCACGCCTGCCCAACCCTACCGGATGTCCGAGGCCTACCAGCCGGTTTCGGTGACGGGCACATTGCAGCCGGGCATGGAGAACAGCCAGCTTTTCATCCTTGACGGGGTCAGTGTCATCCAGTCGGGTTACACTGTGCGCAAGGCCGAGGTGGTCGACGTCGACATCGTGCCGGACACAATCACGCTTCCGGTCAACTCGCCGTGGACTTTTCTCAACAAAAAGAAGAACTAAGCAGAAGAACCTCAGGCGGCGTTGGCGCCGGACTCCTTGTCGAGCACCATGTAATCCAGCGGCATCTCGGTGGTGTATTTGATCTGCTCCATGGCGAAGGAAGAGGACACGTCGCGGATCTCGATCTTGGCGATCAGCCGCTTGTAGAAGGCGTCGTAGGCGGCGATGTCCGGCACCACGACGCGCAAGAGATAGTCGACATCGCCGCTCATGCGGTAGAATTCGACCACTTCGGGAAATTCCTGGATGACCTCCGAAAAGCGCCGTAACCATTCATGGCTGTGCGAATTGGTGCGGATCGAGACGAACACCGTGACCCGCACATTCACCTTTTCATGGTCGAGGATGGCAACGCGCCGCTTGATGACGCCCTCTTCCTCGAGCTTCTGGATGCGCCGCCAACACGGTGTCGTCGACAGGCCGACCTTCTTGGCGACGTCGGCGACTGCAAGCGTCGCATCCTCCTGCAGGAGGCGGAGGATTTTTCTATCGAGGCGGTCCATTTGGTGCTCCCCTGATGCAAGTCGTCCAAGTGCGCAGCGGCCTTGCGCAACGACATGCATAAACAAGAATTTAACGCGCGTTCCCTCATGCGGCAGGCGCTTCGAGGAATAGATTACCATATTCCCTCTTGTCGTGGCCTATTACAAGAAAGAAATTCTGTTGGATTGCTCAAAAGCGAGTGATTTCTTGCTGAATGCTTACCCAAGGCGATAGCGGATTTCCGATCTCAGAAAGGGCAGCAAATCCATTTCAAACCATGGATTGCGCTTCAGCCAGCCAGTGTTGCGCCAGGACGGGTGCGGCAGCGGCAGAACCTTCGGTTCGGTCGGCGCTGCCCAGATGGCGCGCCAGTTCGTGACTGTTTCCGTCAGCGAGGGACGGCGCGCCGCGCCCATATGCCAGCTTTGCGCGTAGATGCCGATGGTCAGCACCAGATCGACTTGCGGCATCAGCGCCATCAGCGACGCGCGCCATGCCGGCGCACATTCGCGGCGCGGCGGCAGGTCGGCGCCCTTGGCGTCCTGACCTGGAAAGCAAAAACCCATCGGCACGATGGTAAACTTGTCCGTGTCATAGAATTCCTCGTTACCGACGCCCAGCCAGCTTCGCAGCCGATCGCCGGAGGCGTCGGTGAACGGCATGCCTGACACGTGGACCTTGGTACCCGGCGCCTGGCTGGCGATCAGGATGCGGGCGCTCGAAGATGGCCTGAGCACCGGACGCGGCTGGTGCGGCAACGGCCTGCCGGCTGGCTTATCGACGCAGATGCGGCAGGCGCGTACCCTCGCCGCCAAGGCTTCCAGCTCTTCACTCATTCGGAACTCATTGTCAGGCGGCGGCACTCGGCCGGCTGGAGATTTCTCGATACCAGCGCAGCACGTTGGTGCACTCTTCGGGTACCTTGATGCGAGCCGGTTTCATGAAGTCGATGGCGACCAGCCCGGTGATGTCGGCGATCGAATAGGCATTGCCGGCGACGAATTCCCTGCGGGCGAGCTCAGCGTCCAGAAATCTCAGGAATTCGATCGCCTTGGGCTTGTTGGCCTCGCCCCATTCGGGGATTTGCGGGATCTCCCATTCCCTCATTGCGGGGTGGATATGCCGGAACGCCGCGGCCACGCAGCCGAACAGATTGAACTCCACACGCCTTTGCCACATCTCGACGATTGCCTTGCCGAGCGCCCCGCGCCCGAATAAAGCCGGCTCGGGGTGCAGTTCCTCGAAGTAACGACAGATTGCGACGGATTCGGTGATGATGGTGCCATCGTCGAGCTCGAGCACCGGCAGACGCTTCAGCGGATTGCGCGAGCTGACCGGCTGCTCTTTGTGCTCCAGTGCGCCCATGTCGACGGGCACCAGCGGAACCTGGAGTCCCTTTTCGGCCAGAAAAATCCGAACCCGACGTGGATTGGGCGCGCGCCCGCCGTCGAACAGCTTCATCTCTATCCTCCTCGTCCGTCCCGGCGAATTATAGGCACAGCTCACCAGAAGCGAAAAATCTCTCGCAATGCATCGCCGATCGACGCCAAGGTGCCGTGCTTTCTTTCGACCAGCTCGTGGCCGTGGCTCTCGCGCCAGTTCTTCGGCTCGTCGAAAGTTCCGGCCCAGATGCCGGCTTTGCCCGCGCGCGCAGCAGCTTCCTCGGTCTCGAAATCGCCAAAGGCGACCGCCCAGCCGGCCTCGATCTGCGCGCGGTTGAGGTCCTTGCCGCCGGCCTTGCAGTCGCCGAGCAGCCTGCCATAGCGGTCGCGCTGCCAGCCGCTGCATGAGACGGCTTTGCCGGCTATCAACCGCATTAGGGACTGCCGCGCGAGCTTGCCGCAGGGATAATCGGCACCGTCCTTGCGGCAGATCTGCGAATATTCCGGGGCGTCGATGCCACGCATCCGGATGCGCTCGTTGCCGAGAGTGATGCTATCGCCGTCATTGACGATGGCCGCGCCCTCCGTCTTGCGCGTCTCCACCCGGTCGAGGCGCGCCGCCAGTAGGATCAGCAGGCCAAGCACGATGAATGTCAGCCCATAGTCCACCAGCCTGCGCCACAGGCTTCGCGGAAGCGGCGCATAGTATCGCTGGCGCGGCCATCGCGACCACGAACGGCTCATATGGCAAACCGTTGGTTAATCATTCGATCGTAGCTTAACGATTTGAAATTGCTGCCCGCGTAAATTGAAGACTTCATGCCCCTGCAACGCTCGACCACGGCGGACAAGTTTATTGTGGACCGCAGGAAACGCCATCGCAACAGCGATGTCGCGCGCGCGGTGCGCAAGACGCGCGACCGTCTTTCGCAGCAGGCCGGAAATCCCGACTTCGACCGCGAGCTGTTGAAGCTCCACGCGCTTTCGATGACCGGCGGCGTGATCGTCATCCCGCTGCTCGTTCTGGCAACGGCCGCGGCAGGCTTGCTCGCGGGCATCGGCAAGGAGATCGGCGTCTGGGCGCTATTCACATTCATCTGCTATACCATCGTCGCATTCATGGCCAGACGCGTCACTCAAGCGTCCGAGCTCAACCCGCTGGAAACGCATAGGGATTTCCTGATCGGCCATTTTCTTTGCGGGCTTGGCTGGGCTTGGTTCGCATGGCTCGGCTGCGAAACTTGCCAAATAGATCAGTTCCAGGTTGCCAAGGCGGTGGTGCTGCTGCTCGCCATGTCGGCAACCGCGATCCTGGCCTCGTCCCTGCGCGGTGCGCTGTTGGCGACCTTCGCCCTCCCGGTCGCCATTTATGCCTATGCCAGCGCTAAATTATGGATGCCGGTCGAAATGATCATGGCCGGGTTGCTGATGGCCTCGTTGCCTTTCTTCGCCTATGTGGCCCGCCAGCTCAACCGTTCCTCGCTGATGCTGCTGTCGTTCCGCTCCGAAAAGGATGCGCTGATCGCGGAGGTGGAGACGGCGAAATCGATGTCGGACGAGGCACGGCGGCGGGCAGAAGACGCCAATCTGGCGAAATCGCGGTTCCTGGCTTCGATGAGCCACGAACTGCGCACGCCGCTCAACGCCATTCTTGGCTTTTCCGAAGTGATGGCCAACGAGGTGCTCGGCCCGATGAGCAATCCCACCTATCGCGACTATGCCCGTGACGTGCACGACTCCGGACAGCATTTGCTCGACCTGATCAACGAAATCCTCGATTTGTCGCGCATCGAAGCGGGCCGCTACCAGCTTAATGAGGAGCCGATGATGCTGCTCTCCGTCGTCGAGGATTGCTGCCACATGATGGAGCTGAAGGCGCGCAACAAGGACATCCGCATCGTCCAGGATTTCGAAAACGCCTTGCCGCGCCTGTTCGCCGACGAACGCGCGGTGCGGCAGATTACGCTCAATCTGTTGTCCAATGCCATCAAGTTCACCGCCACCGGCGGCGAAATCCGCGTGCGCGTCGGCTGGACGGCGGGCGGCGGGCAATATCTCTCCGTCAAGGACAATGGGCCGGGCATACCGGAGGACGAGATTCCGATCGTGCTCTCGGCCTTCGGCCAGGGCTCGATTGCCATCAAGAGCGCCGAACAGGGCACCGGGCTCGGCCTGCCGATCGTGCAAGGCCTGCTGGCCATGCACGGCGGTGAATTCCAGCTCCATTCCAGGCTGCGCGAAGGCACCGAGGCCACCGCCATCTTCCCGCTGAGCCGAGTGATGGAGGAACTACCGGCGCTGCCGACCAGGGCAGTTGCTTCGCGCCGGCGCTGAATGCCTAGCCGCGGACCGCGGCTGCCATGCCGGAGCTGGTCAGCGCGGCCGCCTTGACCAGGCCGGCGGCAAGAGCCGCGCCTACCCCCTCGCCTTGACTGACGCCCAGATCGAGTAGCGGGCGAAGGCCGAGGCGCTCGGCGGCCTTGGCATGGCCGGGCTCCGGCGACAGGCTTGCGAGGAGACAATGATGGAGCGCGGCGGGGTTGGCGGCATGCAGGACACCAGCGGCCGCAGTCGCCGCAAATCCATCGAGCAGCACCGGGATCTTCTGCATCCGCGCCGCCAGAATGGCGCCGCAGATCGCCGCGAATTCCCGTCCGCCAACCCGGCGTAGCGCTTCCAGCGGGTCCTTGAGGCTCGCGCCATGAAACGCGATTGCGGCATCGACCACCTCCGCCTTGCGCCTCTGCATCGGCCCGTCGGCCCCTGATCCAGGCCCGATCCAGTCGGCGCCGGTGCCGCCGAACAGTGCCGTGCAAAGGGCCGCGGCCACAGTCGAATTGCCGACGCCGAGGTCGCCAAGGCAAAGCAGGTCGGTGCCGCCGGCAATCGCCTCCATGCCGAAGGCCATGGTGGCGGCGCAACCGCGCTCGTCCAGTGCCGCATCCTGGGTGATGTCGGCTGTCGGAATGTGCAGAGCCAGATCGAACACCTTCAAGCCGAGATCGGTGGCGATGCAGATCTGGTTGATCGCTGCACCGCCCGCGGCGCAGAGCTCGACTGCATTTGCCGTGGCGGCGGCGGGGCGCGGCGAAATGCCGTGGCGGGTGACGCCATGATTGCCGGCGAAGATCGCCACCAATGGTCGCGTCACCGCCGGCGGCGAGCGGCCGCTCCAGCCGGCGAGCCAGGCGGCGATGTCCTCGATGCGGCCAAGCGAGCCTTCGGGCTTGTCTGCCTTGGCAAACAACTGGCGCACGCGGGTGTTGGCAGCCACATCTGCCGGCGGCAGGCTCACCAAGAGGTCGCGAAAATCGTCGAAAGGCAGCGCGCTGGTCATCTCGATAGCCGTTGTCTGTGTGAATTGGTGTGCGGCATAGCCGCCTTGGCCAGCCGGCACAACCTCAAGCCGGCACAACCTCCAGGCCCGGTACAACTTGGCGGTTTTGACGCGAAAGCACGCGTTGGCGGCGCATCCCGAAGGGCTTGCATTGACTTTGTCGTTGCACCATGTGGAGGCTAGCCAAGGAAATCCTTATGACGGCCATTGAATCCCCGTGCATCCTGGTCTGTTCGATCGATATGAAAACCGGCTTCTGTTTCGGTTGCGGGCGCACGCGCGAGGAAATCGCCGCCTGGATCGACATGACCCCGCAAACGCGCCGCAGCGTCATGGCCGAGCTGCCGGCAAGGCTGGAAACGGTCGAGCGACGCCCCCGCCGGGAAACCCGTCGCAGCCGCATGGCACGCGAACGCGACGCCCTCTCGTGAACCGGCCGCGGAGATGAACCGACTATTGTGGATTCTGATCATCGCGATCGGGGCGGGTGTGCTCCTGCTCATGCTCAACGATTCCGCCGGCAGTACGTTCGGCATTGAGAATTACGATTTCAGCCAGCTGATCTGGCTTGGCGCTTTAGCGGCACTCGTCGGCGCCGGCCTGCTCAGATCGGGCAGGCCGTTGGGCACCATCGCCCGCAGCCTCGGCGCCTGGGGCGCAATCGTGCTGGCGCTGATCGCCGGCTATCAGTACCGCTATGAGTTGCAGGATTTCGCCAGCCGCATCACCGCCGGCCTTGTTCCCGGCAGTCCGTTGGCGCTGGGCGTGGAAGGAGGCCATGCTACCGTCACCCTGGACAAGGCCGGCAGCGGCCATTTCGAAGCGCGCGTCACGATAAACGGCACACCGATCCTGACCGTTGTCGATACCGGCGCGACCAGCACCGTGCTGACCGCCGAGGACGCACTGGCCGCGGGGTTCAATTCGGCGGCTCTGCGCTTCACCATACCGATCTCGACCGCCAACGGCATGACGCGCGCGGCGGCGGTGCGAACCGATGAACTGTCGATCGGCGGCATCGTGCGCAAAGATATGCCCATCATGATCGCCGCCCCCGGCACGCTCGGCCAAAGCTTGCTCGGCATGAATTTCATCGGCTCGCTATCGGGCTTCGATGTCCGTGGCGATCGCATGATCTTGCGGGATTAAGTCCTTCCTCAGGCCGCCTCTGCGGTCCGACCGAAATCGACCTCTGCGAAAGCCCTCTTGAGCACCTCCGGCCCTGCACCCGGCTTTGTCGCATCGGTGGAAAGGATCTGCCGGTAGCGGCGCGCACCGGGCAGGCCGTGAAACAGCCCGACCATGTGCCGGGTGACATGCCCGAGCCGTCCACCCTGTTTGATATGGCGTGCGGCGTAATCCGCCATGGCATCGATCAGGGCGGCAAAATCGAACGGCTCAGCTGTGCCGCCGTAAAACGCGGCATCGATGCCGGTCAGTATCCCTGGCGTGTGATAGGCGGTGCGGCCAAGCATGGCGCCATCGACATGGTCGAGATGCGTCAGCGCCTCTGCGAGTGATTGAATGCCGCCATTGATGCCGATGAATTTGTTTTTCTTTCTGGCTTTCAGCCGATACACGCGGCCATAGTCGAGCGGCGGGATGTCGCGATTTTCCTTTGGGCTCAGTCCTTCCAGCCAGGCCTTGCGGGCGTGCACCCACAGCGCGTCGGCGCCGGCCGCGAAAACACCGTCGGCCAACGCATCAAGTGCCGGCTCCGGATCCTGCTCATCGACGCCGATGCGGCATTTGACGGTAACCGGTATTTTCACCGCCGCCTCCATCGCCGCGACGCAATCCGCAACGAGCACAGGTGACTTCATCAGGCAGGCGCCGAAGGTGCCCGACTGCACGCGGTCAGACGGACAGCCGACATTGAGGTTGATTTCATCATAGCCGAAGGCTTCGCCGATGCGCGCCGCCTCGGCCAGCTTTTTCGGATCGGCGCCGCCGAGTTGCAGCGCCACCGGATGTTCGCTGTCGTCGAAGCCAAGCAACCGCTCGCGTGCGCCGTGGATGACCGCATCGGCCACCACCATCTCGGTGTAGAGCAGCGCCTCGCGCGTCAGCTGGCGATGGAAGAACCGGCAATGCCGGTCCGTCCAATCCATCATCGGCGCCACGGCCAGTCTATGATCTTGATTTTTCAGCATTTTTTCTTTAACATCAAATCGTTAGAACCTACCTAGTGCACACGAATTTACGCCAGAATACGACCTTTTCGCCACGTTTCGATCTCTCAGTGCACACGGAGCGCACACGAAAAATGGCCACCTACACAAAGCTCTCGTCCGGTTCCTGGCGTGTCCAAGTCCGTCGCAAAGGTCGCTACATCAGCGAGACCTTCCTGCGCCGAGACGACGCACTGCACTGGGCAACCGAAGCCGAGCGCCAAGTCGATCGCGGTGAGACGCCGACCAAGTCCCGTATAGCGCGCCTGAAAACTTCGGCGAACTCATCGACCTTCATATCGACGACATGTGCGATGTAGGCAAGTCCCCTCGCCGCTCCAAGGCCGCGGCCCTCGATATGCTCCAGAGACATCTGGGTAAGTGCAACATCGCAGCCCTTCATCGCGAACGGCTCATTCGTTTTGGTCGCGATCGTGCCGCCCAAGGTGCCGGACCGATGACTCTCGGCATCGACAGCGGCTTTGTGGAATTCATTCTGGCTCATGCCGCTGCGGTGCACGGCCTACTACTAAAGATCGAACCGGTCGATCTGGCGCGTATCGCCTTAAAGAGGCTTGGCCTGGTCGGGAAAGGTCATCAGCGCGACAGGAGGCCGACCTAGAATGAACTCGGCAGGCTCATCGCCCACTTCGATGCAAACCCTCGTCAAATCGCGCCGGTCGGCCGGATCATACGTTTCGCAGTGGCTACCGCGATGCGCCAGGAGGAAATCTGCAAGGCGCGGTGGTCCGACATGGACGCCCGTACGCGGATGCTTCTGATCCGTGACTGGAAAGGCCCGCGGAACAAAAACGGGAACAATCGGCGCATTCCGCTGTTCGCGGCAACCGGATACGACGCATGGGCCATTGTCGAGGACCAACTGGCCGTTCTTCCGATGCAAGCCGTCGAGTTGCATCCGGCCGGCCGCGCGCCTGACACTCGCGATGTATTGCGATGGCGAGTTAAGTGCACTGTCACCGCAATTCCGCCTCGTTCGGCATGGCTTCGAGAACGCAAAGCGGCGCGGAATGTTGCAGAGCAAATCTTCGCAGCACCGTCGCCCAAAATGTGTGGTAAGACCGCGACGGCGGAACCAGCGGACTCTGATTTGACCATGCCTTCTTGTACCACCAAGCGTGCGCTGATCACCGGGGCGGGTGCTGCCGACGGCATCGGCTTTGCCATTGCGCGGCAGCTCGGCCTTGCCGGTCATGCCGTTTTCCTGAACGGTGCCAGCGCGCGTGTACTCGATCGCGCCGCCGAGCTTTGCTCCGAAGGCATCAATGCCAAATCCGCGGTCGCCGATCTCACCATCGCAGCCGAAGTCGCGCGGCTGCGGGCTGATGTCGGCGCTGTCGACATCCTGGTCAACAATGCCGGCATGGGCTCGCTGGCATCGCCCTCGGTCGACAAGGCGTTTCTCGCCATGACCGAGGCCGACTGGGACCAAGGGATCGACGTCAGCCTGAAGACCGCGTTCCTGGTCACCCGCGCGTTTCTGCCGGCGATGGTCGAGGCAGGCTATGGGCGCATCGTCAATGTGGCGTCGGTTACCGGGCCGCTGGTGTCTTTCGAAGGCACCGCCGGCTATTCCGCCGCCAAGGCCGGCATGGTCGGCCTGACGCGCACGCTGGCGCTCGAAGTGGCAAAAAGCGGCATCACGGCCAACGCCGTGGCCCCCGGCTGGATCGAAACGGGCTCGTCGAGCGCAATGGAGCGGCAAGCTGCCCTGCACACGCCACCGGCGCGGGCCGGGCGACCGGACGAGGTTGCCGCGGCGGTGGTGTTCCTGGCATCGGAAGCCGCCAGCTACGTCAACGGCGCCCTGCTCGTGGTCGACGGCGGCAACAGCCTTCAGGAGCGCAAGGGCTGAATCCGAAAACGACCGGTCGTTCACGATCGGGTCGCGGGGGTCATGGAAAGCCTGGCTGTTGCGCGCACGGAGCTCAGCTGGGTAGAGCACCAGACCACGAATCTGGGGTCAGGAGTTCGAATCTCTTGCCTCACGTACACGATACACGGTCAATTGATCAGGCGACTATCGAAGCCTGTCAGTTTGAAGGTGCGATCATAATTGTGAACGGCGAAAGATTGGCTAAACAGCCATCCGAATACGCACCGCCCGCACCTGAAATTTCAAACTGAGACACTACCCATTCGACATCTCATGCCATGGGATATGGGTAGTTTCCCGGGTTGCCACGGGCGCGTCTCACAGGACGCAGATCGGCCGATCTGGACAGCACCGCCCGGCCGCGAGCATCGAGAGGCGCGTGTCGCTCACGGACGAACGCGGATGATCGTCTTCCCCGAGCGTCGCTCGGTCGGGTTGAAGGCGGAAACGGCATCGTCGAGGGACGAGATGTTGCCGATGTTCGTCCGGAGTCGTCCGTCCCGCACCCGCTGGACGATCTCACTCAGTTGAGCTCGATCGGACTCGACAACGAAGTCGACGGCCAGGCCATTGGCTGGTCGCACCTCGGGCGGCCCAACGACGGTCACCAGTGTTCCTCCGGCTCGAATCAGGCCTGCGGACCGCTTCTGGATGTCGCCGCCGATGACATCGAACACCAGATCGACACCGCCGACGTCTTCCAGGGCGTCGTTCTCGAGGTCGACGAACTCGTTGGCGCCGAAGTCGAGCGCTTTCTGACGGTCGGCAGCGCGTCCGGTGCCAATGACGTAGGCGCCGGCCTCTCGTGCGAGTTGCGTCACCATCGACCCGACTGCGCCGGCCGCACCATGCGCGAGGAGGCTCTGCCCCGCCTGAAAGCGGCCGTGCTGAAACAGTCCCTGCCACGCGGTCAGGCCCGAGATTGGCAGGCTCGCGCCCACCGTGAAGTCGACGTCGCCCGGCAGCGGCGCGAGGTTGCGCGCCTCCATGGCTACATACTCCGCCAGGGTGCCGTCGCGATACCAATCGGCGAGACCGAACACCCGCTGGCCCACCGAGAGCCCCGTCGTACCGTAGCCGAGGGCGGTTACCACTCCGGCGAGCTCGTGCCCGGGGATCGATGGCGTCCGGTCACGGTCGACGCGATCGGTCCAGGTCGATGGCCACGCCAACTCAGTCGGGACGAATCCCGACGCATGAACCTGAACGACGACGTCGTTTATGGCCGCCTGTGGCTTGGGTCGCTCCGCTAGCTTCATCCCGGCCGTTCCCGCGGTCTGATCCGTAACTGCGATTGCCTTCATCTGAATTAATCTCCTCGGTCATTTGTCGCGCGGCGATGCCCGATAGATATGTCCGGCTCTGGTCATGAAACAGGACCAAGATTGGCGGGAATGATGGTACCATTGCGCCATGGCCGCTGTGCCCATCCATCTCGACCGCGCCGCAAGGACGCCGCTGACGACGCAGATCTACCGGGCGGTCCGGGACGCCATCGAGACGGGGCGGCGGACCCGGGAGCAAAGCTTCCTTCCTGGCGTGACATGGCCGCTCAGCTCGGCGTTTCGCGGGGCACCGTACGCGTCGCGTACCAGCGCCTCATCGACGAACAGTTCGGGGTCGGCGCCGGCGCGGCTGGAACAGCGCTTCCTCGATAGTGGGTGTCACGATATAGCCGTCTCCCGCTAGCAAATTCCATGAATGACTCAGATATTTGTGGGATGCATGGTCAGTCGCTTTGTGCTCCGAACGCATTCCTTGCGAGGGGCCGCCCCAAGTCATTCAAACCTGTCTAGCCCCTTCGCGCGCGCCGGAATAGCCCAAACGCCACGCTTGGAGGGCGCAAGGCCGCAACGTATCAGAGTCTCCGCAAGCCCGACTGCAGCACCGACCCCATCCACGACGGGAATATCGTGCTTGCGCTGGAGGGCGGAGGCAAACTCGGCCATACCGGCGCAACCTAGTGCAACGCTCTCCGCTCCCAGCCTGATGCCTTCGCGTATGAGCTCCGAAATTCGTTCGGAGGCACCACTCTCAGATCTCTCCAACTCAAGTACCGGGATAGGAAGCAAGCACGCGCCGGCAGCGGTGGGAGAACCCGTAACGGCGAATGTTGTCTTCAATCAGCGGCGCGGAACGCGACAGAGTGATCACGACGCAGAAGCTGTGGGCGACAAGGCTGACGGCATGAAGCGAAGCCTCGCCTATACCGATGACGGGCTTGGTAGCGATGGCCCTCGCCGCGTCGAGACCCGTATCATCGAAGCAGGCAATGATATGGGCGTCGACATTGTCCATTTCGGCCGCGACCACCTGCTTGAGCAGGCCCGGTACGGAGAGTGCACCGTCAAATGGCCCTTCGATCGCTTCAGGTCCAGCCGTGGACTGCATGCCCACTATCTCGGTCCCGGGGCCAGCCACCGCCATGGCGGCTGCGACGATCCCCCTGGTCATCGAAGCGGTCGTGTTGGGATTGATGATGGCAATTCGCATTCGGAGCATCCTGGCTTGGTTCCGCTCAATCACAAGGATGCCAGCGCGTTGGACATGCGCTCCAGCCCTTGGCGCAACAGAGGACGCGGGCAGCCGACATTCAGGCGGATGAAGCCTTCGCCGCCAAGCCCATAGACGCGACCGTCGTACAGATTGACCCCGGCCTGATCGACAAAAAACTTCTGAATTCCACCCACTCTGCGATCGAGCGCGCACGCGTCCAACCACACCAGAAACGATGCGTCCGGCCGCATGGGCTTGATGCCTGGAAGGCGTTCAGCGGCGAACTCGCAAACCAGATCAATGTTGCTGGCGATGTAGCGCGTGAGTTGGTCGAGCCATGGCTCGCCGCTGCTGTAAGCAATCTCCAAGGCCAGGCGACCGAAAAAGTTCGCATTCACCATGAACGACGCCTGCATTGCGGCAAGGAGCTCGTCTCGGCGCTTTTTGTTGGCTACCGAAATTGTTGCCGAAGGGATACCAGCCAAGTTGAAGGTTTTCGTCGGCGCGGTGCAGATGAACGATCTCTGCGCAGCATCTTCCGAGATGGAGGAGAAGACGATGTGGGGGCGATCCGACAACCTTATGTCGCAGTGAATGTCGTCGGATATGACCAGGATCCCATGGCGCTCACAAATGTCGTTAAGCGCCGCCAATTCTTCGAATGTCCAGGCCATTCCGGCAGGGTTGTGAGGATTGCACAGCAGGAATGCCTTGGCACCGCCGGCCGCCAGTTTCTCGAAATCCTCCAGATCGAGCTCATATCTGTTGTTCTGCAGCCTCAGCCGGTTCGTAAGCAGAACCCGCCCGTTTCCCTGAACCACTTCGAAATAGGGCGAGTACACGGGCGACTGCACAATGACGCCGTCACCGGGCTTCGTGAAGGTGCGCAGTATCGCAGCCACCGATGGCATGATCGCCGGCGCGGGAAGCAAAGTCTCCAGTTTCGGCGACCAGTTGTGCCGGCGCGCGAACCACGATTGCACGATCTCATAGTGGCGTGGATCGCGGCGGGTGTAGCCGTAAATGCCGTGGTCCGCGGCCTCGCGCAGTCGCGCGATGACGGTTTCCGGGGCTCGGAAATCCATATCCGCCGTCCATAGAGACAGCAGGTCCTGGCCCTCGACCTGCGGAGAGAACTCGTCCCACTGGTTGGCCCATTTGACGGATCCGAATTGCTGGCGGTCGTGGATTTGGTCGAAATCTATTCCCGCGATATTTCGTTGCCCAAACGCCGATGCGGGCGTGTCTGCACAAGCCATTTGATAGTCACCTTAAAATCTGTTGCCACCTCGGTTACGGCCGCTGTGCCTGCGCAGACGTCCTATTTGAGGATTTGCGCCAGAAACTGCCGTGCCCGTTCCGATCGGGAGTTGGTGAAGAACTGATGGGGCGTGTTGGTCTCGACGATCTCCCCTCGGTCCATGAACACGACGCGATCGGCCACCTCCCGCGCGAAGCCCATTTCATGCGTCACGCACAGCATTGTCATGCCTTCACTCGCGAGCGACACCATCGTGTCGAGCACCTCCTTGACCATCTCCGGATCGAGGGCAGAGGTCGGCTCGTCGAAAGCATGATCTTTGGGTTCATGCAGAGAGCCCGGGCAATTGCAGCGCGTTGCTGCTGCCCACCCGACAACTGCCCTGGGTAGCTGTCCGCCTTCTCCGCAATTCTGACGCGATCGAGATAATGGCGCGCCAATTCCTCAGCCGCGACTCGCGGCATATTTCTCACCCACACCGGCGCAAGGGTGCAATTCTCAAGTACGGTAAGGTGGGGAAACAGATTGAAGTGCTGAAACACCATCCCGACGTTGCTGCGCACTTCGTCGATCTTGCGCAGATCCTCGGTTACCGCCTTGCCGTCGACGATGATCTCGCCCGACTGATGCTCCTCGAGATGGTTGATGCAACGGATCATCGTCGACTTGCCCGACCCCGACGGGCCGCAGATCACAATGCGCTGGCCCTGTGGTACCGAGAGGTTGATGTTCTTGAGCGCATGGCATGAACCGAACCATTTGTTGACGTCATGCAGCTCGATGGCGATCGCCTTGTCGTAGGGCGTTGCCTTCGTCGCCGCGTACATTGCTTGTGGCATCATCGTCGCGCCCTAGGATTTGTGGCCGCGCGCCAATTGGCGCTCCATCGATTGCGAGTAACGGGACATGCCGAAGCAAAAGCCCCAGTAGACCAGTCCCGCAAAGAGGTAGCCGGTTGAGGAGATCGTCGGGCCTGCCCAGTTCGGATCGACGCGCGCCGTTTCCACGGCCTTCAGGAAATCCGCGATGCCGACGATGGCCACCAGAGTCGTGTCTTTGAACAGACCGATGAAGGTCGAGACGATGCTCGGTATGACGATCGTCAACGCCTGGGGGAGGACGATCAGGCGCATCATGTCGAAGTAGCTGATCCCGAGCGCCTTGGCCGCTTCGTATTGGCCCTTCGGGATCGCCTGAAGGCCGGCCCTCACAACCTCGGCCATATAGGCGGACGAGAACAACGCTATCGCGATGAGCGGGCGCAGCAGACGATCAGGCGTCAGATAGTCCGGGACGAAGAGCGGCATCATGAAGTTCGCCATGAACAACACCGTGATAAACGGCACGCCCCGGACGACTTCAATGAATGTGACGCAAACCGTCTTGACGAAAGGGAGTTCCGACCTGCGTCCAAGCGCCAGGATAACCCCGATCGGAAGCGAGAAGACGATGCCCACGATCGACATCAGCAGCGTGATCAAGAGACCGCCCCAGAGCGTCGTATCGATGATAGACAAATGAAGCCAGGCAACGCCGCGCACGAGAACGAACGCGGCAACGGGGTAGACGAGGAAGAACAGCAACGCCGCCACTTCGCGCCGCGGAGCCTTCGTCCACAGGAGCCAAACGATGAGGATGGCGCCGATCGCCTGCGCAAGGTCCACGCGCCACCGCTCGGAAACCGGGTATGCGCCGTATCGCAGGTAGTCGAACTTCTCGGCAATGAAAGGCCAGCAAGCTCCTTGGCTGTTCGCACGGCAAGCTTCGCGGCCGCCGCTCCAGACCGCGTCGAAGATCGCAAAGCTCAGAAAGTGATGCAGCAGCCACACGGCGAGGGTGACAAAGCATATTGTCAGCGCGCCTGAAGACGGCGTCGAAAACAGATTCTTTTTCATCCAGGTCGCTGGACCCGGCCGAATGTCCGCGGGAGGCGCCATCGCTGGTATGAGCGCGCTGCTGACAATTGGCGAGTGCATGGACTGATCGCTCATGCGTCACCTCTCAACGATCGCAAAATGTCGGTTACAGGCGTTCATGGCCAATGACGTGGCAAGGGAGACAGCGAGATAGACCGACAGGGTAATCGCCATGACCTGGACGGCGGCTCCGGTCTGGTTGAGTACCGTCCCTGCAAAGATTTGAACGAGGTCGGGATAGCCGATAAACACCGCAAGCGACGAGTTCTTGATGAGATTGAGATACTGGCTTGTCAAAGGCGGTATGATGATGCGCAGCGCCTGGGGAACGACGACCAGACGAAGCGTCTTGCCCGGCGCCAGCCCCAGCGCATACGCAGCCTCGGTCTGGCCCTTTGGCACTGC
Organism: Mesorhizobium sp. WSM4836; assembly: GCF_055811815.1. Taxonomy (NCBI): domain Bacteria; kingdom Pseudomonadati; phylum Pseudomonadota; class Alphaproteobacteria; order Hyphomicrobiales; family Phyllobacteriaceae; genus Mesorhizobium; species Mesorhizobium sp. WSM4836. Next base: position 100,905 of record NZ_JBVVQF010000004.1, read on the forward strand.
CTGGATTCCACCTCTGACGATCTCGGCGATGTATGAACCGGTGTAGACCGACAGACCGATCAGGAGAGCGGCAAACTCCGGATAGAGCTGATGCCCGCCTTGAAAATTGAAGCCGCGTAGCTGCGGCGCGACGAACGAGACCGGCTCGCCAGCCGCCAGGAACACGACCAGCGGAAGTCCTATCAAGGTCGCCAGACTGACCAAAAGCACCGGCAGCTGCTTGCCCGTCCGTCGCTGGACGCTCCTGGCGCGAAACCAGAATGCAACGCAGCAGGAAATGGCCGCCACGAATGCCAGGCCCACCAGCCCCGCTCCCGGATGCAACTGGATCTCCGGAATGATGAGGCCGCGATTGTTTAGGTAGATGCCGCCGGGGATGGCGATGGACGCCTTCGGGGAGGGCAACGGCTTGAGGACGGCGTTGTACCAGAACAGCAGCTGCAGCAATAACGGGACATTGCGTACAAGCTCGACATAGGCGGTCGCCACCTTCGAAACGATCCAGTTCGGCGACAGGCGGGCAACGCCGATGACGAAGCCAAGCAAGGTCGCCAACAGGATTGCGAGGAAGCTGACGTAGAGGGTGTTGACCACACCCACCCAGAAGGCCTGACCGTAGGTGGACAGTGCATCGTACGGTATCAGGGTTTGATTGATATCGAAGCCGGCAGACTCATTCCAAAAATCGAATGAGAGCGGAATCCCCCGGACCCGCATATTCGATGCTGTCCGCATGCCGATGCACAGTGCCAAGGCCAGCAGGCAGCCAGCGAGCAAGAGCTGGTAGAGAACGCCCCGCACTTTCGTATCATGCAGCGACAGGCTCCTGCGCAATGGCGCGGGATGCGACAAATGGGACATGGCCTGTTCCTATCGGGATCCGTGCAAGGCGCTGGTGGTAACACACCGGCGCCTTGCAACCATGCTTTGCCTAGCGGATCGGCGGAGCGTACTGAACGCCGCCTTTGTTCCAGAGCGCGTTCATGCCGCGCTCCATTTTCAGCGGCGAATCCTTGCCGATATTGCGCTCAAAGACCTCACCGTAGTTGCCGACCTGTTTGATCACCTGGACCGGCCAGTCACCGCCGAGTCCGATGTCCTTGCCTATGCTGCCGTCCACGCCAAGCAGACGGCGGATGCTGGGATTGTCCGACGATTGCATGGCATCGACGTTCTTGGAGGTGACCCCGTTTTCTTCCGCGGCCACCATGACGTAGAGCGTCCACTTCGCCACATTGAACCACTGGTCGTCACCCTGCCGCACCGCCGGGCCAAGCGGCTCCTTGGAGATCAACTCGGGAAGAACAATGCTGTCGTCCGGCTTGGCCATGCGAAGCCGCGACGCGTTCAAAGTGGAGGTGTCCGCGGACAAGACGTCGCAACGCCCCTCCTCGTAAGCCTTCACGACAGCTTCCTCGTCGGCGAAACCAACCGTCGTGTACTTGATCGACTGCGAGCGAAAATAGTCGGCAAGGTTCAACTCGGTCGTGGTGCCCTGGGTGACGCATATCGATGCGCCCTCGAGGCCCTTGGCTGACGTGATGTTGTCCGACTTGCGCACCATGAATCCCTGGCCGTCATAGAAATACGTGCCGGCAAACAGTATGCCGAGGGATGTATCGCGGGAGGAGGTCCAAGTTGCGTTGTGCGCGAGAATGTCGATCTCTCCCGACTGTAAGGCGGTGAAGCGATCTTTTGGCGTCAATGGGATGAACTTGACCTTTTGCGCATCCCCGAGCACGGCAGCGGCCACGGCGCGACAATAGTCGACCACAAATCCGGTCCATTTGCCTTCATTGTCGGGAAGGCTGAAGCCAGCCGTGGCCGAGTTTGTGCCACACGTCAGCACTCCATTTTTCTTGACATTGTCGAGGGTTGCGGACCACGCCGAGGAGGCGGTGCACGCGATAGCGAGGGCAATCAGGCCCCTAAACGTCGATCTCATTTCGGTATTCCCCTGTTTTTCTTGAAGAGACTGTGCTCTCAAGCATAAGTATTCGTCAAATTGATTGTCCTCATTACAAAAATGAGCACTGCTCATGATTTAGGAGGCACCCGCTCTCGGGCGAAAGGGGCTTGAGATGATCGGGTTAGTTTGCTTGAGGCGGCTGGTCGAATGAGCGACAGCGCGCGCGACCTATTGTGCGGCCAACCCCGGTGCTCCGACGGTTGACCCTTGGTCTCTCTTGGTCCGCGACTCGTTGTAGATGCTAATGATGACTTCCCGGAGCCATTTGGTACCCGGGTCATTCGCCATCTGGCGGTGAACAATGAGCCAGGCATTCACATTCGATATGGGAAGGGGCGGCGGGACCAACGTCACCTCACTCCTCTCGTCCAGAATTTGCAGGATGGCATCACCGCAATGGGTAATCAGTTCAGTGCCGCGAAGCGCCCAGGGCAGCACCAGATAATTCGAGATGGTCGCAACGACATTGCGCCGTAGACCCATGTGTTTGAGGGCGGCATCCGCGAGGCCTTCTGCCAGACCATCTGCGGAAATCTGCAGGTGAGAACTGGCCAAATACGTTTCCAGTGTCATGGCGTTCCTGGCGACCTGGCTTCCACTCCACACCGCGCAAAACAATCGATCCCGGCCAAGCTCCACCTTCAAGAGACCTGGGTCGTCGCGTATTGCCGCTCCCGTCAGCGCACAGTCGACGTGTTTCAAATAGACCGATGAACCGATTTCGGGTCCGTTTGCGGGAATGACGTTCAGCGTCGCGCCAGGAGCTTGCCTCGAAAATTCTCGAATGAGCCCAGGGATAAATATCATGGCGTGATAGTCAGTAAGTCCCACGCGAAAGTTGCGTCGCGTCGTTGCTGGATTGAACACCTGATGCCGGTCGATCGACGCGCGAATCGTCGCCAGCGCAGCAGAGATATCTGACAGCAACTCCACCGCCCGAGGGGTTGGACTCATCTCCCCTCCGTTTCTGGTGAACAATTCATCCTTCAATACATATCGAAGCTTAGATAGGGAGTGGCTCACGGCTGATTGCGTTCTTCCCAATTCGGCAGCTGCGCGCGTTACGCTCCTTTCACGCATCATCACGTCGAACACTCTCAGCAAATTGAGGTCGATGTCATCGAAACTCATGAGACCTTCTCGCTTTTCATTACACCTCGCTCGCATGGTAACATCGTTTTCAATGCGTCGGAGGGACGACGCACTGGCGAACAAATGGGTGAAATGAAATGACCTTTGACTTTTGGGGAGGCCGTCATCCTGCGGATCGTCTCATCGATCACTGACCGCGCTTCCGCGGATCGGTCTGTTGAGGCCCCAGGCCCTTGAATGAATGCCATGTTGAGCGGCGTGGTGGTTGTGTTGCCCCGCCCAGAGGGCGACCGTGGCAACCTGCTCGCAACGGTCGGCCCGCTTGGCGTGCCCGGCTTCATGTCTGTCCGGTTACACGGATGTGGTCCCACGGCGAAACCAGACTGATCGTCAGTTCCAGTTCCTGAGCCGGCGAAGATGTCGCCTAGAAATAGCCGAGGATGGATTTGACCTCGAGATATTCCAGCATGCCCTCGACACCATATTCTCGTCCGTTTCCGGACTGCTTGAAACCGCCAAACGGAGCATGCGGATCCCAGGCCGGGTAGTTGAGATGAACCTGACCGGAGCGAATGCGTGACGCGACGTCCCTGACGACACCCAAGTCCTCGCCCTGCACATGAGCCCCCAAGCCGTACACCGTGTCGTTGGCAATGGTGACGGCCTCCTCGACTGTGTCGTAAGGGATGATGCAGAGAACCGGCCCAAAGACCTCTTCCTGGGCAATGCGCATGCTCGTACGCACGTCGGAAAAAATGGTCGGCTTCACATAGAGGCCGACGTTCAGATCGTGCGCGCGACCCGGTCCGCCGATGAGGAGCCTGGCGCCTTCCGAAATGCCGACGCCGATCATGGTTTGGATGCGTTCGAATTGGGCACGATTGGCGATCGCACCGTGAGTGGTGGCTTCCGAAAGAGGATCGCCGACGACGATCTGGGCCGCGACCCTCTGGGCGATTGCCTCGATCTCGGACAGCCGCTCGCGTGGCACAATCATGCGCGTTGGGGCGCTGCATGACTGGCCGAGATTGCGGAAGGCGGCGGCTACGCCCAGAGAAACGGCGCGATCGAGATCTGCGTCCGGCAGGATCACGTTCGGCGATTTGCCGCCGAGCTCCTGCGCGACGCGCTTGACCGTCGGCGCTGCCGCCTCAGCCACAGCAACGCCCGCGCGGGTGGACCCGGTAATGGAGATCATATCGACATCCGGATGGGATGCGAGACTAGCACCCACGCATGCACCATCACCTTGCACGAGATTGAACACCCCGGCAGGGAAGCCGGCTTCCTCGATCGCCTCGGCGAACAGCAGGGCGTCCAAGGGAGAAAGCTCGCTCGGCTTCAGCACGACCGTGCAGCCTGCCGCGAGCGCAGGCGAAACCTTGGCGGTGATCTGGTAAAGCGGCCAGTTCCAGGGAGTAATGAGTGCGCAGACGCCGATCGGTTCGTGGGTGACCGCGGTTTGCCCCCGCTGCCTGACGAAGGGAAAGGCTGTCAGCACATCACGAGCAACCTTAACATGCGCGATCGCCAGCGGCACCTGCGCGCTGCGCGCATAGCCGATCGCCGCGCCCATTTCGAGGGTGAGGCATTGAGCCATCAGTTCGCCGCGCGCTTCGAGCAGCGCCTGCAGGCGATCGAGCAGACCGGCACGATATTCCGGCGTGGTCCGGCTCCAGGCGGCGAATGCAAGGCGGGCCGCTGCAACGGCCGCATCCACGTCCTCGCCATTGCCAAGCGGAAACTGGCTCACAGCCTGTTCCGTGGCCGGATTGACAACGATACTCGTCGCGGTGCCACTCGGCTCAACCCATTGGCCATCGATAAAAAATTTATCCAGGTGGCCGTTGCGCGACAGGTGTTCGAGGGGCGTCATCAGCCTACAAGGTCCTTCATGCAGTAATAGGCACCAAGAATCGGCAGGAACCAGGGACGTCCGAAATAGCCGGGGATCGCCGGCCAGTCGAAATCCTTCCAGGGGTTTAGGTCGGGGCGCCCGTCCATGACCTCGGCCATGATGGTGCCCATCAGCGTCGACATCTGGGTCCCGTGTCCGCTATAGCCCATTGAGTAATAGATGCCGTCGCGCTCTCCGGCGCGCGGTAGGCGGTCGCGGGTCATATCGACCATGCCGCCCCAGCAGTAGTCGATCCGGGTGTTGGCCAGTTCTGGATAGACTTCGACCATCGCCGCTTTCAGGATGCGGCCGCTCTTTTCGTCGGATTGCGGATTGGACACCGCAAACCGGGCCCGCCCGCCGAACAGTATGCGATTGTCCGGAGTGAGCCGCCAGTAGACGACGAGGTTGCGTGTGTCGACGACATTGCGGCGGGTCGGCATGAGGCGCTGAAGCTGTGCAGGCGAGAGCGGTTCCGTCACAATCAGGAAGGCGCCGACCGGCACGATCCGGTGGCGGATCCATCCGAGCGGACCGACCTGGGAAATGCCGCTCGCCAACAGAACCTGCCGCGCAACGATCTTGCCGCGCGGGGTCTCAACCTCGTGCCCGGCGGAGGTCTTGCGCATAGCAATAACTGGGCTACGTTCATGGACTTCGGCCCCACGCCTTGCGGCGGCGGTCGCCAAGCCCCGGACGAACCGGCCCACGTGCATGCCCGCGCTCTTGGGAAAGAGCAGCCCGCCATGGTAGCGGTCGGTGCCGACTTCGGTCCGCAGGTCTTGGCGCGCGATCATCCTCGTTTCGGGATCGACATTGGCCGCGAGAAGTTCCTGACTACGCGCCAGCATGTCGTAGTGTTCAGGCTTGGCGGCAAGCTTGAGCTTGCCGACGCGGGCGAAGCTGCAGTCAATCTTTTCTTCCTGCACCAACCGCTCGACCATATCGACGCCGGCGTCGAAAGCCTTGTAGAGCGCATTTGCGGCCGGCTTGCCGTGCTTGCCAGCCATGATCGCATAGTTCTGGGCAAAGCCGTTGTTGCACATCCCGCCATTGCGGCCTGACGCTGCGTTGCCGATCGTTTCGGCCTCCAGCAGGGCAACCCGGGCGCCCTTCTTGGCAAGGGCCAGCGCGGCGGAGGAGCCAGTCAGGCCGCCGCCCACGATCGCCACGTCGTAGTGGCCTTCGAACGGGTTGGACGACCCTGCATTGAACGGCTGAGACGTATCCAGCCAGTAGGAGGTAAACTTCATTTTCTTGACCACCAGTGTTGATTTGAGTGGGGGCGACGTCCGAGCGTAGTTGCGCGCCTACCAGCCGCGCATCCGCTCCCAACGCGCTTCAATCTTGGGGCTGTCCGCGTCGACGACGCTGTAGAAATCATGCTGGGCGGCCATCGCACACGCGTGGTTGGGCAGGATCCGGACCCGAGACCCGAGCGGCAGCTTGGGCATGGACTTGCCAGAACCGGCACGAATGGCGAGGATACCGTGTTCCTGGCTGGCCTGGGCCACGATCACATCTTCAAGCACCCGCCCCTTTTCGTCGCAGACCACGCCGTAACCCTGATCGATCTGCTGATTTTCGGTTCCCCGGTCGCGCGAAAGCGCCATCCACCCGGCGTCAACCAGCACCCATCCCTTTTCCGGCTTGGACCCGATCACGGTCGCCAACACGGAAACCGCGATATCGTCGATGCCACAGACCCCGACCCCGTGCTGGACGAGATCGAAGAACATGTAGACCCCAGCGCGCAACTCCGTGACCCCCTCAAGATTGCTGGCGAAGTGTGCGGTCGGCGTCGAACCGAGGCTGACGATCGGGCAGGCATGGCCGTGAGCGCGCAAGGTTTCGGCCGCGCGCACCGTAGCTGAACGCTCGTTTTCGGCTGCTTTGACCAGCGCATCGGGCGTGCTCAAGGTATAGGACTCGCCCGCATGGGCGAGGACGCCGACGAGATTAGCGCCCGCTTCGACGACCCTGTTGGCCACTCCGAGCAACTTCGGGTCGTCCGGCCTCAAGCCGCCGCGATGGTGATCGCAGTCCAGTTCGATGAAGACGGACGGCGTCACGCCGATTGCTTGGCGCACGTCGGCCAAAACATCAGCCTGCTCCACAGAATCGAGCAGCAGCTTCAGGTCGACGCCAGTACGGCGACAAAGCTCCATGGCGCGCATGGCCGAAGCCGGTGAGATACCAACCGCATAGGTCATGTCTCGAAAGCCATTGCCCGCGAAATACTCCGCCTCAGCGATGGTCGAGACCGTGATCGGACCAGGTTCTGGATGGAACGCGCATCGGGCGACGTCGATGCTTTTGGCCGTCTTCATATGCGGGCGCAGCACCACGCCAAGCTTCCTGGCGCGCTCGGCCAGACCCTGGATGTTGCGCTCGAGCCGCCCATGGTCCAGAAGCAGCGCTGGGGTGACTAAGGCGTCGATGGTGGTAGCCCTTTCGCTCACTGCCAGGTTTGCCGCCACCTTGTTCATAGTCTCGTTTCCTAAGTGAACGACTGGTTTGCCAACGCATACATATGGGCGGGCCGCTCAGGGACGGGTCGTTGCCCTTTGACCATGGCGGTCGCACTGCCGGATCGCCGAAGACCAAGGCTCTCAAGCCAGTCGCCCAATCCATCCTCGGCATAGACGTCGATGCGAACGAATTGATCGTGAAGCTTCGAAAGCTGGGCGAGGATCAAAAGCCGCGCGTCCTCCACGCTCTCGGCTGCACAGGGGCCGACGACATAGCCACGGCCAAACCTCCTGGCGATAGCGTAGCCTGCAATTCGTCCATTGCGCTCAATGACCAATGCGTTGCCCACATCAGCGAGGGCAGCGACCATCGATAGCCGGGGCATGCCCGTTGCCCGTTCGTCGAAGGCCTGGATCGCCGCGAGGTCGGAGGTTGTGGCTTGACGGATGCCGTCGCGGGGACTCCGTGTCACGGCAACAGTCAGCGACCCCTGGTGCTGAAGCACCGTGCCCCAGGCAGTGAAGCCGCGTCGCCTGTAGAGCGCCAGCCCCTCTTCGGTTGAGTTGAGCAGCACGTTGCGACCGTGTGTCGCCTCAAGCAATCCATCAAAGAGCCGGGCGCCGTTGCCGCCGCCTTGCGCGGACCCAGTAACTATGATCATCCCGAGCGTGGCATAGGAATGTCCGTAACTCCACGACATGGCCGTGCCAATCAATTGTCCTGCCCGCTCGAGGACCAGGCCATTGCCGACCATCACGGCAAATTCCCAATCCTCCTGGCGGTAGGGCCAAGCCATCTCCTGCGACAGCTTCAGCGCGCCCGGCAAATGGCGGGTTTCCAATTTCATCAGCTCGGTCGGGGCGCTGACGATATGTCTGTCATGCTCAAAGGCCATAAGGTGCAACGCTGTCACTTGATCCAGAGTCGGATTGAAGTCGAACCTTAGAGTCACGCCCGGCGGACAGATTTCGCTGCTGTTTTGCCCCTTCAAATCAGCGGGATTATTCGTTTTTAGCAGTTCCTCGGCATGCCAAATCGCGCAAATCGGGCGAGGAATACCTGGCACTTTGAATCGCCGCTTCATGGTTGCCCGCGATCGGCCTCACGTCCGCAACATCCCAATGACATCGCCGCAACACTCCCCGGTGATAAAACGCTTGATGCTCAGGAGGAATTTTTGATGATCTACATCAGCGAAGAGGAGGCAGCCGCCCTCGTCACGCATGAACTTGCTTTCGAGGCGGCGCGCGAGGCCCTCGTGGCGGCGGCATCGCGGCAGAGCTTGGTCTTTCCCGCTGTTCTCGGACGCGCACAGGACGCGACCAATACCTTCTCAATCAAATCCGGTTCGTCGGCCGACCTCACCGGAGTGAAAATTGGCTCCTTCTGGCCGGGCAATCCGGCACGTGGCCTTCCCCGCCACAACTCCACCATCGTGCTGCTCGATCGGCATACAGGTCGGCTCGGCGCCATAATCGAGGCCGGGAAGATCAACGCCTACAGGACGGCCGCCGCCGACGCAGTTGCGGCCGATCTTCTTGCGCGCAAGCAAGCCAAGGTTCTTGCGATCTTCGGCGCCGGCAATCAGGCGAGCTTCGAAGTGATGGCGCTGGCACGCATCCGCCCAATCGAGACCGTGCTGGTCGTCGCCCGGCCTTCGCCGCGGCGCGACGCTTTTGTCGATCGGATCGGCGAATGGGGACTGAAGGCGCGCGCTGCCTTGCCGGAAGAAGCCGTGCGCGCGGCCGACATCGTGGTGACGGCGACACCCGCGCGCGAACCGCTGTTCGATGCCGCTTGGGTGGGGCCCGGAACGCATATCGTCAGCATGGGGTCGGATGCTCCGGGCAAGCGCGAATTGCCGAGCGAATTATTTCCCGAGGCGCGTCTTTTTTGTGATCTGCTTTCCCAGTCCGTCGAGATCGGCGAGTTCCAGTACGTGCGCGACGAGATCGACGCTGTGCTTGCGGTAACACCAATCGGCGAGGTCATTGAAAGGCGCGCGCCCGGACGCCGCTTCGACAATGAGATCACGGTCTTCGATAGTTCCGGTATCTCCCTGCAGGACCTCTACATGGCCGACGCGCTGATCCGCGCAAAGGCGTCCCGCCGCTGATCAGCTTCGCACCGACAGGCCCCAGCCCGATCGATTTCCGACACAACTGGAGTGCTCTCCGGCAACAAGGTGACCCGCTCTACAGTCGTGTCTGCGGCGGGCACGCCAAAGGCGTTGCCCACGTGGTATTTCGGGCGATCAGCGGCTGGCGCGCCAGAAGGCGAGACGGTCCTGCAACCGATAGCTCTGGATAATCGCCGGCATGAACCACGGATTGCCACGATAGAGCGGGACAGCCGAAGGCGGTCGAAAGTCGAACGCCGTGCGCGACTGCTCGCCATGCCCCATCAACTTGTGCGCCGCACGCATGCCAATCCATGGCGCCCAGACCACGCCCGAACCGCAGAAGCCGGACGCATAGACCACACCGTCCTTCTCGAAGATGCGGGGCAGCATGTCTCGGTTCATCGCCACATTGCCGAACCAGCAATGCGAAAGGCGCACGTTCTCCAACTCCGGGAAAAGGTTCACCAGTCCCTTGCGTAGGAGAAGTTTCGGCGCTGCGGGATCGCCGACGCGAGAACTGTCACGGCCGCCCAGCAGGATACGTTTCCCGTCGGGCGACGGGCGATAATAGAAACCGAGTTGCCGGTTCTCGGTGATCGTCATCAGCTTCGGCATCAGTCGCGCCATGACATCGGGCGCAAGTTCTTCGGTGACGATGATCCGGCTGCGGACCGGAACCAGGCGGCGGCGCAGGAAGGGAGCGGCGCCGTCGGTATAGCCGTTGGTACAGACCAGAACCTGCCGTGCATCCACCGTCCCAGCCGACGTCACGACGCGGAAGCCCGAACCGTTCCCCTCGATCGACTTGACCACTGTATGCGAATGGACCGTCAACCCGGATGCGAGCGCCACCCGCAGGAGCTCAGCATGGAATTTTGCGGGGTGCAGGCCGCCAATGTCCATCCGGACGGTTCCGCCGCGGTAGAAGTCGGTGCCGATATAATTTCGCTGCTCGGCATGCGGAACGGCGTAGGATTCGATCCCCAATTTCGTCGCCAGCGTCTCGGCGCCGCGCGCCATGTTCCCATACTGTTCATATCCGAAAGCGCCTTTGAATTGACCAACCAGTCGGAAGTCGCAGTCGAGCCCTTCGGTCTTGATGAAGTCGTAGAGGAATTCGCGTGCGACCTTGCCCTCGGCCTCGATCGCCACGGCCTTCTCTTCCCCGAAGCGCCGGGTGATCGTGGCATAGTCCGGCCGGATGCTCCCGCTCGTAATCCCGCCGTTGCGGGTAGAAGCACCCTCGCCCGGATTCATCGCATCAAAAGCTGCGACCGAGCGCCCTTCGCGCGCCAGCGCAAGCCCGGCCGAAAGCCCGGCATAGCCCGCGCCGACAATCACCACGTCGAGCTTCCTTGCCAGCGGCTGCCTCGGCAGCGGCATGACGGGCGCCGCTTCCCACCAGTAGGGTGTGTTCTTGTCGGCGATATGAGGTTCTTGCACGTGGCTGACTTCTCGCTGCATTGCGGGGTAAAGATCTGCGGTCGGTGAAACTTCAGATGTGGTCGTCTCGGACGTCGAGTGCATCACGCAGCCCGTCACCGATGAAATTGAAACTGGTTACCGCAATGGTGATTGCGGCTCCGGGAATGATTGCCAGCCAAGGTGCGCTGCCCAGATATTGCTGGGCGCCATTGAGCATGTTGCCCCAGCTAGGCAATGGCGGCTGGATCCCATAGCCGAGGAAGCTGATGTAGGCTTCCATGAGAATGGCACGCGCGACCGTCAAAGTGGAAGCAACGATAATCGGCCCCATGGCGTTGGGCAGTATCTCCCGGAACATGATGTGGGTGCCGCTCAATCCCAGCATTCGGCCAGCCAGGACGAACTCGCGTTCGCGTAACGAGCGGACCTCCGCTTCCACAATACGAGCAACCTCCATCCAACTGGTGAGGGCGATAATGACGGTGATCATCACAGGACTGGGCTTCAGTGCGGCAGCCAGCGCCAGCAGCAGAAAGATCGATGGGAATGACAGGAATCCATCGACCGTGCGCATCAGCGTGGCCCCAACCCAGCCGCCGCGATAGCCGGCAATCACGCCCACCAGGGTGCCGATGAGCGTCGACAAAACCATGGCAAAGAAACCGACCAGCAGCGAGATTCGTCCCGCCATCAAAAGCCTTGCCGCCACGTCGCGGCCAAGCGGATCGGTGCCTAGAAAGTGGTAGCCCGTCAGCGGGGGGGCAAAGCGGGCCCGCAGATCGATATACAGTGAGTCATAAGGCAGGAGATGGGGGCCGAGGACGCAAGCGAGGCTCAGGAAGATGATCATCGCCAACCCGAGCAGTGCCAAGCGATGCCGCATGAAACGAAGTGCCGCGCGGTTGTTTCTCCAGCGGCTTGGAGCTGCATTTGCGGTGAGAGCGGTCATATCGGCTGTCTCCTGTCGGGGAAGTTGCGCGCTCAAGCCAGGCGAATGCGCGGATCGACAATAGCGACGACAATGTCCGCGATCAGGTTTCCAAGCAGAACGAGGATGGCGGAGAACATCAGCAGCCCCATCACAACCGGATAGTCGCTGTAACCAAGGCTATCGAGGAACAACCGTCCCATTCCTGGCCAGGTAAAGACGGTTTCGGTCACGAGCGCGCCAGTGAGGACGCTGGGAAGCTGCATCCCGGCCAAGGTAATCATCGGCAAAAGTGCGTTGCCGACGACATGCTTCATCAGAATCCGGCGTTCACTCAACCCCTTGGCCCGGGCCGTCTTGACGAAGTCCTGGCTAATGGCGTCGAGAGTAGCCGTCCGCATGTAGCGACTCCAGATCGCGACATGGACCAGCGACAGCACGATACTTGGCAGGATCAGATGGTGGAGATAGCCCAGGATCGAGGCATCGCCGATCTCGGACATATTGCCCGCGGGCAGCCAGCCCAACTTCAGGGAAAAGATATAGATGCCGACGAGGCCGAACCAGAAGGTAGGGACCGACAACGCGACCATGGCACCGACAGTTGCGAGATAGTCGAACAGCGAGTAGCGGCGTGTGGCGCCCCGGATTCCGATCCAGGCGCCAATGGAGATCGCAATCGCGGTTGAGGACCCCATCAGCAGCAGCGTGGCAAAGAGATGGCTACCGATCACCTTCAAGACCGGCGCTCCGTCACGGAAGGAGTGACCCCAGTCGCCCCGCACCAGCCGCCATGCCCAGTCCAGATATTGGATCCATATGGGTCGATCGAGGCCCAGCAACCCCTTGAGCCGCTCGATGTCCTGCTGGGTCATTCCGGGATCGAGCCCAAATTGGGCCAGCGGGCCGCCGGGAAGGAGGTTCAGAATGCCGAAGCCGATGATCGAAACGATCACAAGCAGCACCAGGCTCTGCGAGAGGCGATTGAGCAGGAAGCCGCGCATTCGAGTCCTCCGTTGTGGGTTGACTATTTTAGTCTGTTGCCGCCGCCGCGACGGAATGGGGCGGCGGCAACTGCGTGGATTAGGCCTTCCACTGCCAGGCCGCGGCATTCCACGATGCGGTGCGGGTGTTGGCGTTGGGCTCGAAGCCGTCCAGCCCTTTCTTGCGCCCGAGGACGATTGTGTAGGCGAACAGCGGCAGGAAGGGCAGATCGTGGCGCACCACTTCCTGCACGCGATTATAGATCCCGCGCCGTTCTTCCGGATCGAAGCTGCGAGCACCCTTTTCGAGCAGGGCATCGACCTCAGGATTGGAATATTGCCCGGTGTTCGAACCGTGTCCGCCTTGAGCGGCGATTGCCTTCGTATGCAGCCGGTTTGTGGCGTCTGGGTCCGCGGCAATCAGATAGGTGACGCCAACCATGGCGGTGTCGAATTGCGACTTCAGCCAGAACTCGCCCCACATGACTGCAGCCGGTAAATTCGAGATCGTCATCTCGACGCCGATCTCGGCAAACGTCTGCTGCAGAAACTGCTGCGTCTGCTCGCGAAGGTTGTTGCCAGACGTTGTCGAGTTGGAGAAGGACAGCCGAACTCCATCCTTGGCGCGGATTCCATCCGGGCCCGGCTTCCAGCCGGCCTCATCCAGAATCTGACGCGCCCGGTCCAGATTGAACTCCTGAACCGGCAGGTTCGGGTCGTAATAGTAGGACTCCTTCGGCATGAAGGTCTCGGTGAGAGTCCCAACGCCGTAATAGATCGTGTCGACGATCGCCTTCCTGTCCAAGGCGGCGTAGAGCGCCTGGCGCACTGCCAGGTCCTTGAACTGCGGGCGGCCCAAATTGAGGTAGATCGACTCCAGCGATGCCCCTGTCTCCAGTGTCACCACGCGGTCTGGTAGCTCCCGGGCTTCAGTATAATGGTCGGCGGTGATGAACGACTGATCGACCAGGTCCACGTCGCCGCTCTTGAACTGCGTGTAGAGCACCGTCATGTCGGGGATGTATTTGAAGATGAGCTGCTCGACATAGGGACCTTCGCCGGCGTACTCAGGATTGGCGACGAGCTCGATGTGATCGCCCGCGACGCGCTGGCCCCATTTGAATGCGCCGGTGCCGACCGGCGCCTGGTTGAACGCGGCTGTGTTCGGATCGGCCTCTTTCCCCAGAATGTGCTTTGGCACGATAAAGGTTTCGGCCAGGAACGAAAGATAGGGTGCAAAAGCCTCCTTCATCCGCCATGTGATCTCGGTGGGCGAAACCACTGTGATGTCCTGGACGAGCGAATGGCCGCTCGTACGCCAGGCGCGAAACTTCGGATTCGTGATGAGTTCAAGCGTGAATTTCACGTCCTCGGCCGTGAAGGGCTCACCGTCGTGCCAGCGGGCATTGTCGCGCAACCGGATGCGCCAGTTGAGACCGTCCTCCGAAATGCCGCCGTTCTTCTGGCTTGGCACCTCGGCTGCGAGGTTTGGATGTAGGCCACCTTGGGGATCCATGCGGACCAGCGCGTCGAAAACCGAGAAATGGACCGCGTCATCGACTTCGATATGCGCCATCAGCGGATTGAACACGGTCGGCTCTTGCGAGAGACCGACGATGACGCGACCGGCCGGGCCTGCAGGAGGAGTCTTGGCGAAGGCGGGCTTGCCCAACAGATTGGGCGCGATGAGGCCTGCAGCCCCGCCTAGCGCCATCAGTCGCAGCGCTTCGCGCCTCGAGTAGTTGGACGTAGTCGATGAATTTTTGGTCATTGTAGTTCCTCTCTTGTTATCTCTTATGCGTTTGCTGCTACTGGACGGGCATTGCCCGGCCGCTCCCCTGGAATGGCCGCCACGAGTTGGCGCGTGTAGGCTGCCTGCGGATTCAGGAATATCTGCGAGGGCGGTCCGCGCTCGACGATGCGACCCTTCTGCATCACGGCGATCTCGTCGCAGATCTGGCTGGCGACGCGCAGGTCGTGGGTGATGAAGAGCATCGACACGTCGGTCTCGCGCTGGATCTGGTCCAGAAGTTGCAGGATCTGCGCCTGGATCGACACGTCGAGCGCGGAGACCGCCTCGTCGGCAATCAAAAGCTTCGGCTTGAACATCAAAGCCCGGGCGATGCCGATGCGCTGGCGTTGCCCACCAGAAAACTCGTGCGGATAGCGGTCGAAGGCGCCGGCATCGAGACCGACATGGGCCAGAAGCGTCCGCGCTTCTTCGCGCGCCTGGGCAAAAGGCATCCCGTGTGCCACCGGGCCTATCGTGATGATGTGGCCGACCGTTGAGCGTGGGTTCAGAGACGCGAAGGGATCCTGAAAGATCATCTGGATCCGTGGTCTGAGCGGGCGGAACTTCGCTTCGGAAAGCTTGGCTATGTCAGATCCCTCGAACAAAATCTCGCCGCCGTCGCTGTCCAGCAATTTGATCAGCAGCCGGCCCAGCGAGGATTTGCCCGAACCGCTCTCGCCTACGACCCCCAGGGTGCGGCCAGGCGCCAGTTCGAACGAAACCTCGTTCACTGCTTTCACAATTCGCTGCGCGCCGAACAGCGCACTGCCGCCACGATAGGTCTTCACCAGACCCTCAACCTTCAGGATCGGCACCTTGCTGGCGGACTCCGCACGAGAGCGATCCTCGCCGGTCAGATGCGGTACGGCCGCGATCAGGCGCTGGGTATAAGGATCCTTGGGCGCCTTCAAGACCTGCTCGGCGCTGCCCTGCTCGACGATGTGACCTTTTTCCATCACCACGACACTGTCTGCGATCTCGGCCACCACGCCGAAATCGTGGGTGATGAACATCACGCTCATGCCCTTGCGGCGCTGAATGTCGCGGATCAGTTCCAGGATCTGTGCCTGGGTGGTGACGTCGAGCGCGGTGGTTGGTTCATCCGCGATCAGCACCGTCGGCTCGAGCGCCAGGGCCATGGCTATCATGACGCGCTGCCGCTGCCCGCCCGAGAGCCGGAAAGGGTACTGGTGATACATGAGTTCGGGATCTGGCAGGCCCACTTCGGTGAGCAGCTCGATGGCGCGGTCGCGGCAGGTTTTTGGCGTACCGTATCCATGCGCGGCCATGACCTCGTCGATCTGTGCGCCCACGGTCATCAAGGGATTGAGCGCCGAGAGCGGATCCTGAAAGATCATCGACACGACCCGCCCACGCAGGTTGCGCAGCTTGTCGGGCGACATGCCGATGATGTTCATCCCCTCCAACTGTATTGAACCCGATGAGACGCGGATCACCTTGGGCAGGAGCCCCATGATCGCGTTCGCCGTGACCGACTTGCCTGATCCGGACTCGCCTATGATGCAGAGGATTTGACCGCGTTTCAGATCGAAGGAAATGTTCTTGACAGCATGGGTTCGTTCCATGCCTTTCGGCAAATTCACCGTGAGGTCGCGCACCGAAAGCGCCACATCGTGAGAGGCTACGGCCTGGATGCTTGCGACCATCTGGATCACCTCCCCTTTCAACCGAGCGCGTCCACCCTGTTGCTGACCGCAACATCGCCCCTTGAGCAGCAACGCGTCACCGTAGCAGCCGTAGCCTGGCCATCTCGGCGCTTCGCGCGCTGAGGCTGCGAGAGACGGATTCTACTCATCTTGGCGGCTCCCTTATGAAGTCCGGTCCCCGTACCGGACATTGTTCCCTTTTCCTGGAGAACGCTCCAAACGGGCAAGCTCTGCCTATCGGAGGTCCTCTGGAGCTTGCCTGCCGTAAGGAAGGGTACCCCGTTCTTGCAGCCAGTTTGACTGTTCTGTTTCCGCAGAGTCTTCGAAACTTGGCCCTCGGGCGGCAGGAACTTCTGAAAAGAACATCCAGTTCGGCATTTCACTCTGTTCCCGTTTCGACGCAGAAACCGGGATCAGCCGACCAAATCCTTCATCCGGCAATACGCGCCCATGAGGGATAGGACCAAGGCTTTCCGGTGTACATCGGCACCATGTGCAGGCCATGCCGCCGAGCGGATTGGTGACCAGGCGGCCCATCGCAATGTCGGCCAAGGCGCTGCGATCAAGGTCGACGACTGTGCCGTGTGCCGCCCATGCCGCAGATGAGGCGACTGCATGAAGTGTACTCCTGCCGGCTCGCGCAGCGAACTTTTCGCGCAATAATTGCCTGTCCTGGGAGGTGCTAAACGCAGGATATTCCGTCCAGGCACAAATTCCGCAGCCTGCCTCTGCGGACGGGAGGTTAGGATGGTTCAAATTACCGGAGTCTCATCCATGTCCGCGCCGCTCATGCACATCGACTGCAGCCCTTCTCTCCCTCGCGAGGCGGACGTCGTCGTAATCGGCGGCGGCGTGGTGGGCGTGTTCAGCGCATATTATCTGGCGCGCCGCGGCCTCAAGGTCGCCCTGGTCGAGAAGGGGCGTATCGCGGCCGAGCAGTCCAGCCGCAACTGGGGCTGGTGCCGCCAACAGAACCGCGATGCACGTGAGCTGCCGATGGCGACCAAGAGCCTCGACTTCTGGGAGAAGGTAGCACAGGAAACCGGCCAAGACACCGGCTTTCGCCGCTGCGGGCTCCTCTATCTCTCACAAGACGAAAATGAGCTGGCAGGCTGGGCAAAGTGGCGCGATTTTGCGAGAACGGTCGGGGTCACCACGCACATGCTGAGCCCGGAAGAAGCCACCGAACGGGGCAAAGCGACGGGCCGCAAATGGAAAGGTGGCGTGTTCTCGCCAACTGACGGAACGGCGGACCCTTCCAGGGCGGTGCCGGTTGCGGCGCGCGGCATCATAACGGCGGGCGGCACCCTACATCAGCACTGCGCGGCGCGCGGGCTGGAGTTGAGCGCCGGCCGGGTGAGCGCCGTGGTGACCGAAGCTGGCACCATCCAGACAAAGACCGTTGTCATGGCCGGAGGCGCGTGGGCTTCTTCCTTCTGCAACCAGCTTGGCATGCGCTTCCCGCAAGCTGCCGTGCGTCAGTCCATTCTAGCCGTGGCACCAGGCGCAAACGGTCTGCCGGATGCCCTGCATACCGCGCGCGTCTCTCTGACGCGGCGCAGCAACGGTGGATACGCGCTGGCGATCAGCGGGCGGGCGCGTGTCGATCCAACGCCGCAGCAGTTCAGGTTCAGCCGCGAGTTTGTACCTATGTTCGCCCGCCGCTGGCGCAATCTCACCCCAGGCGCCTTCGAGGGCTGGCGTCAAGGCCATGAAAGCCTGCGCAAATGGGCCCTCGACGACATCACGCCAATGGAACGGAACCGGATTCTCGACCCAAAGCCCGACATGGGACAGCTTCGGCTGACATATCGAAGAGCCTGCGAATTGATCCCCGAATTCCAACGCGTCTCGATCTCCGACGTCTGGGCGGGTTATATCGACAGCACGCCCGACGGCATTCCCGCGATCGGTGAGGTGGAGGGGATTCCGGGCTTCATCCTGGCGGCGGGATTCAGTGGTCACGGCTTCGGGATTGGCCCCGGCGCGGGGCATATGATCGCCGACATCATCACAGGCGGCGAGCCTATTGTCGATCCGCGTCCTTATAGGCCCGAGCGTCTGAAGACCGCTGCGTGGGGCAAGGTCGCTGAATTCTGAGAAGACCGTCTTGCCAAGGTACAATCGATCGCACACGAGATTGAGGTCACGAGGCGGCCAGCACCAAAACAGGGAAGTGACGATGCGCGAATATGAGATTGCCGCTATTCCTGCCGACGGGATCGGCCCAGAGGTGATTGCCGCAGGTCTCCAGGCGCTTGAGGCGCTGCAGCAGCGCTGCGGTGACTTCAAGCTGCGCGTCCAGCACTTCGACTGGGGCTCAGATTACTACAAGGCCCACGGTCGCATGATGCCCGAAGATGGGGCGGCGCAACTGAAGCGCTTCGACGCTATCTTCTTTGGCGCGGTAGGCGCTCCCGATCTGCCCGACGATATCACGCTCTGGGGCCTCCGGCTGCCGATTTGCCAAGGCTTTGATCAGTACGCCAACGTGCGGCCGACCAGAATCTTGCGCGGGATTGTTTCGCCGCTGGAGGGCGTTGGCCCTGGCGACCTGGATTGGGTGATCGTGCGTGAGAATTCCGAGGGCGAGTATTCGGGCCACGGCGGCCGCGCCCATCGTGGCCTCCCCGAGGAGGTCGGAACCGAGGTCGCGATCTTCACGCGCGTCGGCGTCACCCGCATCATGCGCTATGCATTCCGGCTGGCGCAGTCACGGCCGCGAAAGCTCCTGACAGTTGTTACGAAATCCAACGCGCAGCGTCACGGCATGGTAATGTGGGACGAAATCGCAGCCGAGGTGGCGCGGGAATTCCCGGACGTCGCGTGGGACAAGATGCTGGTCGATGCTATGACGGTGCGTATGACGTTGAAACCTCGGAGCCTGGATACGATCGTCGCCACCAATCTTCACGCCGACATATTGTCGGACCTTGCAGGCGCGCTCGCGGGCAGTCTCGGCGTTGCACCGACCGCCAACATTGATCCTGAGCGGCGCTATCCCTCGATGTTTGAGCCAATTCACGGCTCGGCATTCGACATCGCCGGCAAGGGTATTGCCAACCCGGTCGCCACCTTCTGGACCGCTGCCCAGATGCTCGAACATCTGGGCGAGAGCGCAGCGGCCGTGCGGTTGATGAGCGCTGTGGAAACGGTGACGAGTGAAGGCGTGCTGACGCCGGACGTGGGAGGGACAGCGACCACGCAGGAGGTGACGGACGCCGTCTGTCGGGCGATCCGCGGTTCGAACGTGTGACAGGTTTCCAATGAAGCTCGACAAGATCGATATCAAGATCTTATCCCAACTGCAAAAGAACGGGCGGGTCACCAATGTTGAGCTTGCCGACTTGGTCAACCTTTCGCCGAGCCCTTGCCTGATGCGGGTGAAGAAGCTTCAGGCGGAAGGCTTCATCACCGGCTATTCCGCCCAGATCGACGTGTCCAAGCTCGGACAGACTCTAACAATCTTCACCGAAGTCACGCTCAAGCACCATCAACAGAACGACTTCGCGAGATTTCTCACCGCAATTCAAAAAGTCGATTCTGTCATCGAATGCCATCTGGTTTCAGGCGGTTACGACTATCTTGTGAAGTTTGTCACAGCGGGCATCAGCGAGTATCAGACGATCATGGAGCGCATGATCGAATTGGATATCGGGATCGACAAGTATTTCAGCTTCGTCGTGCTGAAATCACCGATCGTGAAATCCCATTTGCCTCTCGATGTCATTTTCGACAGATGAGAAGGCTGCTCCGCAGTCTTGGACCCTCGAGAGCCGCGCGCCAGCGCTCCCTCTTGCTGTTTTCGCCGCGCTTGTGCAACGGCAAGATTCCACATACCGGCAAATTGCTTGGCATTTGGCAGACGGCGCCATGACCTGAGAATTTTCTTTGGGGCCGCCAGGCGCCTATCGGATTGACCGAGATCGCTTCGGCGATGGCAATGATCATCCCTTCATCGCCGCCCGCACGTCTTTGTCTTCTAGGGTTTGATCCAGCGTCATCCGCGTGCGCTCGAGGATAGCATCGATGTCGTCGTCCGTGCAGCAGAGCGGCGGCGCATAGCCGAGGATGCCGCTGTTGAAGGCACGGATGACAAGGCCGTTCGCCCACGCGCGCTCGAAAATGCGGCGCCCCGGATCGGCCGCCGCGGGCAGCGGCGTCTTGCGTACCTTGTCGGTGACCAACTCGATTGCTGCCAGCATGCCGCGACCGCGAATGTCGCCAACCAGCGGGTGGTCGGCGAGCGAGCGAAGGCCTTCCATCAAGCGCTTCCCGGCCTTGCGCCCGTTCTCGAGCAAGCCATCTTCATAGAGACGCAGACATTCGAGCCCGACCGCCGCGCTCACGGGATGGGCCGAATAAGTATAGCCATGGCCGACGGCCGCTTTGCCGGCTCCGTCCGCGATCGTATTGTACACGCGGTCCGACATGAAGACAGCGCCCATCGGCACGTAGCCCGAGGTCAGTCCCTTCGCCGTGGTCATGAAATCCGGCACGACCTCGTCTTTCTCACAGGCGAAGAGCGGGCCGGTGCGGCCGAAGGCAGTGATAACTTCGTCGGCAACGAACAGAATGTCGTGTTCCCTGCATACGGCGTGCAGAGCCTTCAGCCAACCTGTCGGTGGAACGAGGACACCGCCCGAACCCTGGATGGGTTCGGCGTAGAAAGCCGCAACGCGGCCTGCGCCGAGTTCCGCGATTTTGGCCCGCAGGGCCGCGACCGATGCATCGATGATCGCCTGCGGGTCGGAACCGACGGGATTGCGATAGGTGTAGTGCGAAGGAATTTTGTGCTGCCAATCGTATGGCACGCCGAAACCCGCATGGAAGGCTGGGATCGCTGTCAGGCCTGACCCTGCCGTCGAAGATCCATGGTAGCCATACTCGACCGAGATGAACTGGTCCTTTTGCGGCTCATCCTTGGCATGGTAGTAATAGCGAATGAAGCGGATCGTACTGTCGACCGCGTCAGAGCCGCCAAGCGTGAAATAGACATGGTTCAAATCGCCGGGCGCCAGTTCGGCAAGCCTGGCAGCAAGGCGAATGGCAGGCTCGGATCCCAGCCCGAAATATCCCGTCGCATAGGGAAGCTCTCTCAGCTGCTTTGCCGCCGCCTCAACAACGCTTTCCTGGCCGTATCCGATGTTGACGCACCATAGACCGGCAAATCCGTCCAGCAGGGTTTTTCCGCTTGCATCGGTCACTGTTGCACCCTTGGCGGATTTGAGCACCCGCACGCCCGTCTCCTCGTGGCTCCGATAGCATGAAAACGGGTGAACCAGATGTGCGCGATCGAGTTCGATCAGTGAGTTTGCCAGCATTTCTTTCCTCCCGATTCAGCGTAGTGCCTGACTGACGAGAGCATAGGTTGGGTGTGGCTTGGTTTCATCCTTGAGCTCTTTTTCAGCGTGATCTGCTGCGCGGTCATGATTCATTCCGAGCCTGAATTCTCCTAGGCCGAAGATAGGCGGCCGCGGGCGGCAGTTCCTCCCGACCAGAACCTGAGCGATAGGCGTTTTGACTTTCCTATGTCGCCGGCGCCGCATCTTATGCCGATGCACGGCTGAAGGATCGCGCTCCCGCCGAAGCTCGAAACGAACTCAGGCGCAACTCTCTGCCAAAGCTCTCACGCAATACAAAACAATCTGCTTCAGGGCGCATCGAATGCGGCGACTAGTCTTCTCCGGTTCTCATTATGATCCTTGCTGTTAAAGGCACGCAGTGCCGACAGGATTGGAAGGATCGACGCCCATGACCCAGTTCAGACCGAAATACATTACCTTCGACTGCTATGGCACGCTGACCAACTTCGACATGGCCGGCGCGGCGCGGCGCGTTTATGGTGCGCGGCTATCCGCAACCGGGATGGCGCAGTTCATCAAGGATTTCTCGGCCTATCGCCTCGATGAGGTTCTTGGCGCCTGGAAGCCCTATAGCGAGGTCGTGCACAATTCCGTGGAGCGCGCCTGCAAGCGCAACAACGTGACGTTCCGGCCCGAGGATGCCCAGCGCATCTATGCAGAAATACCGACATGGGGTCCGCACACGGATGTCCCGGCGGGCCTGGCCAAGGTCGCCAAGGAGATTCCGCTGGTGATCCTGTCGAACTCCATGAAGAGCTTGATCATGTCGAACGTGGAGAAACTTGGCGCACCCTTCCACATGGTCATCACGGCCGAGGAGACCGGCGCCTACAAGCCGCATATGAAGGGCTTCGAGTACATGTTCGACAAGCTCGGCTGCGGCCCGGAAGACATCACGCATGTGTCGTCCTCATTCCGCTACGATCTCATGACTGCCTATGACCTTGGCATCAAGAGCAAGGTCTGGGTGAATCGCGGCCACGAGCCCGCGAACCCCTTCTACGAATACATCGAGATCAAGGACATCGGCGGTCTGGCCGGCGCCGTCGGACTGGAGCCTGTTCGGGAATTCGCCTGAACGTCTGTTTGCTGGCGCAGTCGCACCAGACTGAGGCACTCCCAAACGTTAATAATCACTGATCGCAATAGAAAAGGGGCGGTTTTCACCGCCCCTTTCTTGTTCAAGCGCTTTGGGTGCTGCAGGGGTTTCCACCTGCATACAAGACAACTAACTAAGCCCGCCAACATGAAGCGTCTTGACCTCGAGATATTCCTCGATGCCGAGCTGCGATCCTTCGCGCCCCACCCCTGACTGCTTGACACCACCGAAAGGCGCAACCTCGGTCGAGATCATGCCTGTGTTGAGCCCGACCATGCCGAACTCCAGCGCCTCGGCCACACGCCATGACCGCTTGAGGTTGTCGGTGTAGAAGTAGGCGGCAAGGCCGAATGGCGTACCGTTCGCGATCGCGATGGCCTCTTCGTCCGTCTCGAAGCGAAAAAGCGGCGCCACCGGACCGAAGGTTTCTTCCGACGCCAGAAGCATCTCGGTCGTAGCCTCTCCCAGCACGACGGGCCGTGCATATTGCTTGCCGTCGGGCACCGTCTCGCTTTGGGCGATGATCCGTGCGCCTTTCGCCTGTGCATCCGCGATGTGACGCTCGATCTTGTCGATCGCGGCCGCGTTGATCATCGGGCCGATCTCAGTGCCGTCATCGGTCCCTGCGCCAACCCTCATCCGCGCTACGCGCTGGCTCAGCTTTTCGGCGAAAGCGTTGTATACGCCTGCCTGCACGAGAATCCGGTTCGCGCAGACGCAGGTTTGACCGCCATTGCGGAACTTGGATGCGATCACCCCTTCAACTGCCTTGTCCAGATCGGCGTCGTCAAAGACGATAAAGGGTGCGTTGCCACCAAGCTCGAGGCTGAGCCGCTTGATGCTATCGGCCGCGCCACGCATGAGCAGCGCACCGACGCGGGTCGAACCGGTGAATGAGATCTTGCGCACCGTCTCGTTGGCCACCAGTTCGTTGCCGATTGCGATGGGCATGCCGGTCACAATGTTAATCACGCCGGCAGGGATACCTGCCCGTTCCGCCAGAACGCCGAGCGCCAGCGCCGAGAATGGCGTGAATTCCGATGGCTTGATGACAACCGTACAACCCGCGGCCAGCGCCGGTGCCACTTTGCGCGTGATCATCGCGTTGGGAAAATTCCACGGCGTGATGATGGCGCAGACGCCGACAGATTCTTTCAGCACTAGAATGCGACGATCGGCCGTGGGTGACGGAATCGTCGAGCCACCGATCCGGCGCGCCTCTTCCGCAAACCATTTCACGAAAGATGCGCCATAGCGGATTTCCGCCACCGCCTCGGCAACCGGCTTGCCTTGTTCCAGCGTCAGCAGGAGCGCGAGATCCTGTTCGTGCTGGCGGATGAGGTCGTGCCAGCGCTCCAGCAGTCCTGCACGCTCGGCATGGGTCTTCTTCTTCCAGCTTTTGAAGGCCCCAGCCGCGGCATCGATTGCCGCTCTCGTCTCGTTCTCCCCCATTGCGGGAACGGTGCCGAGAACACTTTGGCTGGCGGGGTCAATGACATCGACCGCGCCCTTCGTTTCCGCATCCCGCCAGACACCGCCAATCAGCGCCTGCTGCCGGAAAAGGTCGGAGTCGTTGAACATGCCAAGCTTCGTCATAGCATTCATGGTCTTTCCTCTGCTCTTTCAGCTTAATCCTGCCAGCACGGCCTGCGTGATTGCTTCAGTGCTGTCCTTGCCTGGGATCGTGCCAATCCCCCGCGCAGTTGCGGTCTCGATTGCCGACATCACTTCTGCCGCAGCCTGCCCCTCGCCCAGGTGCCCGAGCATCATCGCACCGGACCAGATCGCGGCGATCGGATTGGCGACGCCGAGATGCGCAATGTCGGGCGCCGAACCATGGACCGGCTCGAACATGGAAGGCGCGCTGCGATCGGGATTGATATTGGCGGAGGCGGCGTAACCCAGCCCGCCCTGAATGGCCGCTCCAATGTCCGTGAGGATGTCGCCGAAAAGGTTCGATGCGACGATTACGTCGAGGCTTTCCGGCGCCAGCACCATGCGAGCGGCAATGGCGTCGATGTGGTAGTGCGAGACCTCCACATCGGCATAGTCTTTCGCCACCTCCCGCGTGACCTCATCCCAGAAAACCATGGAGTGTTTCTGCGCGTTGGATTTGGTGACAGATGCGAGCTTGTTGCGACGCGCCCGCGCCTGTTCGAAACCGAAACGGATGATCCGTTCGACACCCGTACGCGTGAAGATCGCAGTCTCAACCGCGACCTCATCGGCCGTGCCGGAATGAACGCGCCCGCCGGCGCCGGAATATTCGCCTTCCGTATTCTCGCGGATGCACAGGATGTCGAAACGATCAGAGCGGAGCGGCCCCTGAACGCCCGGCAACAGCCGGTGCGGTCGTATGTTGGCGTACTGCGTGAACCCTTTCCGGATCGGCAGGAGCAGTCCGTGAAGCGATACTGAGTCGGGCACTTCCGCGGACCAGCCCACAGCGCCGAGATAGATCGAATCGAATTTTCGAAGTGTCTCGATGCCGTCTGACGGCATCATTGCACCGGTCTCCAGGTAGTAGGCGCACGACCATGGGAATCTTGTGTCATCAAGGGCGAAACCGCCCCGCTTAGCCGCCGCCTGCAGCACCTGCCATGCCGCCTGCGTCACGTCCTTGCCGATGCCATCGCCGGGGAGGAGCGCTATCTTGTAGATCTTCATTGATGGAGGTCCTCGTTCGCACTAGCGTCATCGGAACAATAGTGGACCGCCCGCCGCATTTTCCGTCGAGGACGAGCCGCCCGACGGCGTCGAATCGCGTCGGGTGGGACTTGGAAAGTCGATTGTTCTGAACTGCGCGCGCTATTCGGCCTTGAGCGTTAGGCTTAGTCGTAAACGCTGACGTAGATCTTGCGCACGGTTTCGATCGTGCGCCAGACGCCGACGAAACCGGGTTTCATCACAAAACTGTCGCCGGTGCGGTAGGTCTTGGTCTCACCGCCCTTCTCCTCGATTTCGACGAGACCCGAAACGATGTGGCAGAACTCCCAGGTAGTGCCCTTGATAGAATGCGTCTCGCCGGGCGTCGCCTCCCAGACGCCGGTCAGAACTTTCTCACCTTTCGAGGCATCTTGCGCCCAGGTCTTGAAGGATGGATTGCCGGAAATGAGCCGCTCCGGAGCCGGTAATGCCTCCTTCGGCGCGAACCCTGGAGCTGTGTCGATCGTGATCAGAAGTGACATGTGATGTTTCCTGGTTAGTAGCCGAGTGTCCGATCGACGAGGCCGATCAGTTCTTCTCCGGCGCGGTGGCGCCGGATATTGTCGACGACGGATTGCGCCGCCGTATGCGGTTGCGTCGCCGAGGCGATGTGCGGCGTTATCATCACCCTCGGATGCGACCACAGCGGATGGTCTTGCGGGAGCGGTTCTGGATCAGTGACATCAAGCATCGCCGCAGATACGTGACCGGTGTCGAGCGCGTTGATCAGCGCGGCCTGGCCTAGTTGCGGACCCCTGCCGACATGCAGCAGCTGCGCCCCGACGGGCAGTAAGTCGAAGAACTCTGCATCGAGCATGCCGTGCGTTTGTTCCGTGAGAGGGAGCAGGCAGACGAGAATATCCGTTTGCTTCAGAAAGCCCGCGAGTTGGTGCGTGCCGTGAAAACAGGCGACGTCCTCGATCCGCTTTTCGCTGCGGCTCCACCCGGCAAGCGGAAACTGGAACGGCTTTAAGCGCTCGATAGCCGCGCGGGCCAGCATGCCAAGGCCGAGAAAGCCAACCCGGCGATCGGCCGCCTGTCGGGCGACAATCGGTTGCCAAAGGCACCTTTTCTGCTGCTCGAGATAAGCGGGCATCTCCCGGTGGAGCGCCAACACGCCGAGCGCGACGTATTCCTGCATCATGCGTATGATGCCGTCCTCGACCATGCGCACCAGCTTCACGTGGCTTGGCACCACGTCCTGCTTGAACTGGTCGACCCCCGCTCCGATGGAAAAGAGCACTTCCAGATTGCGGTAGCGCGACATCTCGTCCGGCACTGTCCAGGTGATGAGATAGCGCACCCTCTCCGGCTCCATCTCGTCCCCTGAATGGAAGAATTCCAGATCCGGGAGCTGGCGCGCAAATATCTCGCGAAAGACCGCAGCACGCGCGGTATCGGAATTGAAAAGAAACGCCATGACCGCCCCTCCCTCAGGCCGCAAGACGCGCGCCGAGCCCCTCGATCATCTTCCGGCAAGCGGCGAGTTCACCAATCTCGATATATTCGTCGGCACGATGAGCACGCCCGATGTCGCCAGGGCCGCAAATGATCGCATCGATGCCGGCCTGCTGGTAAAGCCCTGCCTCTGTGCCGTAACTGACCGCTGTGAGCGGCTCCTGACCCGTGAGCTCCGTCAGAACGGCCGCCAGCTCGCTCCCGTTCGCGGGCGCAAGGGCGGGATAGGTGCTCAGTTCGTGCCACGCCACATCGAAGCCGCTGTCTCGCAGGGCGAAAAGCCAGGCCTTGACCGGCTCAAGCAGGGAGGCTGGAGGAACGCCGGGCACGGCACGCGCCTCGATATCGGCGGTGCAGTGGCCAGGGATGATGTTGACCGCCTGTCCACCGGCGATGACGCCCACATGCAAGGAAGAATATGGGGGCTCGAAATTTTGATCTAGCGGCCCGTCGGCGAGCGATTGGCCGTAGGCCACGGCGTGCGTGATGACGCCGGCCATGGCGTGCACGGCATTGAGTCCGAGATCGGGGCGTGAGGAATGGCCGGATCGCCCGATCACCTCGAGCCGCGCGGCCGCCTTGCCCTTGTGCGCGCGCACAGGCTGCATCCGGCTCGGCTCGCCGACAATCGCGCCAACCGGCCTCTCGCATAAGCTCGGCAACGCGGCCAGGAGATGCGGCACACCACGGCACCCCGCTTCTTCGTCATAGGAGAATGCGAGATGAACTGGCTGCCGCAGGTTCATCGCCGCAAGTGCTGGGAGCGCGGCCAATGCGCAGGCGAGGAAGCCCTTCATGTCGGTGGTGCCGCGGCCGTAAAGCCTGCCGCCCTCGCTGCGCAGGACGAATGGGTCCGAGCTCCATTCCGGCTCGCCGGCCGGCACGACATCCACATGTCCGGAGATGATATAGCCCCGACGCTGGCGCGGGCCGATCGTGACGAAGAGGTTGGACCGGTCGCCCTCGGGACCGGGTAGAACCGTCACCTCGGCTCCGGCTGCCTGACAGTAGTCGCGGATCCAATCGACGATCGCGCCGTTTGGCGTGCCCACAACAGAGTGAAATCCAATCAGTTTCGCGAGGATTTCTTCCACGTTCATGGCGGTCCGCTCTGCTCGCACATTATCACCGGGTGCAAGCAGCCTATCCGCAGCCGGCAGTGTTCCCTGCCGAATTGCGTCGTGCTTTGGCCGAAGATTGCGAAAAAGCACCTCGAACCAGCGAAACCTGCTGGCTTTCCCGTATAATGCTGCGGCAAAAGAGGCATGTCACGACGTGGCGATCGATAACAGGATCAACACCACGTGCCTTGCGCATTCGTTGAAGGAGCGGATCGACTGAGATGCAGAGATCAGTACGCCTGAAATCCTTCGAACTGGCCGCGCGGGACATCAATGATGTCGACGTTGAGCTGCTGCACGCGCTGTCGATCTCGGTTCGCTGGCCGCATCGGCCCAAGGACTGGAACCTACTACGTCGCGCCGGCCAAGGCATCGTTGCCGTTGATGGTATTGGACGCGTTTTCGGCAGCGCGATGTGGTTTCCTCAAGGGGACGATTTCGCCACCATCGGCGTAGTGATCACAACGCCCCGCACGCAAGCGCAAGGAGGCGGCCGATGGCTCATGGACTTGGTGCTCGAGCAGTGCGGCAATCGCAACTTGGCACTCAATGCTACCCATGCTGCGTATCCTCTTTATGTCTCACTCGGTTTCACGACCGAGGCGACTGTATACATGCGCCAGGGGGAGGTCCCACAGACACTCCCAACAATGCCGGCCCTGGACGGTCAATTGCAGGCGCTATCGAGCGACAGGCTGAAGGAGATCACGGCGCTGGATACGCGCGCGTTTGGGACAAACCGGGAGAGGCTGCTCGCGTTGCTCGCAGCCGACGCCTCAATCTACACTTTGAGCCGCGGCGGCGAGATCGTCGGCTATTCCATGTGTCGCGAGTTCGGACGTGGCCATGTGATCGGCCCCATGGTCGCGCGCAACGATCCAGACGCGGTCCATCTCGCAGCTGTCCATCTGAGAAATCTTGCAGGACGGTTCGCCCGACTCGATACCCGGGAGAAGGATGGGGTGTTTGCCGCATTTCTCCAGCAGTGCGGCCTTGTCATTGCCGAGACCGTTACGACCATGTCCAAAGGGCTCCGATTCCTGAACCGGGAAGAAAACAGACCATGGGTTTATGGATTGGCCGGCCACGCCTTGAGCTGAGTACATAATCAACACCGCTGAAAAGCGCCGC
Source organism: Mesorhizobium sp. WSM4836 (assembly GCF_055811815.1). Lineage (NCBI taxonomy): Bacteria > Pseudomonadati > Pseudomonadota > Alphaproteobacteria > Hyphomicrobiales > Phyllobacteriaceae > Mesorhizobium > Mesorhizobium sp. WSM4836. The sequence goes on from NZ_JBVVQF010000004.1 coordinate 130,133, forward strand.
TGGCAGACTGTGGGGTGGTGCCGTTCCCAACCCTTGTCGCCTTGGCGTTGGCATCTCTGGTTTGCCGTTCGCTTTGGGGCGGGCAATTCTTTGTTCGGACCTATCCACCATGCATGGCCGGCGGATGCATCACAGGCTCACTTATCAGACCAGAAAGTAAGGGCTCGGAAGTGCGGGCCAAGCACAGATGCTACGCTTCGCTTGCGGCATAGTTGATCGACGTGATCGGCAGTCCGCTGCTTCGGTGTTGTCATACAACTCACGCGCTAACCCACGGCAAAACATTTTGCGCGACAGACGGCGGGGGCAGCTCCTGCGTCCGTTGACAGTCGTCATGCTCGGTTGGAGGATGAGGAAGGTCAACGGCGATAGCCATACGGGAAGGCAATGGTCCAACCGCCAGATACCGGACACCGTCCTGGCAGCGTCGTAGCGGTCATCGTCATTTGTTTGATCATCGTTGCTTTGTTCTACATAGGCTTCAGATACTCAAGGCCGGGCCAGGGTACTCTCGTTATTCCTGGCGGTACGCAGCAGCAACCGTGAATTCGCCCCCGGCGCGCCGATGCGGAGCCGTTCTCGGACTACCAAAGGTGCCCTGGCGGGACTGGGGGCCCCGCAGAATGGTCCGACTCCACCAAGCACTAGACCGCCCTGATCAGCCGGAGCAGAGAAAGTGCTTCGAAAAAGGTTCCCTTGCGAAAGGCGAGATAGGTCGGCGCTTCGACACCGTGGAACCGGCGCTTGAAGGCCGCCTGACCCTGCAGGTTGAAACGGGTGCGATTGACCCACGGCGATTCATAGGCGCGCTGGAAGGCGCGCCGCCAGAAATCATTTTCGGCAAACCCGCTAGGTCCGACTTCGACAAGCGGCGACAGGCCGAGGGTGACGACGGAAACACCTTCGTCGCGAAAGCGATCGACCGCGAATTTGGTCAGTCCGATCTCGGCATGCGCCGAGGCATCAATGTGCTTGCGCTTGAACGAGGTCGTGTAGCCGATGACCTTGCCGCCACTGAACAGCGGATCGAAATCCAGCAAGGCGACGAGCTCTCCATCCGGACCGTGCAGGACGAAGCGGCGCATGTCGACGCCAAGGTGATCGGCAAAAGGCCTGTTGAGAAATCTCATCTCCCAGCGCTTGACGATGCGGTCGGCCCGCCAATTCTGGGAGAGCCTGGCAATCTCGTCGAGGAAGACGGTCCCGTTGTCCTCCGCGAAGGAAAACCCCTTCCTCAAGAGCCAGCGTTCGGAATAGCGCACTGTCTCATTGCGCTTTCCGGAAAAATCGTGGCCGGGCAGGACAAGCCTGGTGTCGACGCCGAGGCGGTTGACCTGATAGCCAAGCCCGGCAAGCACACGCGCCGTCTGTTCGCTGATCTGCACGAACCACGGGCTGTCGGTAACTTCGATGAAACGTCTGATATAGTCGCGCCGATCGGCCGGATCAGCTACTGGATCACCGAGCGCGAAATGATGTCGCGTTTTGCTGCCGTAAGCGATGTAGCCCTGGGCATCGCCGAAGTAATGAAGCCCCTTCTGCACGGCGGTCGAATAGGCAAGGGAAAAATCGCCATAGCGACGAACCAGCGCCAGGCGCTCGACATGGTTCAGCTGCAGCCGCGGTATTTTAGGCCCGCAGTTTTCCAGGAATTGATCGAGGCGTCTTCGCAGTGACGGCATGGTCGACATTCGCGTGCCGGCTAGGCCGATGAAAGAGCTGACGGACCCCAAACCGATCATATTGCCGCGAGCTGATCCTGATCGCAGGGCGGCATGATTACCCGGCCGGAACTGCCAGATTCCTAGGCGCAATCTGCCAACGGTCCGGCACTAAGGCGGCACCACGCATTGTTGCCGACGCCCAGCCTGACGGCAGGTTGCTGCTGCGCCCTTGGCGACACGAAAATCAATGCCATTTTCGGAAGCGCCCAGGTCACCTGGCAAGCTCTTATCGAACCGCGCTCTGAGAAGATTCTGCTTGATCGGAAGCCAGGAACTCGTCGCGTTCTGCTATCCACAAATCGGCGTAGTCGACATTCTGCCACTCGGCAAACCACGGGCCGCCGCTGGTATAGTGGACCGCCTTGGGTGTGCCGACAGCAGGCTTTTCGTTCCAGCCCTCGAGCCAATTCCACTCTACCGGCAATGAACCCAAATCTTTGTCGGCAACCCACTGCATTCGGTGAAGATAGGCGCCACTTTCCTGATTCACGACCTCTGGCGTGAGCGATTTGACCGAAGGATGCGCGCAATTGAACAGCATCAGCGACGACCAGTTTTTCCGAGGATAGGACGTCTGGGCCACGCCATCCATCTTGGTTGTGGCCTTCGGCGTATAGTCATGCTGGACGCAATAGACCGCCTTGTCCGAGTCCGCATACTTCAGCAGGCCTGCGACGTCACCAAGCCACAGGAAATCGCAATCGCAAAACAGGGCCCAACCCGTGTAGTCGGCGAGAAAGGGCGTCAGAAAGCGCGTGTAGGTGAACTCCGTTGAGGCGAGCGGATCTTTTTCCCGCCAGTACAGCCCGCGGGCACGCATCTCGTCCTGTTTGATCGGAATGACGGAGACAGGCGCCGACGCATGTTTGAGCAGCGACTGCCGCGCGACGTCGTACGCGATCGTCTCACGGCTGTCCCATCCGATAAATACCCTAAACGCATCAGTCATATTCACTACCCTGGCTTTCGATTTTAACGGTCGTACACTAGCTAGTTGGCGATGGCTCGGCAACAATGGCGGTCACCAAGCCGGTTTCTCACAGATTTGTCCTGGCCTCAGCCTTGCTTTTTTGGGGGGACCTGGCCTCGCATTCCCAATGCGACACGCGCCCATTTCTGATAGGTGTAGCTGGCCGAATACGCGGCCACCATCGCACCAATGGAACCGTCCAGAAATCCCAGCCGGAAAACATAGCTGCGCACATAAGCCCAGACGGAGCGCAAGACCGCCTTGCCTATCGAGCTTTTCTTGCCCTCGGCAAGCAGTTGCGCGGCGGACGCCTCTGCGTACCGGCCGATCTTGTCGTGGGCATCTGCCAGGTTGGTGATCGAGTCATGCTCGATCGGCTGGGATAATCGGCTGACGTTCCCGTTCACCAATACCTTCTCGTGCACGGTGTCGTCGCTGAAGCGCCCGGAGCGGCGACGGAAGAGCCTGAGCACCAGATCGGGCGACCAGCCGCCATGGCGGACAATGTGACCGCAAAAGCGCGATCTTCTCGGTATTTCGAAGCCGTCATAGCCTTTTGAGTCGGCGATTGCGGCCCTGATTTCCGCGCCGAGCGGCGCCTCCACCCACTCGTCGGCATCCAGCGAGAGGATCCAATCCCCCGTTGCCACGGCCAGCGCACGGTTTTTTTGCGCGCCGAAACCGGGCCAATCGACGGTCGTCAGAACCTTTGCCCCCAGATCACCGGCAATCTCCCTGGTCCTGTCGCTGCTGTTGTTGTCGAGAACGATAATCTCATCGGCAAAATGGACCGACCGAAGGCATTGCGCGACGGACGCCTCCTCGTTGCGGGTGATGATAATGACCGAGAGCGCCGGCACGGTCAGAAGGTTCCGGCATCAAAGCTGCCACTGTCATTCGAATGCATCTGCAGTATCGGCTCCCGCTCCGTTAGCACTGAGAGTACTAACCTGATCCAACAAAGTCGAAAATCATTTCAGATCAAGGCTTTCATAAAGCGCCATCATTCGCTTGATCATGATATTGAAATCATAGTGCTCGGCCGCCGCTCTCACCCGGGCCGCGGTCTCAGGTCGTGACGCCAACTGCAGCGCGTATGCGAGCGCTGCTGCGAGGTCGCGTTGGCTGGCCGCATCACAAACGAGCGTCGGCTCGAACCGCTCGACAAGCTCGCGCGCTCCACAGCCGGTGCTTACCACGGCGGGCAAGCCGCTGGCCATGGCTTCGATGACCACCGTACCGAATGGATCATAGATGGAAGGCAGCACGGCAATATCGGCCGCACCGTACCACGGCAGCATGTCTTTCTGCGGTCCCAGCATCTTGAGCCGTGCTGCGAGACCGAGCCTGTCACCGGCCTGCCTGAAGGCGTTGGCGCGCGAATCATGGCCGATGACCCACAATTCAGGCTCGCCATCGAGCCTGGCGACCGCCTTCATCAGTGCAAGCAGTCCCTTTCGCGCAAAGCCCGAGCCGACAAACAGGACGACCGGCCTGTTTTCGTCGACGCCGAGCCGCGCGCGGATTGTGGCCCGATGCAGTTGGCGCAGCTGCGGGCTGAAACGGTCGAGATCCACCCCGTTGGGGATATGGTGCACGCGTTCCGCCGGATAGTTGTAGTGACGGACAATGTCGTCTGCCACCATTTTCGAAATGGCAATAACAGCTTTGAGCCGCGGACTGGCATAGGTTGCGCGTTCGAGGCGCAGCGTCTGGCGGTGAAAAGGGCTCAGCGCCATTGCCGCCCTGCGAAGCCGCGTCTCGAAACGCCGCCGCTCGGCAAGATAGGCGGCATGAACGCCCTCCCCGGCCCGGAAGACGTCGCAGCACGGCAGGCGATCGTTGCTCTGCACCAGCGCCGGCGGCATCTCGGCGATTTTGCGGCAGGCAGCTTGAGCAAAGGAAGCCGCCCGCAGCGAACGCGGAAACCGGCGGCCGGCACAATGGATGAATTCTATGCCTTCATAACGCGGCCAATCGCCGGAGAGCACGGCCACCGGCCGCTGACGCGCGGCGAACGCGGCCATGATGTTCTCCAGCATGATCTCGCCGCCACCGAAAGGCGCATAACGCTGGCGCACGAACAGGATCGGCCTGTCGAATTGAATTTCGGTGCCACGAATGCCGGCGTGCATGGGGTCTGGGCTCCGGCCTTGTTGCCATCCGACGATGTCTATAGAGGCCAGCGCGCGTCGGCAACAGTTGGAAGCTCATCCGCCGGAACTCAGAACAGGCCTGTGTCCATTGTCCGCGACTGCTTGCGATTTGCCTAACGGTGCTGCATGTAGAAATTAACTGCAAACAGCGGATCAGCGCCAGCTCCAGCCGGGCGGTGACCGCCATGAGGGGGAATCGACGGCTTGAGCAAACCAACCTGGCCCGCCATTGTCCGCCGGACGATTACCGACACCGCCATATATCGGCTGAGACACACCTTCGGAAGACGGGCAGAAGTGTCATCGCTGCGGCCGATAACGCCCCTTAAAGCGAATGACCTGCCTTTGATCCTCGTCATCCGCAACGAGGCGGACAGGCTCCGCCCGTTCCTGAAGCACTATCGCGAACTCGGCGTCACCAGATTCGCCGTCCTCGATGATCGCTCGACAGACGGAACAGCTGAGCTTCTGGCCGAGCAGCCAGATGTCGATCTATTCAGCTCGCCGATCACCTATTCGCAGTCGGACCTGGGAAACCTTTGGCGGCAGCTTATTGTGCAGATTTATGGTCAGCCTCGCTGGTATCTGACCGTCGACGCGGACGAATATCTTGTCTATGACGGCATGGATCAGCATCCGCTCGGTGCGATGGCTGACTGGCTCAAGCGGCGCAGAATGACACGCCTGCTGGCGCCGATGATCGACATGTATCCGAGCGGAAACATCTGGGACGTACCCTTCGATCCCGTCGTGCCGCCGTGGCAAGTTGCGGACCATTTCGATGGCAGCGGCTATGAGGTGACGAGGAGCCCCCGGCATCTCAAGATCACAGGCGGCCCGAGGACTCGGCTTTTCGCCAGGCAGCACAAATTGACGAAGTTTCCTCTGATATATGTTGATCGCCAGACGATTTTTACGTCGATTCACTCACCGCTGCCTTACTGGCGAAACTATATAAAGGGATTGGCCGGCCTGCTTCATTTCAAGTTCTTCGCCGATTTCAACGACAAGGCGCAGGTCGCGGTCGCGGAAGGTCAATATTGGAACGGCGCTTCCAAATATCGCCAGTATCACGAGGTATCGAGCGCTAAAGCCGCTCTCAGCGCGATGAGCGAACAGTCAACGCTGTACGAAGGAGCTCACAGCCTGTTCAAAACGGGTTTGATCGACAAAATTGATTGGTAGACGGCATTTCCAGCAGATGCCGAACCGACATCATGCATAACCGAATGTTTTCATTAGCTGGGCACCTCGTCCTTGTACCAGGTCCTGTAACTCGGCGTTTCCAAGTTCGGAGCGCCATCTCCCGCTCCCGTCATAGATCGGCTGATTGACCTGTTGGTTCCGGAGCACCTCATGTTGCGTCTCAACGCTGGCGTCGGTCGGCTTGAACCATTGCTGCGGGTTCTTGTGGTAGTCGAGGAGATCCGGGCTGAAGGTCACATCGAGAAAGCCGCAGATCTGCTCGACGACTTTGGCCGGATTCTCGACCAGGTCCTCATAGCGATAGATCAGCACATCCGGCTTTCCCCGTTCCGCAAGAACCAGCGCATTGTCGTTGATCCAGCGGTCGAGAGCCTCCTTTGGGTCGCCAAGTCGCTTGATCAGGGACGCTACGACGTCGCGCCCATCTCGCACCGGCATGACGAAACGCGCGCCGGGCACGAGCCGGCGAATGCGGGCGACACGGCGGATATGCCGCGGTGTCTTTTCAAGCAGCACGTTCTTTCCAGCATCGAGCGCCGCCCGCTTCAGTTTCCAGAAGCGGAACATGGCCAGTGGCGTCCATTTGAAGAAAATGTTGGTTTCCTGGAGCGGCAGGTAGACGTCAGGATGCGACGCAAGGATCGTCGCAATCAACGTCGTCCCGCTATGGCCGCAGCCGCAAATGAATCCGGTCCGCATCACCATGTCGGCAATGCTCGCTAACCCAAGGCGACCTGGGCGCGGTTATCGACGCGAGCGTAGCACAAGCCGTTCGTGCTAAAGACCTTGTCCAGCTTGTCCCAATATTCGAACTTAGCCAACTGCTCGTCACAATAGGCCACGTCGTCCTCGGAAAGATATTCGCCGTAACCGCCTATCTTGCCCTTGCGCACCTTGAAGCTTTCGGGATCATTCGCATCGCGGGGCTGTAATATCTTGCCGTATCGATCGGACAGATCACCGGTCGATTCACTCACTTTCATCTTGTCGAAAGTTCGGTTGTTCGCCACCTCGACAAGCGTCCTATCGTCAGCCTGCAGGTTCAAGAATCCAAGGATCGCGCGAAGGACACCAGCTGTATCCCGATGCATGTCTTCGTATTGAAGATACCGGATTTCGCGCATCCGGGGCATTGCCGCAAACCAATGCAGGTTAAATCTGATGATCTTTTCGATCCCATGATTGTCGCTTCTGATAAAATCGCTGAACGATCCCGCCGGAAGCATGTGGCGCTTCTGAACCTGAAAGTACCCCGAGACCACCGTATCTCTTGGATCGCGAACAAGCATTATTGTTCTTCTCTTCTTGTATCGAGATTTATTCTCTTTGAGGCTCGATTTCGGTCGAAGTAACTTGTGGTCGGTTCCGTCGTGAATGTATTGAACTTCAACCCCGAGATCGTCCAGCATGACACGCAGCCAGGTGCGCCCTGATTTTGGAAAGGATACGATAAGAGGAAGAGGCGGCGCTTTGGCCTGAAACAATTTCAGAAAGGACATGGGAGAGACCTCCTTTAGATTATCAGAGCTGGCGCCCGAACCGCTGCCGGCCAGACCGACCCCATCGCTGGGCGTCTAAACCTACGGCTGGTTCGAACACAAGGCAGAAATGCTGGCAAGAATTGCGATCCTCTGCGGGGCGAATTGGGCCTTTACTATATCCCGGTTCGGAATGCCTTATGTTTTTTTGGCCTGTTGCGACGACTGTTCGACACGGGCGCTCCATTCCGCGGTCCGTCGGCCGAACCCCTTAATGCGCATCGCGTCGTTGCGTATTCAGTGATGCGCTTTTGGACGACATGCATTAGCCACTCACTTTTGTGACCCATGGCGCCAGAATGGACTCGGCCTCGTCCATCACCACGGACCAGGGGCGTTCCCGTTTCGAGACCAGCACGGCCGATGGATAGTAGGGCGTGCGGTCGCCCTCGACCGGCCAGGAGCGCTTGAAGCCGTCGCCCAGAATGAAAACCGAGGGGATGCCGAGCGCGCCGGCCAGATGCGCTCCGGTATTGCTGATGGTCACCACGGCGTCCATCGCGGCAACCTGCGCGGCGAAAAGGTCCATGTCGACGAGCTGATCGACCGATCTGTCATGAAGAATGCGCTCCGGCTCACCGTCGGTCAGGATCTTCAGATCGGTCTCGATCTGGCCGTACTGCAGCGAGACGAACCGGAGGTCCGGTCGGCCGATCAGGTTTCGCCAGGCGGCAAGCGGCGGCAGGTCTTTGCCGGGATTGGAGCTGCCCCATGCGATACCGACCAACGGCCGCCCTTCCTTCCGGTAGCGGGCGCGAAGTTCAGCGACCCGGGCCGGATCCGGCTTAAGGGGCACGAAATGCTCGCGGATCGTCGCCTCGTCGGTCTCGAAAACGGCAGTCAGATGCTGGACGCCGGCGAAGGCCTGCGCCTCGCCATAGGCAGCCTTGCCATCAGCGCCGACCGGCCGCACATCGGCGGTCGGAAAAGTGCGCTGAAAGAGCGGTACTAGGCGGCGCTCGACCAGCACGATCGAGCGGGCGGCGCGCGCCAGGGCACAGCCCACGGAACTCGCATGATGGATCGCGGTGGCCAGACCCTGCTTTTCGGTTTCCATCAGATCGACCAGCAGTGTCTGGCCAGAAATATCCTGGCCCAGCCACTCGCCATCGACGCGGCCGTTGACGATGTGGCGTCGTGCGATCCTGAGTTCGGCGGCTGCGCCATAGGCGCCCATCCGCATCAGCGCCTTGCTGAGCTCGTCGATCAGGTGGACCTCGCCCCTCGACTTCGCAATGGATCCAAGAGCCAGGGCTTTCGGCAGTGCCGCCGGCCAATCGCGGGACTCGACGCTTCGCCGATAATCCGCCATCTGATCGGCAATGTCGCCGTCGCGCCAGCGAAGGAAGAGCTGCCGGCGGTGACGTCGGAACCAGACCTTGTATTTGTAGCCTGCAAGCGCGACAGCGCGGCGCAACCGGCCGAGAAGTTGGCTACCCTCCATCGCCAGCTCCGCCGATGATTTGCATGACCCGTCCGCCTGCTTCCTGCACTGCCGACGCCCAGGCTCGGCCGCCTTTTCGGACCAGTCGAACGCTCGGATATGCGGCGACGATCTCGCCAAAGGCCGGCCAGGACAGCCGAAACCCGTCGTCGAGCATGACAATCGTCGGCACGCCGAGCGCTCCGGCGAGGTTGGCGCCGGTATTGCTGATCGTCACCACCGCGTCGAGCGCCGCGATTTGGGCGGCAAAGCGGTCCATGTCCGTCAACTGGTCGACGGAAGCGTCATGGATGATGCGCCCCGGCGCGTGGCGCTCGAACTCGGAGAGGGCCGGCCCGACATCGCCATATTGCAAGCTGACGAGGCGCCCCGGCAGGCTGCCGAACAGCGTCCGCCAATCGTCCAGAGCCGGCAGATCCTTGCTCTTGTTCAGGCTTCCCCAGGCAAATCCGATCAGGGGACCTGGGCCGCCATCGAGATAGGTGCCGCGCAGCTCGGCAACCAGTCGGCGGTCCGGCTCCAGCGGAACGAAGGGCGCGCGTGCCGCCGGGTCGTCCGGCCAGAAATGCTTTGCGAGTGTCTCGAAACCGGCAACGACATCGGCGTCCACCGCCGCCATGTCCTCTTCCCCTTCAATCCTGACATCGAGCGCAGGATATGTTCTGCGATAAAGCGGTGCCAGTCGCGGCTCGACGAAGACGATGCATCGACCGGCAGCCGCGATGACTGGACCAAGCAGCGACGCGAACTGGAAAAAGATCGCCAGGTCGCCTTCGCGACGATCGACGAGAAGCGTGCGACCCGCAAGATCACTGCCATTCCAATCGGGCCTGCCGCGCAGTTGCTTGCTCGCCGCCATCAAGTGCCAGATGCGATTTCCTCCGTCGAGACGCCTCAGTCCACGCCCCGCTTTCTTGATCAGCCCGAGATCGCCAAGCTGCTCACCAAGCACGCCAAGCGCCAGTGCATGGTCACGAGCAGTTTGCCAGTCACCACGCTGCACGCTTTCCTCCATCAGCCTCATATGCCTTTCGGCACTTTCGTCGGCGTGGCGCGAGGGACGTCTAAGAAGTTCCTTTGCCCGCTCGAGAACCTTCTGCAGCCGCTTGCCGACGGCGCTCTGCGGGCGCAGATCGGCGGTTTTTGCTTTCTGAAGGATGGTTCGTCTGTTCTGCACGGCGATGTTCTATCGTCCTCGGGGAGCGTCGGAAAGCGTCGACAGGATCGACGAGAGCCGCCGGCCGGCCTCGTCGAGCACCAGCGACCAAGGGCGCCCCTCCTTGCGAATGATAATGCCCTTCGGATACCAGGGTGTCCGGTCGCCGGTCACTGGCCATGCCGTCTGAAAATTATCGTCGATGAGGAAAACAGTCGGCACGCCAAGGGCTCCGGCAAGATGGGCCGCCGTATTGCTGATCGTCACGACAGCATCGAGTGCGGCGACCTGTGCGGCGAAACGGTCCATGTCGACCATCTGGTCGACGCTGTCGTCAAAGATCAGACGCGTGTCATTGCCGTTGCGAAGGCGCCGCAACGCCGGCTTGATCTGTCCGTACTGGAGCGAAACGAATGTCGCTGGCGTCTGGGCGATGAACCTTGCCCATTCCGGGAAGTCAGGCACGTCCTTGGTGTGGGATTTGCTGCCCCAGGAGAGACCTACAAGCGGCAGATCCGTCATCGAGCGATAGCGCTTGCGGAATGTCTCGACGAATTCAGGATCCGCCCGCAGCGGCACGAAGTCGGCAGCAAGTTTTTCGGGATCGCGTCCGAACACCCAGGCGAGATCTTCGAAAGTCGCACGTTTGTCGCCGACCACATCCTGCTGCGCCGGGATCACGGTCGCCTTCGGGAACGTTCGCTGCAGAATCGATACCAGGCGCGGCTCGACCCGAATTGTTGCGCTTTGCGCATAGGCAGCGGCAGCGCCGGCCAGTCGGGCGTGGCGGATAACCCGGCCAAGGCTGCGCGGGTCATCCTCCACAAGATCGATCAGCAGTGTATCCGATCCGAGATTCTCGCCGGTCCATTCGTTGGCGCTTTTCCCTTTCCGCAGCCGGCGAGCGGAAAGCCGAAGCTCAGCTGCCCGCGCAAAGTTGCCAAGCCGTTCGAATGCCTGGCCCGCCTTCTGCATCAGCTCCGGATCGCGATTGTGATCGGCCGTGACAGCCATCTCATTGCTAGCGGCTTCAAGGCCTTTCCAGTCCCTGCGTACGATCAGTGCCTCAACCTTGGCTTGCAGCTCAAGAATGGAACACGGCTGCTTGGGACCGGAGAACAACCTGCGCACCGCCTTTTTGTACCGGCGCACCTGAAGGCCCAGTCCACCGATCACATACCGGACATAGGAACCGTGATAAAAGCTGGTCATCGGCCTTCAGCGCAATACGCTCTGCCGCAGCTTTTTGCCGCTTTCGACCATCGGATCGGGCGCCTCCAGGTGGAATATCGAACGATATATCTCGCTGTGCTTGGCAAGCTGGTCATGCGTTCCAGCATCGACAAGCTGTCCGGCGTCAAACACGAGAATACGATCGGCCGCCTTGATTGTAGACAGCCTGTGCGCAATGCAGATCACCGTGCGCTGAAATGTGTTGTCGAAGGCTGCCTCCATGACTGCCCGTTCGTTTTCACCGTCAAGCGCCGATGTCGCTTCATCATAGACGATTACCGCAGCATTCTTGAGCAAGGCGCGTGCGATGGCGACGCGTTGTTTCTGGCCGCCCGACAGATTGGTGCCGCTCGGCCCGACAAGCGTGTCGAGCCCGTTTTCGAGCGCAGACGCAAAGCTGGTGACCCGCGCGAGATTCGCAGCGGACTCGATTTCCTGATCGGTGGCGTTTGGGCGGCCGTCGCGAATGTTGTCGCGGATCGAGCCTTCGAACAGGAAGACGTCCTGTGACACAAGTGCGATATTGTCGCGAACGTCGGCCAGGCTGATCTTCGAAATGTCCTTTCCGTCGATCAGGATCCTGCCCTTGGCCGGCTCCATCAGGCGCAGGATCAGATTGACGATGGTGGTCTTGCCGGCGCCGGAGCGGCCGACGATCGCCAGCTTCTCACGAGGTCGCACGTCGAAGGAAACACCGTCCAGCGCCGGGCTGTTGCCGTCATAGGAGAAGGCCACATCTTCAAAGCGGATACCACCATCGACGTCGACCAGGCGCTCGCCCGCGATTGCGAGTCGCCGCTGCTCGGGCGTGTCGATCAAATCATACATCTGCTCGACGGCAACCATTTGCTTCTGGACGTCGACATTGACCCGGGCCAACCGCTTGGCAGGCTCATAGGCAAGCAGGAACGCGGTAATGAAGGCCATGAATTCGCCAGGCGTCTTGCCGTTGCCGAGGGTCTGCCAGCTGGCATACATAACGAAAAGCCCGATGATCACGCCGCCGCCGGTCTCCATCAATGGGCTCATCAATGCTGATGTCCGGTTGATCTGGATGCCACGTCTTTCCATCTTGCGGACGGCCTTTGCAAAGCTGGCAACCGCTTTGTCCTCGAGCTGGAAGGACTTGATGGTGCGGATGCCTTCGACGGCTTCCGTGCCGATCGACTGGACCTGTGCGGCCAATTCCGTCTCGCCCCTCGCCAGCGCCTTGAGCTTCCTGGTTATCGCGCCGACTGAGAGGAACAGCATCGGCAGAACCGCCACGGATATCAGCGACATTACCGGGTCCTGCTTGACCATGACGCTGGCCAAAGCAATCAGGGTCAGCAGATCAGAGACGGCGCTGCTCGTGAGGGTGAGAATAACGGTCGCCCCGGCGCGCGCGTTGAACATGATTTTGGAGATGAATTTTGCCGGATGCTGGTTGGCGAAACGGCTGATGTCGAAACGCACCATTCGAGAAAATTGACGGTTTTGCAGGTCCGAAACGATAGCCCGGCGAATCTTTCCCGTCGTGACGGTCTGGCAGTAGGCAGCTATGCCCTTGACCAGGAAAATGCCGATGATGACGACGCTGATACCAGATACAGCGGCAGCGTCTCGTTCAACATAGATGGTGTTGATCATGACTTTCATGATCCAGGCCGTCGCGCCGACCGCGGCAGCAGCAGCGATCGAGCAGAGCAAACCTGTCACATACAGCATCTTGTGCGGCGGCAGATTTTCGCCAATCAGACGCTTGATCAGCGGATATGCCGGGACCGTTGACACTCGTTTCTTTGCAATCATCTTGTCGCCGCCCGTTGCGATCCCGTCCGGTCTTCGTGTTGTCTTGAAGCACGAGACGGTTTCGATCACCTGTCTGTGGCTTCGTTCCCGACCACAGTCAATGCCGAACCGGATCCTTGCACGTCATCGGCTTATGACCGTCGGTTCCTCGCATGCCAAGCCATGCGGCTCTTGCGCCATTCGTCGTCGGCCGCGCTATGCCTAGTCAGTGTTTCGCGAGGATCATGAGATGGCTTCCAAGAGGCGATGTGTGATTGCTTTTGATTGAAAAGCCCACATCCGAAAGCACCGCGATCATCTCCTTGTCCTTGCCAGGAGGAACGCGGGCAACGATCGTTTGAGCACGCCCGGCGATATCGCACAGCACGCGTCGCGCCTTGTCCGCGCCGAGGCTCCACTGCATGTGATGGTAGACCGCCAGCAGCATGACGATGTCGTACTGCGGTTGGAGAACATTTTGCAGCTTCCGGCTACCAAGATCGAGACAATCGAACCGGCTTTGGACTGGACAACCCAGGAAGATCATCCTGGCCGTCTCGATATGCGGCTTAAGAATGTCGATCCCATGGATCGAACTCGGTCCTAGCTTGGATAACTCATAGGCGACAACACCCATGTTGCAGCCAACATCGAGAATGGATTTGCCGGCATAGTCGACCTCTGCGGAGAATAGCCCGTCCAGCCGGTCGTCCCACGTTCCCTTGAATCTCTTTTGCTTATTTGACCACCACAAATCATTGTTCTCCAAAAGCGGCGCCGGACTGGTTTCCTTGACGGAGGACGACTGTGCGCTGGGCCTTGGCCCCGGACCAGTTGCTGGCGCGCAAACGACACTGTCCAGAACGTCCTGTAAACGTAACCGCGGGAGAAAGGAACTCCAGATCACAGCATCCTGCGAAGACGTTTCGGGAAGTTGACGAACACCAGCCCGACAAATCGACAAATCGGTTGGAAATCCCAATGTCGCTTGCCGCCCCCTACCCGGGCCTGCCCTCGAGTTCCTGAAACGCGCGGATAGCCCGGGCCGACACACGAAGGGGCATAAATAATGCCCCGCCGGCAAGGCAAGCCATGTTTGTTCTTGCTTTGTGCCGGCAGCTATGCTACTAATTTGCCTATGGTGCTGATTTGCACCAACGAGCGTCTTGCCGCGGCATGCGGTTTTTCAGCCAGGCTCGATCAAAGCTCGCCCGCATTGCGGGGCTTTGGCCAATCACGGTCGAGTGCCAGCCTTTTCGGCAGCTTCCGAAAAGGGAAATCGGAAAAGCAGCTTCCGGTTCTCGTCACAGATTTCGAAGGAAAGGCCCGTCAGGACCGGGTTGCCGCTGAGCAGGCCCTCGGCCAGGATTTCCTTGGCCGAAGCCATGGCGTTATCCTGAGCCGCGGACAGACCGTCCAACTCCTGACCCTCGAAATCTTCCGTCAAGCGGCCCTCGTTGTTTCGGAAATGGAAAAAATATCTCGGCATGGCTGCTCCGGTTGGTCGGTTTCTCTAGTCGCGAGCGCCTCAGGAATAGCGCCGGATTCGTACCCGACGGCGTCCGTACGGTTTTACATTGGAGTTCATCGCTTTCTAGCCCTTCATGCGTTAGGCCAATCGAACAGCACCCCATAATTCGAACGCACATGCCGCTATCATGTCGTCCAGGGCTTTTCCGAAGGCCGGGCAATTCGGCATGATAGCCGTGATCGCGATCTCAGCCGCTGCGGCGGAACCGGATCGTGGCGCCAACGACCATCGTTCTCCCTCGATTCGGCACAATGTCCGTCTTCCGGGGTCCGTCCTCCGGGTGAAGGTCCGCTGCCATTGGATAGCAGCGGACCACTCGGCTGGGTGAGCCAATGGCCCGAGGCGGGGGCGTCTCGGACCGCCACCACGATAGCTTCGAGAGCCCACTCGTTCCACAGGACGCTGTCGTTGGTAATTTTCGTACACTGAGCATCGCCGCAGACAGTCTGCGACCGTGGGAGTTTTGGGCTATGCCGCGTCGCCGGGTAGTGGTCAGCTCCGGCTTTGATAGCTGTACATGCCCGCGCCGATCGCGACCGCTCCTACGGTGATCAGAATCGATGGCACTCCCATCAACGTGGCGACGATCCCCCAGACGATGGCGACGGCAATTGCGCCGGCTGTCCCCAGGACCAGTCTAAGCCGTTTCGACATTATCCGTCCCCAAAAGTGCATCTTTGGCCTTTTCTGGTCGAAATACCGCAATGCGGCACCATTGTCTGCGCTTCGTCAAACTTTTTATGCCGCCCCGAGCCCCGACCGCCGAGGCGTAGGCGATCCGTATGCGGCCTTGTCGCAAACACCCACTCGACATTGAGGAAGCTTGGGCGCGAGCCCGAGAAGCAGGCGTCAGAAAGCGAGGTATCTATGCAAAATTTTTGGAATTTACTCCGGTTCACGATCATGGGCGTGGCGGCCACGACAGCCGGAATAGCCCAGCTCAAAAATCTGTTCGCGAAAGCGCGTCGGTCGCCGATCGGGCGCTCCGGCTGAATGCCACCCTTGCTCTAACGCGGCGGTGGGATGCCTATCGCCTCAACGCGTGGTCGCGATGCCGATCCTCTCCGCTCATCGGCAACGGCCGATCGCCCTCGAGCAGGCGGGTGATCCGGGCGAAGCCGGCAAAAGCCTTTCGCGCTTCCTCGGCCGACATCCGGCCGGCCATGGCCGCAGCGCAGCAATTCACCGCACACTGGTAAACCGGCCCGCGCCGCCCGGCCGGCCATTTTCGCAAGAATGCCATTGCTTCGGCAACGCTGTCGATCTCCTCCACGGGCTGTCCCTGTCCGCGCAAAATCCGCACGGGCGAAAAGAATTGCAAGCGGTCCATCATTTCCTCCCCGTCGACCGGATGCGTGCGATCGAACCCCACTAAACTCGCGAGCCGGGCTTTGGTTCCGGCCAAGGAGGGCTTGGCCTGAAAAATGGTGGCCGGACGAGACGAGCAACGATGGAAGCGCCAGGCAGCCCCAATTGGGGTGACATCTCGCCATCGTACGGGAACGTTAGCGCGACTGATGCATTTCGATGCCACGAGCAGTCTTTTTGAGGGAAATGCCAAAATATGAGAATAGCCCATGTGGCGCCGCTCCATGAATCCGTGCCACCCCGGTTCTATGGAGGGACGGAACGCATCGTTTCCTACCTGACCGAGGGATTGGTCGAGCTTGGCCATGACGTGACCCTGTTCGCCAGCGGCGATACCAAGACATCGGCGAAATTGGTGGCGTGTCGCGAGCGCGCGCTCCGTCTCGATCCGCGCCCGCACAAGTCCGAAATCGCAGCGCATCTTTCGATGCTTGCGGAGGTGAGGAACCGTGCGCAACAGTTCGACGTCATCCATTTCCATCTCAGCCACTTCCTGCATTTTCCTTTCTTTGAAAATATGCACGAGCGGACAGTGACGACACCGCATGGCAGGCTCGACTATGTCGACCTGGCCCCGGCCTACGAACGTTTCCCGCGCTTTCCTATGATCTCGATTTCCCGCAGCCAGAGAAGCGGGCTCGCCAAGGCCAATTGGCTGGCGACCATCCATCACGGGCTGCCGATCAATATCTATGAGCCAACTTTCGAGACGAATGCGGACGAGCCGTATCTGGCCTTTCTCGGCCGGCTGTCGCGCGACAAGCGCCCGGACCGTGCGATCGAGATCGCCTTGCGCTCCGGGCTGAAACTGAAGCTTGCGGCAAAGATCGGCGACGACGACCGCGCTTTTTTCCACGACACGGTCGAGCCGCTGATCGACGGCGACCGTGTCGACTACATCGGCGAGATCGAAGAGGGCAGAAAAGCGGAATTCGTCGGCAAGGCGGCCGGCCTGCTGTTTCCAATCGATTGGCCGGAGCCGTTCGGTCTTGCCGCGATAGAGGCTATGGCCTGCGGCACACCGGTGATCGCCTGGAAATGCGGTGCCCTGCCGGAGATCATCGACCACGGCGTGACCGGTTTCCTTGTCGATACGGTCGATGTTGCGGTCGCCTCGATACCGGAATTGCTGCGCCTCGACAGGCGAAAGGTGAGAGCCGTATTCGAAAACCGTTTTTCTGCCACGAGAATGGCCCACGACTATGTGGCTGCCTATACGCGCCTGATCGGCGCTCCCGGTGAAGCGAGACCGTCCGGATCGGCGCCCATTGTGGACGTTGGAACGAAACGACAGAGCTTGTGACGTATGAATCAACTCGACGAGCGTAAGCTTGATCCCGCTGTAGCCCTCGCCTCCCTCGACGAGGTTGCGCCCCGGGAGCCGCACCGGCTGTTCGCCCTCAAGCAAGGCGACTGCTTCGCGGTGGCCGACGCCTATGGCGACATCCGCGGCGCCGGCGACGGCTTTTTCCGGGACGACACGCGTGTGCTTTCGGAATTCCGGCTGACGGTCGGTGGCCGGCAAATGTCGCTGCTGGGGGCATCGCTCAGCCAGGACAATGTGCTTTTCACCTCGAACCTGACCAATCTGCCGATCCAGAGTGTCGGTGGCCGGGACATTCCGCAGGGCGCGATCCACATAGAACGCGTCAGGCTGCTTTGGCAGGACCGGCTGTTCGAGCGCATCACCCTTTCCAACTACAGCCAGGAATCGTCGGCCATTCGGGTTTCGTTGCATTTCGCTGCAGATTTCCGCGACATGTTCGAGGTGCGCGGCTCGACCCGGCTCAAGCGCGGAATAGCCCACGCCGCCGAGACCAGTCCGACATCCGTGGTGCTTCGATATGACGGGCTGGACCAGCTCGTGCGCCTGTCGGCGATCTCGTTCTCGCAGGCCCCGGACAACTTGACCGCCAGCCGTGCGGATTTCCTGGTTGCGGTGACGAAGCGCAGCAGCGAGGTCCTCTATATCGAAGTCGGCCCGGAAATAGCGGAGACACCCGACCGCGACCGTTTTCGGGCTGCCGCCGCTCGCGCTCGCTTCGGAATGCGCGCCAAACGCCGCCACGGTGCGACGGTGCACAGCTCCGGCCGCGTCTTCAACGACTGGATCGAACGCGCGCGGGCCGATGTGGCGTTGCTGACCACCGAGCTTGCAACCGGACCTTACCCCTATGCCGGCATACCCTGGTTCTCGACGGCATTTGGCCGCGACGGGGTGATTTCCGCACTGCAGATGCTGTGGCTGAATCCTGGGCTGGCGCGCGGCGTGCTCGCCTTTCTCGCCCAGCATCAGGCAACCGAAACGTCGCCGTTCAGCGATTCGCAGCCGGGCAAGATCATGCACGAGACCCGCAAGGGCGAGATGGCGGCGCTGCGGGAGCTCCCGTTCGGTCGCTATTACGGCGGTGTCGATACCACGCCGCTCTATATTCATCTCGCTTGCGCCTATGCGGATCGTACCGGTGACATGGCCTTCATCGACCGCCTGTGGCCATCGCTGTGTGCCGCGGCCGAATGGACGGAGGAGACAAGCCGCGCGACCGGCTTCGTCACCTACCAGCGCGGCGCCGAGACCGGCCTCGCCAATCAGGGCTGGAAAGACAGTTTCGATTCCGTCTTCCATGCCGATGGCCGCATGCCCAAGGGGCCGATCGCCCTGGTCGAGGTGCAAGGCTATGTCTTTGCCGCGTTCCGTGGGCTAGCGGCGCTCGCCCGCCGCCGCGGCGAGGACGACAAGGCCGATCATTGGGAGGAACGCGCCGAAACCATGCGCGCCGCGGTGGAACGCCATTTCTGGATGGACGATCTCAATTTCTATGCCCTGGCGATCGATGGTGCAGGCGAGCTCTGCAAGGTGCGGACGTCGAATGCCGGACATCTTCTCTACGTCGGGCTTGCCGAGCCCGAACGCGCGCAAATGGTCGCCGATCAGTTGCTGTCCGCCTCCTTCCACTCGGGCTGGGGAGTGAGGACGCTGGCCGACGATGCGATATTCTTCAACCCGATGTCCTACCACAATGGCTCGATCTGGCCGCACGACACCGCCATGTGCGGGGCGGGCCTGGCACGTTATGGCGTGCGCGACAGCGTGGTCCGGCTGATGAGCGGCACGTTCGAATCGGCTGTCCATTTCAACATGCGGCTGCCGGAACTGTTCTGCGGCTTTACCCGGTCGCCGGGCGAAGCGCCGATCGCCTATCCTGTCGCGTGCCTGCCGCAGGCCTGGTCAGCGGGATCGGCCTTCATGCTGATGCAGGCCTGCCTTGGCCTCGAAATCGACGGCTGGAACAGCGAAATCCGGGTCACCCGCCCAAGGCTGCCGATCGGCATCGACACGCTGACATTGCGGCATCTGGGTGTCGGCTCGATGGTGGTCGACCTCACATTCCAGCGTGTCGGCGACCGGGTCGTCGCCTTTCTCGCCGATCGGTATGAGGGGATGGTGCCGCTCATCGTGCGCACTTGATGCCGCCGCGCTGCGGCGCATCGAAAATGACGCGCGGTGTTGCAATCGCCCGGAACCGATAGCCTCTTTGTGCGTTGCAAAAATGGGCAGCGGGGGATGCTGTCGTCGTCACACGGCAGCGAACCAGAAAAACAAATAAAAAACGGCTATCGGCCGGCCGGAGGCGAGATCACATTCCATGTCAGATTATACCGTGAACCTGCTCTGGGTTTTGCTGATTGCAAGTTTTGGCTTTTCCGCTTTTGCCATTCTCCTATCCATATCCCGCCAGCGCCGCGGCGCAACGGCGGCCGCATACACGCCGAGCGAGGATGTCGCATCGGAAGCGGCACGCAAGGTCCTGCGCGAGTTCGAAAAGAACGGCCAGTCGGCCGATGCGGCACTGGTCACATGGTCGCCCGACACTTTGCGCAAGATCCTGGCCGACGACCTGCCGGATGCACAGGTCATCGTGGTGTCCAACCGCGAACCCTACATCCACAACATCAAGGATGACGGGGTCCAACTTTTGGTGCCGGCCAGCGGGCTGGTTTCGGCACTCGAACCCATCACCCGCGCCTGTGCCGGCACCTGGATCGCCTATGGCGGTGGTACGGCAGACCGCCTAACCGTCGACAAGGACGACCGGGTGCAGGTGCCGCCAGGCAATCCGTCGTACACGCTGCGCAGGGTCTGGCTGACGGAGGAGGAACATCAGGGTTATTATCTGGGCTTCGCCAATGAGGGCCTATGGCCGCTTTGCCATATCGCCTTCACCCGTCCCGTGTTTCGCGCCTCGGACTGGGACGCCTACGAGGCCGTCAACCGCAAGTTCGCCGATACCGTGGTCGCCGAAGCCCGCAACGAACGGCCGATCGTGCTGGTGCAGGACTACCATTTCGCGCTACTGCCGCGCATGATTCGCCAGCGCCTGCCGGACGCGATAGTCATCACCTTCTGGCATATCCCTTGGCCCAATTCGGAAGTGTTCAGCATCTGTCCGTGGCGTGAGCGGATCCTGGAAGGACTGCTCGGCAGTTCGATCATCGGCTTTCATACCCAATTCCATGCCAACAACTTCACCGAAAGTGTCGACCGCTTTCTGGAGAGCCGGATCGAACGGGCAGACGCGGCAATCTCCTATGGTGGGCAGACCACATTGGTCCACGCCTATCCTATTTCCATAGAATGGCCGGCCCAATTGTTGGCAAAACTGCCGCCTGTGGAGGAGTGCCGCGCCCGCGTACGCGACAGATTCGGCCTGTCTGCGGATACCAAACTATGCGTTGGCGTCGAGCGCCTCGACTACACGAAAGGCATTCTCGATCGCTTCCATGCCTTGGAGGAATTATTCACCAGATATCCCGAATGGATAGGCAAGGTGGTCTTCCTGCAGATAGCAGCGCCTAGCCGGGGAACCTTGCCGACCTATCAGCAGCACCACGACGAATGCCGCCGCTACGCCGAAGAACTCAACCAGCGCTACGGCAGCGAGACCTACAGCCCTGTCCTGATGATTGCCGAACATCATCGGCAGGAGCAGGTCTACGAGGTCTATCGCGCCGCCGACATCTGCATGGTCACCAGCCTGCACGATGGCATGAACCTTGTTGCCAAGGAATTCGTCGCGGCGCGCGACGACGAACAGGGTGTGCTTTTGCTCAGCACCTTCGCCGGTGCCTCGCGCGAACTGCTGGAAGCACTGATCGTCAACCCCTACGATGCGGCCATGATGAGCGAGGCGCTGTTGCAGGCGCTGACGATGACGCCGGAGGAGCAGCGCGAACGGTTGCGGCCGATGCGCGAGATGGTCCGCGACAACAATGTCTACCGCTGGGCCGGCAGCATGCTGCTGGACGCCGCGCGCCTGCGCAAACGCGGCGATCTCGACAGGGTGACCGGAACAGGCGAGCGCCCGCCATCCAACACCAACAATGTCATCTCGATGTTCGAGCGGGCACGGAAGACAGCGTCATGAAAAGCTTTGAACAACCGCCGGCGTTGGACCTGTCGGAAGGGCAATGGGCGCTCTTCCTCGACATCGACGGAACCCTGCTTGAACACGCTGCCCATCCCGACGCGGTGTTCGTCGGCGAGGACTTGCGCAATCTGCTCGGACGTATCGAGCGGCGGCTGGATGGTGCGGTCGCGTTCATCACCGGCCGATCGATTCCCGCCGTGGACAAGCTGTTCCATCCGCTGAAGCTGCGGATCGCCGGACTGTATGGGCTGGAGCACCGGCTTACGCCGAGCGGCCCGATCGACGCCGCCGACGCGCCGGCCGACATCGCCGCCCTTGCCGACGAGATCGAGGCCGAACTGGGCAGCGGCAAGGTCTATGTCGAACGCAAGGGGCCCGTCCTTGCCGTTCATACAAGAGCAGCACCGCAACTGCTTGCGCCCGCAATCCGGCTGGTCGAACAAGCATTGGCCCGGCTTCCGAAGGGTTATCGGGTGCTTCCGGGAAACGCCGGCGTCGAGCTCATGCCCCTGGAAGCCGTCAAAGGTGCTGCCATCCGGCGCTTCATGGACATTCCGCCCTTTGTCGGCCGGCGGTCGATATTCCTCGGAGACGATACATCGGACGAACACGGTTTCGAGGCGATAAACGAAATTGGCGGCATCTCCATCCGCGTGAAGCCAAACGGACCGACGGCCGCAAACTATGCCCTCGACGACGTGACCGGCGCGATAGCCTGGCTCGAGGCCAGTTTCGAGACGTCGGCGGTATCCGGTGCTCGACCGGCCAACAAGCAGGCAGAGGCCGAATCAAGGCCAAAGATCAACATCGCAGCCACGGCGTCGCCCAGTCGATAAGCGCGTTTCTCATTGAATGTCTTTAAGCCCAAAGCCGGCAAATCGTCTGCTTGCCGGTTCCCCTGCGTCAGGCTTAACCCGCGTGCAATGCGTGGAGGCGCGGGTCGTAACAAGGGGAGGACATTGCAATGACCATACAAGGCGCATCACCGGACCTGTACACGAGGATCTCGCCCCGGCGAAGGTTCGAAACTGGGGACCGTTCTCGATCTTCAACGTCTGGACGTCGGACGTCCACAGCTTGTGGGGCTACTATCTGGCGGCCAGCCTGTTCCTGTTTTGCGGCGGCTTCGTCAACTTCATCATCGCCATCGGCATCGGTTCGCTGATCATCTATGCGTTGATGAACATGGTCGGCTATGCCGGCGTGAAGACCGGGGTGCCCTACCCTGTCCTGGCGCGCGCCTCCTTCGGCATCTGGGGCGCCAACATACCGGCGCTGGTGCGCGCCATCGTCGCCTGCTTCTGGTACGGCGCGCAGACGGCGGCCGCCTCCGGCGCGATCGTAGCCCTGTTGATCCGCTCGCAATGGTTCGCCGACTTCAACCAGAGCACACATTTCCTCGGCCACTCCGGGCTCGAGGTGATCTGCTTCGTCGTCATCTGGGCGCTGCAACTCCTGATCATCCAGAAAGGCATGGAAACGGTGCGCCGCTTCCAGGACTGGGCCGGACCGGCCGTGTGGGTGATGATGCTGATCCTGGCGATCTATCTTTGCATCAAGGCAGGCACCTTCGCCTTCGCCAGCGACATCCCGATGGATGTGCTGCTGGAAAAGACAAAGGACGCGGGCGTGCCGGGTACGCCGGGCTCCTGGACCTCGCTGTTTGCGGTGGCGGCGATCTGGGTGACCTATTTCTCCGCGCTCTATCTCAACTTCTGCGATTTCGCGCGCTACGCCCCGGACAAGGCATCGCTGCGCAAGGGCAACATCTGGGGCCTGCCGGTCAATCTTATCCTGTTCTCGCTGGTAGCCGGCGGCACCACGATCGCCGCCTTCGACGTCTATGGCGAGGTGCTGCTGCATCCCGACCAGATTTCGGCGAAATTCGACAGCTGGTTCCTGGCGGCGCTCGCAGCCCTGACCTTTGCGGTGGCGACGCTCGGCATCAATGTTGTGGCGAACTTCGTGTCGCCGGCCTTCGACTTCTCCAACGTCTTTCCACGGCAGATCGACTTCAAGAAGGGCGGCTACATCGCGGCGCTGATCGCGCTGGTGCTCTATCCATTTGCGCCCTGGGAAGGCAGTGCCGCCTCCTTCGTCAACATCATTGGCGCGACGATGGGGCCGATCTTCGGCGTGATGATGGTCGACTACTACCTGATCCGGAAGGGCGAGGTCGACGTCGAGGCACTCTACAGGGAGAATGGCGAGTTCCGCTTCCAGGGCGGCTGGCACGTCAATGCCTTCATCGCCGCCGGTATCGGCGCGGTCTTCTCCTCGATCCTGCCCAACTTCACCAGCCTGCTGCCGTCATGGTGGGGCGTCTATGGCTGGTTCTTCGGTGTCGCAATTGCCGGCGTCATCTATTATGTTCTGCGCACGATGGCACTCGGTGCCGGGGCCAGGATAGCCAAGGCCTGAACGGATTTTCGGGGCGGCGCGAGCCGCCCCGTTTATTCTGCGACTATCTCGGCAAGGCGGCGCACCGTATTCCAGTTGCGTGAGGTGCCGATGCCGAGCCGTTTGTGGCTCACCGCCGCAAGCAGCCGCGAACTCGGCGTCTCGCGCGAAAAGACGATCCAGATGTCGCCGTCGACAATCCGCAGCTTCTCGTCCTTGCCGACATAGGCCTCAAGTGCCGTGGCGGCGCCGGCGGGAACCGGCGCCCGCATTACGCGCACCGCCACCTGGTCCGCGGCCTCGGCCGATTCGGCTGGGAACGGATTGCCGGCCGCCAGCCTCAGCCAGGCGTCGGCGCGGCGCACGATGATGTCGACGTGGCGACCGAAAGTCTTTGCGAACGCCGCCTCCAGCCGCTGCTCCAATGCCGCGAGTTCTGTTTCTTGCGACTCGAAAACCAGATTGCCGGTCGCTACAAGCGTGCGCGGGTTGTTCAGGCCCAGGCCTTCGGCCATTGCCTTGAGATCGGACATGACGACGCGCCGCCCCTCGCCCAGGATGATGCTGTAGAGCAGCGCGACGTAGGTTTGCATGGCGGCTCATCGGCCTTTTAGACCAAACGGCTCTGTTCCACCGCCGCTTCAATGAAGCTGGCAAACAGCGGGTGGGGGTCGAGCGGCCGGCTTTTCAGCTCGGGATGATACTGCACGCCGATAAACCAGGGATGGTCGGGGTATTCGACCGTTTCCGGCAGCACGCCGTCCGGCGACATGCCGGCAAACACCAGACCGCAATTCTCGAGCCGCTCCTTGTAATCGACATTGACCTCATAGCGGTGACGATGGCGTTCGGAAATCTGCGTATCGCCATAGATCTCGGCGATCTTCGATCCCCTGGCGAGGTCGGCCTGGTAGGCACCGAGCCGCATGGTACCGCCGAGGTCGCCGGTTTCCCTGCGCTTTTCCAGCATGTTGCCCTTCAGCCATTCGGTCATCAAGCCGACGACCGGCTCTTCGGTGGGGCCGAACTCGGTCGATGACGCGTGCTCGACGCCGGCCAGCGAACGCGCCGCCTCGATGCAGGCCATCTGCATGCCGAAGCAGATGCCGAAATACGGCACCTTGCGCTCGCGCGCGAACTTCGCCGCCAGGATCTTGCCCTCCGAGCCGCGCTCGCCAAAACCGCCGGGGACGAGAATGCCATGGACCTTCTCCAGCCACGGCGCCGGGTCTTCCTTCTCGAATATCTCGCTTTCGATCCAGTCGAGCTTGACCTTGACCCGGTTGGCGAGGCCGCCATGCGACAGCGCCTCGATCAGCGATTTGTAAGCGTCCTTGAGGCCGGTATATTTGCCGACGACCGCAATGGTCACTTCGCCTTCCGGATTGTGGATGCGGTTGGACACCGCTTGCCACCGTTCCATGCGCGGCTTCGGCGCCGGATCGATGCCGAAGGCGGCCAGCACTTCCGAATCCAGCCCTTCGTGGTGATAGGCCATCGGAACGTCGTAGATATGCGGCACGTCGAGCGCCTGGATGACCGCGCTTTCGCGCACATTGCAGAACAGCGACAGCTTTCTGCGCTCTTCCTTGGGAATCGGCCGGTCGGCGCGGACCAGCAGTATATCTGGCGCAATGCCGATTCCGCGCAACTCCTTGACCGAATGCTGCGTCGGCTTGGTTTTCAGTTCGCCCGCCGTCGGGATGTAAGGCATCAAGGTCAGGTGGACGTAGACGGCGTTGTTGCGCGGCAGGTCGTTGCCGAGCTGGCGGATCGCCTCCAGGAACGGCATCGCTTCGATGTCGCCGACGGTGCCGCCGATCTCGCACAGTACGAAATCGTAGTCGTCATTGCCGTTGAGGACGAAGTTCTTGATCTCGTCGGTAACGTGCGGAATGACCTGCACGGTGGCGCCGAGATAGTCGCCGCGTCGCTCGCGCTCGATGATGTTCTTGTAGATGCGGCCGGTGGTGATGTTGTCCTGCTGGTTGGCCGAGCGGCCGGTGAAGCGCTCATAATGGCCAAGATCGAGATCGGTCTCGGCCCCGTCATCGGTCACGAAGACTTCGCCGTGCTGGTAGGGCGACATCGTGCCGGGATCGACATTGAGGTAGGGATCGAGCTTTTTGATACGTGCGCGATAGCCTCGCGCCTGCAAGAGAGCCCCAAGGGCCGCTGCAGCAATGCCTTTTCCAAGTGAGGAAACCACGCCGCCTGTGATGAATACATATCGCGCCATGGGAGTCATCGCTTAACGCGGCCGAATTGATTCCGCCAGAGAAAAAACCGCCGCGAAGGCTTTTTCCCAAGAAGGCGCTCTGGTCGTTGGCGTGTCAAAACAAAAGGGCCGGCGAGGCCGGCCCTTTTGGCACGATCTGTCAACGCGTCAGATGATGACGACCTTGGTGCCCACTTTCACCCGGCGGTAGAGGTCCATGACGTGCTCGTTGATCATGCGGAAGCAGCCATTGGAGGCGCTGGTTCCGATCGACTGCGGCGCAATGGTGCCGTGAATGCGCAGATGGGTGTCCTTCTTGCCGTCGTAGAGATAGATGGCGCGCGCACCGAGCGGATTGTCGCCGCCGCCGGGCATGCCGTCCTTGTACTGGCCATAGTGCTTGGGTTCGCGCTTTTGCATGTCCAGCGTCGGAATCCAGCGCGGCCATTCCTGCTTGTCGCCGACGGCAACCGTACCCTTGAACTGCAGGCCTTCCCGGCCGACCGCAATGGCGTAGCGGCGCGCCGTCGAGGAGGATTCGACGAGGTAGAGACGACGGGCGCTGGTATCGATGACGATGGTGCCGGGGTTGTAGCCGGTGAATTCGACCTCCTGCGGCACGAATTCCGGCTTGACCTTGAACTGCCGCTTGGCCTGCTTCCTTTCGAGCGCGGCGTCGAGCGCGCGCGTCTCCGGAAGCAGCGACATCGACGAAGAGGATGTGCCGCCGAACAGTCCCGCGAACAGCCCGACGCTCTGCGGCTTCTGCCCGACCGGTTCGCTGCGCAACTCGCCATTGTTGCCGGTCAGCGCAACGTTCATGGCCTCGGCCGGGATCGGCTCGGCCGACTGGATCGGCGCGATAGGCGTAATCGGTTCGATGATATTGACGGTCTTCTTCTTGGCCGGCGTGGCGTCAGCCACCTTGGCCGTCGCGAGCGGCTGGGTCTTCTTGGCAAGGAATGCCTGCCGTTCGGCATCTGCCTTGGCTTTCGCCGCCTCGCGCATCGCCAGCTTCCTGGCCTCAAGTGCCTTGGCGCGAGCGGCTTCCTTGTCGGCTGCTATCTTGGTTTCGATCTTGCGGATCTGTGCAAGGTCGTCCGGCGTCGGATCTTTCTTCTTCTTGAGAAGCTTCAATTGCGTCGCATCGCTTTTGGCAGCGACGTTGACGACGTCGGTTGTTGTTGCGGCTTTATGGGCCGAGTTTGCCGTCGGCATGGCCGCGTAAGCGGGCGCACCTAGGCTGAGCACGGCACAAAGGCCGGCCAAAATGAAGCTGCGAAGCTGCATGGGGAATATCCGATCGTTCAATGCTTGTTGCCCACGGCGTCGCCCGGCGCCCCCCAAGGACGCCGAGAATGCCGCGCGCAATCTATAGTCGATTAGCCGGAAGCGCCTCAAGCGTAGGGCGCGGTCGAATCTTCGTGATCGTGCGGCATTTGCCGCGACTGTGTTCAAACGACAACAGATCGCGGCATAAGCGGCATAAGATGCCCGATTACTGGTTGGGGACCTGCGGCGTGGCCGGCGCGGTGGCGCCGTTTGTCGCTGGCGGCGTTGCCGGAGCTGTTGCCGGAGGGGTCGTTGCCGCGCCATTGCCGGACGGCGGGGTCGGCGCCGTGGTGCCCGAAGGTGGCGTCGGCGTCGTGGTTCCGGTCAATTGGTTGAGTACGCCCTTGCCTGCCCCGTCCGAGGTCGCTGGCGCGCGATCGAGAATGTCGATCGGCTTCTCGCCATAGCGCGCCACGATCGACAGTGTCAGCGAAGTCACGAAGAAAGCCGCGGCCAGGATCGCCGTCGCCCGCGTCAGCGCATTGGCGGCGCCACGCGCGGTCATGAAGCCCGATCCGCCGCCGATGCCGAGGCCGCCGCCTTCGGAGCGCTGCAGCAGCACCACGCCGACAAGCGCGAGCACGACCATGAGGTGGACGACGATCAGTACGGTTTCCATAATTTATCCTGGCAAGGCGTTGCGCGGCCGCTGATTTGGAGGCGGCTCAATACAATGCTTTGACGGCATTTCCAAGCCCGTGGCCGGAATATGGGAAGCAATGCGTCCTTTGCAACGATTTCGGCGCCGGCCGTCGCTCAAATCCAGCAAGCAGTCCCGGTATCAAGCGATGTTTCGATAGGCTTCCGCGATGCCGAGGAAGTCCGCCGCCTTTAGGCTGGCGCCGCCGACCAGCGCGCCGTCGACATTCCTGACGCCGAGCAGCTCGACGGCGTTGGACGGCTTGACCGAGCCGCCGTAGAGAATGCGCATCTTGGCCGCCGTATTGCCAAGCTTCCGCGCCAGTTCTTCGCGGATATGCGCATGTGCCTCGGCGACGTCAGCGGCGGTCGGGGTCAAGCCGGTGCCGATCGCCCATATTGGCTCATAGGCAATGACAGTGTTGGAAGCCGTGGCGTTTGGTGGGACCGAGCCCGCAACCTGGCGCGACAGCACGTCGAGCGTGGCTCCTGCTTCGCGTTCGGCACTTGTCTCACCAATGCAGACGATGGCCACCAGCCCGGCGCGCCATGCGGCCGAGGCCTTGGCCTGCACAATGGCATCGTCCTCCTTGCGATCGGCGCGGCATTCGGAATGGCCGACGATGACATGGCTGGCACCTGCATCCTTCAGCATCTCGGCCGAAATGCAGCCGGTATAGGCGCCGCTTTCCTCGGTGTGGCAATCCTCCCCGCCGGCCCGCACCGGCGTGCGCGATAGAATCTCGGCGGCGTGCGCAAGCAAGGTCGCCGGCACGCAGACAACCGTTTCGGTCTCGGCGTCGAGCCCGCTCATGAAGCCGTTGCCGATCATCCTGAGCTCGTTGAGCGAGGCGCTGGTGCCGTTCATTTTCCAGTTTCCGGCGACGAGCGGGCGGATTCCAGGCGTCATGGGATTTGTTTCTCCGGGCAATTTCCAGCTGGCCTTCACTATCAAAATCAGGCCACAAAGCAATCGACAGTGGGCAGGAAGGGCGCTATTGCGCTTGTTTCAGACTCGGCGCATGCGAAATGCGCACAAATCGGAAGTGCTCATGCTTGGTATGTTGAGAAGCGCGGCGGGGACCTGGGTCGCGAAACTGCTGCTGTCGTTGTTGGTGTTGAGCTTCGCCATCTGGGGCATCTCGGGGCGGCTGATGGGCGGTCTTGCCGGCCATGACGCTGTGATTACGGCCGGAGGCACCAAGGTCTCGATCAACGAATACCGCCTCGCCTACGATCGCCAGCTCAGCGTCATGTCGCAGCAATTCGGCCAGCGCATCAGCCGTGAGCAGGCGACGGCGCTCGGCATCGACAACCAGGTGCTGGCGCAACTCGTGTCGGGCGCCGTCCTCGACGAGCAGGCCCGCAAGCTCGGCCTCGGCCTGTCAAAGGACCGGCTGGCCGAACTGACGCGTGAAGACCCGGCATTCAAAGGGCCTGCCGGAACCTTCGACAGGAGAACCTTCGAGTACCTGCTTCGGCAGATCGGCATGCGGCCGGAAGACTATTTGAAGAACCGCGCCCAGGTGGCGGTCCGCCAGCAGATCGTCGAGGCGGTTTCGGACGGCCTCAAGGCCCCGGATACATTCTTCAAGGCGGTCGCGCTCTATCGCGGCGAAGATCGCACCATCGACTACCTGACCTTGCCGAAATCGCTTGTCGAGCCGATAGAAGCGCCGTCCGACAGCGTGCTTTCGGCCTATTTCGAGGCAAACAAGAAAACCTACGCCGCGCCCGAATACCGCAAGTTCTCCTATGTCAGGCTCGAACCGCAAGACATCATGGATTTGAGCGCGGTGACCGACCAACAGGTCAGCGACGACTACAACAAGAACAAGGCGCGCTACACCACGCCGGAGATGCGCACCATCGAGCAGCTTGTATTCAAGACGCCTGATGCCGCAAAGGCGGCGCTCGATTCGCTCAGGACCGGCGCGACCTTCGACAAGATCGTCGCCGCCGAAGGCAAGACGCCGGCCGACACGCTGCTCGGCACGCTGGCCAAGGACAAGATCGCCGACAAGGCGGTTGCCGATGCTGCCTTCAAGCTCAACGTCAATGAAGTCAGCCCGGTCGTGCAAGGCGCCTTTGGCCCCGTTCTGTTGCGCGTCACCGAGATCAAGCCAGAAGTGGTGAAGCCGCTGGCCGAAGTGTCCGAGCAGATCCGCAAGGACCTGGCACTGGGCGAGGCAAGCCGCATCTTGCTCGACGTGCACGACAATTACGAGGATACGCGCGCCTCGGGCAGCTCGCTCGCCGAGGCAGCCGCCAAATTGAAGCTGAAGGTCGTCACCATCGACGCCATCGACCGCACCGGCCAACGGCCGGATGGAAGCATCGTCAAAGACCTGCCGGAATCGCCGGCGCTCATCAAGGCGGTGTTCGAATCCGAACCCGGAACCGACAATGAAGGTCTCACCACCGCCGATAACGGCTTCGTCTTCTACGATGTGAGCGCAATCACGCCGGCCCGCGACCGGACGCTGGACGAAGTCCGCCAGAAGGTCGTGGCCCACTGGACCGCGGCGGAAACCACCAAACGGCTCACCGCAAAAGCTCAGGAGCTCGAGAAGCGTCTCAAGGCCGGCGCCCCGCTCGAGGTGATCGCCGGTGAGCTCAAGCTCGAAAAGCAGACCAAGCGCGGTGTCAAGCGCGATGCTGACGACGTCGATTTCGGTAAGGAAGGGGCCGCCGCGATGTTCGGCGTCGGCGAAGGCGGCACCGGGCTGATCCCCTCGCCCACCGGCGACGGACAGATCCTGTTCAAGGTTGCCGAGGTATTCGAGCCCGCCGGGGCCGACGCCAGCTCAGTACCCCAGGACGCACAGAAGTCCTTCACATCCGGCATGTCCGACGACCTGCTCGACCAGTTGGTGGCGCAGTTGCAGACGCAATATGACGTCCGCATCGATCAGACGGCCGTAACCCAAGCTCTGGCCAGATGAGCGCGCTGAAGATCCACATCGCCAAGGTCGCCGCCGGCAGCGCCCTTTCCTTCGAGGAGGCGCGCGAAGCCTTCGACATTATCATGTCCGGCGATGCTACCCCCGGCCAGATCGGTGGCTTCCTGATGGCATTGCGCGTGCGCGGCGAGACCGTCAGCGAGATTGCCGGCGCCGTCGCCACCATGCGCGCCAAGATGCTGCGCGTCGAAGCTCCCGAGGGCGCCATCGACATTGTCGGCACCGGCGGCGACAATTCGCACAGCGTCAACATTTCGACCGCATCCGCTTTCGTCATCGCCGGCAGCGGCGTGCCCGTCGCCAAGCACGGCAATCGCGGACTGTCCTCGCTGACCGGCGCCGCCGATGTGCTGATCGCATTGGGCGTTAAGATCGACATCCCTCCGGAGACGATCGGCCGCTGCATTCACGAGGCCGGCGTTGGCTTCATGTTCGCGCCGGCGCATCACCCGGCGATGAAGCATGTCGGCCCGACCCGCGTCGAGCTCGGAACCCGCACCATCTTCAACCTGCTAGGCCCGCTTTCCAATCCGGCGAGTGTCAGACGGCAGATGGTCGGCGTGTTTCTGCCCGAATGGATCATGCCAGTGGCAGAAACGTTGAAGGCGCTTGGTGCCGACCATGCCTGGATCGTCCATGGCGACGGCTATGACGAGATCACCACCACCGGCGAGACGCAGGTCGCCGAATTGGCCGGCGGCGAGATCCGCAGCTTTGTGCTGACTCCGGAAGCCGTTGGGCTAAAGCGTCACACCAAGGACGAGTTGCGCGGTGGCGACGCCGCCCACAACGCCCAGGCACTGCGCGACATGCTAGACGGCGCTGCTGGCGCCTTTCGCGATACGGTGCTGATGAATGCCGGTGCCGGGCTGGTGGTGGCGGGCAAGGCGACGACGCTTGCCGACGGCATGGTGACGGCGGCGCAGGCCATCGACAGCGGCCGCGCGCTGAAAGTCCTCGACAGGCTGGTCGAGATTTCGAACGGTTAAAACCATGTCCGACATCCTGCGCAAGATCGAGGCTTACAAGCGCGACGAGATCGCGGCGGCCAAGGCGCGCGTCCCGTTCGCCGAAATCAAGGCACGGGCGACGGATGCGGACGCGCCGCGCGGCTTTCTTTCCGCCCTTGAAGCAAAGCGCAAATCCGGCAGGTTCGCGCTGATTGCCGAAATCAAGAAGGCTAGCCCATCCAAAGGCCTGATCCGTGCCGATTTCGATCCGCCGGCGCTGGCCAGGGCCTATGCGAAAGGCGGTGCCGCCTGCCTTTCGGTGCTGACCGACGCACCCTCCTTCCAAGGCGCCCCCGAATTCCTCACCAGTGCCCGCGCTGCGGTCGAGTTGCCTGCCTTGCGCAAGGATTTCCTGTTCGACCCCTATCAGGTCTACGAGGCCAGGGCATGGGGTGCCGATGCCATCCTGATCATCATGGCCAGCGTCGACGACGCGTTGGCAAGAGAACTCGAAGCGACAGCTTTCGGGCTCGGCATGGACGCGCTGGTCGAAGTGCATGACAAGGCTGAAATGGAACGCGCGCTGCAGCTGTCGTCGCGGCTGATCGGCATCAACAACCGCAATCTCCGGACCTTCGAAACCAGCCTCGAGACCTCGGAACGGCTGGTAGCGATGGTGCCGGCCGACCGCCTTCTGGTCAGCGAGAGCGGTATCTTTTCGCATGACGATTGCCGACGGCTGGAGCGGAGCGGCATCGCCACTTTCCTGGTCGGTGAGAGCCTGATGCGTCAACAGGACGTGGCCGCGGCAACGCGCCTGCTTTTGACGGGCAAGGCGCCGGCAGAGGCGATCTGACGATGGCGGCGGCCCTCACCCATCTTGGCGCGCACGGCGAAGCCAACATGGTCGATGTCGGCGACAAGGCTGAGACGGTGCGCACGGCTGTCGCGGAGGGCTTCGTATCGATGCGGGCCGAGACGCTGGACATGATCCTCGCCGGGGATGCCAAGAAGGGCGACGTGCTGGGCACCGCTCGCATTGCAGGCATCATGGCGGCCAAGAAGACACATGAATTGATCCCGCTCTGCCACCCGCTGCTGCTGACCAGGATATCTGTCGATATCGAGCCGGACACAGCGTTGCCCGGCCTGAAGGTGACGGCATTGACCCGTGTCAGAGGCAAAACCGGCGTTGAAATGGAGGCCCTGAGTGCCGTCTCGATCGCTTGCCTGACCATCTACGACATGGCCAAGGCGGTCGACCGCGCCATGGTCATCTCCGGCATCAGGCTGGTTGAAAAGAGCGGCGGCAAATCCGGCGACTACAAGATCACCGGAGACGGGGCCACCGAGGCAGGCCGATAATGGCGCAGGTCCCCGTTGCCGAGGCGCTCGAGCGCCTGCTGGACGGCGCAGCAGCGCTGCCGGGCGAACCCGTCGCGCTGCTGGATGCTGCTGACCGCGTGCTGGCGGAGCCGGTTGTGGCGCTCCGCACCCAGCCGCCGTTCAACGCCTCCGCCATGGACGGCTATGCGGTGCGGGCGATTGATATCGCGTCCGTACCGGCAAGGCTTTCGGTGGTCGGCATGGCGCCGGCCGGACGCGGCTTTTCCGGCTCGGTGCAGCAGGGGCAGGCCGTGCGCATCTTCACCGGCGCGCCGCTTCCCGAAGGCGCCGACACCGTCGTCATCCAGGAGAACGTCCGCAACCTCGGCGGCGGCAGCGTCGAAGTGACGGAGCCGACGGTGCAGGGGCGCAACATCCGCCGCCTCGGGCTCGATTTCGCCAAGGGCGATGTCCTGCTCCCCAAAGGCCGCCTGCTCGATCCGGCCGCTTTGTCGCTGGCGGCATCGGCCAACCACCCCGAGGTCGGCGTAGTCAAACGGCCGCTGGTCGCCCTCATCGCCACCGGCGACGAATTGCTGCCGCCGGGCAGCGATCTTGGCCCCGACCAGATCATCTCGTCAAATGCCTATGGCGTCGCCGCCGCCGCACAGTCGGTCGGTGCGCGCGCTCTCGACCTCGGCATCGCGCCGGACCGCAGGGAGGCGATCGCTGCGCTGGTCGAAAAGGCGGTGAAGGCTAGCGCGAACGTCATCGTCACGCTGGGCGGTGCCTCGGTCGGCGACCACGACCTCGTCCATGACGTGCTGACCGGGCAAGGCATGACGCTCGATTTCTGGAAGATCGCCATGCGGCCGGGCAAGCCGCTGATGTTCGGGCGGCTGGGCAAGATCCGCTGCATCGGCCTGCCCGGCAATCCGGTGGCGAGCCTGGTCTGCACCCAGCTCTTCCTGAAGCCGCTGCTGGCGCGGCTCGGCGGCCGCGCCTTTCAGCAGGATATGCGTCAGGCACGGCTCGGTGCTGCCATGCCGGCCAACGATCTCAGGCAAGATTATGTGCGGGCTGTTGTCACAGACGACGCCGATACGCTCGTGGCGACGCCGTTCGGCATCCAGGACTCCTCGATGCTGAAAATGCTGGCCGATGCCAACGGGCTGATCGTTCGCGCGCCGTTCGCGCCTGCCGCGGCGGCGGGCGCTCCCTGCGACGTGCTGATGTTACGCTGAACCTCCTCACTCCGAGATCAAGGTTTGCGTCAGCGGATGGTCTGGATCGGCCAAACCGTCGATGATGTTGAAATGATGTCGGTCAGGCTCGACCACCGAGCTGGTCGCGGCACCCAGGCCGATCCAGATATTGGCCAGTAACGCGCTCTGGCGCAGGAATTCGGCGCGCTCGCCGCCGCCGGCCCAGCAGGTCAGGCGGGCCTTGTCCGTCGGGCGCAGCAGCACCGGGCTTTCGGCCTGCGCCTCGGCCTCATCGATCGCCAGCGTCTCGTTCATGCCAGTGCGCATGATCGGGCGCAAATCGTGCACTCCCGAGATCGACATCACATGACGAACGCGCCGGACCACTTCGGGCGCCAGCGGCGTCGTCGCCGTAACCATTCGGCTAACAAGATGGCCGCCGGCCGAGTGCCCGGTCAGCATCAGCGGCCCTGCGACCATCGCCGCCGCCTTGCCTATCGCCGCGCCGACTTCCTTGACGATGCCGCCGATGCGCATCTGCGGACAGAGCGTGTAGGACGGCATCGCCACCGCATAGCCGCGATAAACAGCGCCAGCGGCAAGATGCGACCAGAAACTCTTGTCGAATGCCATCCAGTAGCCGCCATGGACGAACACCACGAGCCCCTCGGGCTTGGTGGCCGGCAGGAAAAGATCGAGCCGGTTGCGTGGTTTATCGCCATAGGCCAAGTCGAGCCGCGCCCTGCCCTCGGTCGAAAGCACGTCGCGGAAAACCCGCGCGGGCTCGACCCAGGCCGCCGGCCAGCGATCGCTGCCGGCTATGTTGGCGCCGTTGGCATAGGCGTTGTCCCAATCGGCAATGTGATGTTCGAACACCCTGCGCCCTCCCCGGACAATATGGCCTGCAACGTAGCCGTGATCATCGTGCGGCGCGTCGTCGTCAGCCTCAAGATTCGAGCTCTCGCATCAATCTCAAGTGACAGCCGCCTTGATGGCGAAGCGCGCATCCTTCCACCCACCGGTGCGCAGGATGTCCTCAAGCACTTCGACGGCCTGCCAGACATCGGCATAGCCGACATAGAGCGGGGTGAAGCCGAAGCGCATCGTCGATGGCGCGCGAAAATCGCCGATCACGCCACGTTCGATCAGCGCGCGCATGATCTGGTAGCCATGCTCATGCATGAATGAAATCTGGCTGCCGCGTTTTTTCCCGTCGCGCGTGCTTTCGAGCGTGAGCCCGTAAGTGCCGCACTTTGCCTCGACAAGCTCGATGAACAGATCGGTCAGCGCGATGCTCTTCTTGCGCACTGCCGTCATGTCGACATCGTTCCAGACGTCGAGCGCGCCCTTCAGCGTGCGCATCGACAGGACCGGCTGGGTGCCGCACAGAAAACGGCGGATGCCGGTGCCGGCCGTATAGCCTGGCTCGAAGGCGAATGGCCGTGCATGCCCCCACCAGCCGGTGAGCGGCTGCTGGATGTCGGCAAGATGCCGCTCAGCCGCATAGATGAAGGCAGGCGCGCCCGGTCCGCCATTCAGATATTTGTAGGTGCAGCCAGCGGCAAAATCGGCGTTTGCCTTGTCGAGCTCGACTGGCATCGCACCGGCGGTGTGGCAGAGATCCCAGACGACCATCGCACCGGCTTCCTGGGCCCTGCGCGTCAGCGCGGGCATATCGCGCAGTTCGCCCGACTTGTAGTTGACGTGATTAACCAGCACCACGGCGGTGCGTTCGTCGATCAGCTCTTCGATGGTCGGCGCGTCGACACCCGACAGGCGCAGCAGCGTATCTTTTTGCGTGGAAACCACACCCTCAGCCATGTAGAGGTCGGTCGGAAAACTATCGCCCTCGGCGACGATGACCCGCCGCTCCGGCCGCATGGCCATGGCGGCGTGCAGCAGCTTGTAGATGTTGACCGACGTCGTGTCGCAGACCACCGTCTGGCCGGCCGCGGCACCGATCAGGCGCCCGAGCTGGTCGCCAAGTTCAAGCGGCATGTTGAACCAGCCGGCCGTGTTCCATGCGCGGATGAGATCATGCGACCATTCTTCGGTCGCGGCCTTGCGCAATTCATCGAAAGCGGCACGTGAAGCAGCTCCTAGCGAATTGCCGTCGAGATAGACCACTCCTTGCGGCAACACAAAGCGGTCGCGCATTGCCCGCAGCGGATCCGCGGCATCCATCGCCTTTATGGCCGCGAGATCGGGAATCCCTGTCATGATTTGACTGCTCCCCCAAGATCCAACGCAACGCCGGACACGCATCGACTGTTCTTCCAATACCTGGTTGCGCGCAGCAAGGCTCACCGGCGAGAAGCGCCCTGACCAGGCGGTGGAAACGAGGACTTAACCGAGGTTGGCGTTTTGAGTTCGTTTCGTTCACGGTGCATTGACCAAACCGCAGAGTCGATACGAGTTCAATTCCGTGCCCTTTGCCGACCGGCGGCCGAAGGCCAGCGTGGCCTTTCGGGAAGCCAGAAGAGCGCAAACGAAAGCAGAATCAAGGCGATGAGGCTCGCGGCGGTGAAAATGGGGTACCCCGGTAGAGGCGTCGTTTGTTTCCCGAGCCTTAACGCATTCATTAAACTTTAAACAGTTGCGGAACACAACTGGAACAGATAGTGTTTGTTCTGGGTTTGTTTTTCTGATTCTGTTGGGGGTCGTTATGCTGACACGCAAACAACACGAACTGCTTATGTTCATCCACGAAAGGTTGAAGGAAAGCGGTATCCCGCCTTCCTTCGACGAGATGAAGGAAGCGCTCGACCTGGCTTCCAAATCCGGAATCCACCGGCTGATTACGGCGCTGGAGGAGCGCGGCTTCATTCGCCGTTTGCCCAACCGGGCCCGTGCGCTGGAGGTGCTGCGCCTGCCTGACTCGATCGCCCCCGGCCTCAATGCGGCACGCAAGTTCTCGCCGAGTGTCATCCAGGGCAGTCTTGGGCAAGGCGGTCCTCGGCAAGGCAAGCCGGCCCCTTCGCGCCCTGCAGCCGGCAATGATGACGATGTCGTCGCCGCCATTTCGATCCCAGTGATGGGCCGCATCGCCGCCGGTGTGCCGATCGATGCCATCCAGCACCAGACGCATTCGATTTCGGTGCCGCCGGATATGATCATGGGCGGCGAGCATTATGCGCTCGAGGTCAAAGGTGATTCGATGATCGAGGCCGGCATTTTCGACGGCGACACGGTGATTATCCGCAATGCCGATACGGCGAGCCCCGGTGAGATCGTGGTGGCACTGGTCGACGAGGAGGAAGCGACGCTGAAGCGCTTCCGCCGCAAGGGCGCCTCGATCGCCCTGGAAGCCGCCAATCCGGCCTACGAGACGCGCATCTTCGGACCAGACAGGGTCAAGGTGCAAGGCAAGCTCGTCGGACTGATCCGCCGCTACTGAGTTCCGCCCTTGGCGCCAGCTTTGGGTTTGTCGGCCCTGCGGTATGGCGGCAGGCCCCGTGCCGCGCGTGAAAATTTTCGCTGCACGTGCCAGGGCCGGTATGATTTTTCGATCGCGAAACGGATTTCGGCGCGCGTTGCCGCTTGTGGATCGAAATAGACGGCCGCACTTCCCGCGCGCGCCAGTTGCCGTTTGGTGACGACGAGGACCAGCCGGTCGTAGTAGCAGGGATTATGGGCGGTGGCGTCGTCGATGACGATCAAGCTGGCAAAGGCGCAGGCTGGCCCTGCAGCATCGCGGTCCTTGGCTTGCGCGATGATCGCGCCGGATGGATGCCGGGCAAGGCAGAGACCGTCCGTGCAAATGAACGGCATGCCGGGCGGTAGGTCGGCCGGATCGGCAATGTCGAATTGCGGATCGTTCTTTCCAGGTGTTTCCGGCGCGACGATAGCCTCTGATGTGAGCGCGCGTTTCCAGTTGTCGATGGTGAACTCATTCGGGCCTGCCCGGTTGACCGCGAGTTCACCGCTGCCGATCGGCAGCGCGACCAGCCGTGCGTCCTCCGAGATCAATACATCGGGTACGCGGGTCTGCGTTGTCGTTAGCAAGCCGGCGAGCGCAAAAGGAAGTGCCACGAGCCGCAGCCAGGTCGTCGCCATGCTGGCAATGACGAGGGCGATCGTCACCAAAAGGACAGATCTCAGCGAAATCAGCCCGACCGCATCGATCGGCGAGCGTTCGGAGATCCACCCGGACAGGGCGATCATCGCCGTCAGCCCCTTGCCCATCACGTAGAGGAAAGGCCCGTCCGCGCCGAACGGCATCGCCAGCGCACTGAGGACGGCGAAGGGCATGACGACCAGTGAGACGATAGGCATGATGGCCAGATTGGCGAGCAGGCTGAGCGGCGCCACGCGCTGGAAATGCCATATGGCGAAAAGCGCCGTGGCGCTCCCTGCAATGATCGAGGTCATCGCCAGGCCGCCCATCCCCAGCAGAACCTTTCGAGCGGCAAAGCGTAGCGGCGACCGCCGGGGCGGCGGCGTGGTGGCCCTGCCGGCGCGGTAATCGGACCAGCCTGCATAGGCGCCGACAAGGGCCGCCGTCGCGGCGAAGGACATCTGGAAGCTCGGACCGACCACCTCGTGCGGCGACACCAGAATGACCGCGATGGCCGAGATCGCCAGATTGCGCATGGTGAGCGCGGCCCGGTCGAACAGCACGGCGATAAGCATCACCGCCAACATGATGAAGCTGCGTTCGGCCGCCACCACAATGCCGGAAAAGACGAGGTAGGCCGCAATCGAAAAAAGCGCGGCGGCGGCCGCATATTTCTTGACCGGCCGTCGCGATGAGAAATCCGGAAACAGCGCAAAGGCGCCGCGCAGCAGCGCCATGATGGTGCCGGCGACCAACGCCATATGCAGCCCCGAGATGGAGATGATGTGGTAGATGCCGGTACGCCGCATCGCTTCGTTGATCTCTTCGGGAATGCCGGCGCGCACGCCGACGATCAGCGCAGCAGCAATCTCGCCCTCAGCGCCGCCGATGACGCTGCGGATATGGTCCGCGATGGATTCGCGCGCGTCTTCGATCGCGGAAGAAAGCCGCGCGGCAAGCGGCATGCTGCCCGACGGCACGACTTTCGGATTGCCCAGAAAAAAGCCGCTGCCGCCGATACCGGCGAAATAGCTGTCGAAGGAGAAATCATAGCTGTCGGGCCGCACCGGCCCGGTCGGCGGCAGCAGCCGCGCATAGCCGGCGATCTCGGAACCGGCGGTCAGCTCAGCCGGTATCTTCATCGCCGAAACGCGGACCCGTTCCGGCATGTAGCGCAGTGTCGGCCTGGCAGTCGAGATCACATCGATCGTCAGCCTGATGCGGCCGCTCGCCATGGGCTCGAACGATACGACGCGACCCGTGAGGCGCGTCGAGATTTCGGAACCGAGCATATGCGTTCCGACACGCCAGGTCTCGACCTTGGCGGCAAGCACGCCAAGCGCGCAGAGCAACGCCGCCATGAAGCATAGGCGGGTTCTGGGCCACGACCGCGAGGCGACGGCACAGACGGCTGCCAAGGCGACGATTGCGATCGGCTGTGGAAAGGCTGGCTCTACCGCCAGCGAAAAATATACGACCACCCCGCATGCGAGGAACACCGGCACCAGCAGGAAGGCGACCCCACGGTCGAGCTCCAGGCCGGCCGCCGAGGTTACGCCGTTGCGGAGACGGGACGGTGACGGGAGGCGGAAACGCCGGCGTAGGCGCACGATGGGCTCGGCCGCGGGCACGGGAACCGTTGCTGGGTCGCTCGCCGGCAGCGACCGGGCATCAAAGCGTGGAGCCGGCAGCAAGGCCGGTGCCGGCAGGACAGGCAGGGGCGTGGCAAACAGCAAGCGTTCGCTGACGCCGCTGCCAACGTCCTCGCCCTCGCCCGCACCACGGCCTCGCACAGCCATCGGGTCTGCCCCTTGCGCCCTCGACCTCCTATGCTACATGAACGCGCAACGCGCGAAAGTCCGCAAACCCACTTCCTTCGCCTGCCTGAGAGTTCCATGCCCGACAAGGTCGTCACCCGTTTTGCCCCCTCGCCCACCGGCTATCTGCATATTGGCGGGGCGCGCACGGCGCTGTTCAACTGGCTGTATGCCAAGCACACAGCCGGCACGATGCTGCTGCGCATCGAGGACACCGACCGCGAGCGTTCCACCGATGCGGCAACCGCGGCCATCCTCGACGGGCTTTCCTGGCTCGGCCTGACATGGGACGGTGAGCCGGTGTCGCAGTTCGAGCGTGCGCCGCGCCATCGCGAGGTTGCCGAGGAGCTCGTTCGCATGGGCAAGGCCTATTATTGTTATGCGACGCCTGCCGAGTTGGAGGCAATGCGCGAGAGCGCACGGGCCAAGGGGCTACCTCCCCGCTATGACGGTCGCTGGCGCGACCGCGACCCCTCGGAGGCGCCGGCCGGCGCCAAGGGGGCGATCCGCATCAAGGCGCCGACAGACGGCGAGACGGTTGTGCATGACCGCGTCCAGGGCGACGTGCGCTTTCCCAACAAGGATCTCGACGATTTCATTATTCTGCGCTCGGACGGCAACCCGACCTACATGCATGCCGTCGTCGTCGACGATCACGACATGGGCGTCACCCACATCATCCGCGGCGACGACCATTTGACCAATGCCGCCCGCCAGACGGTGATCTACCATGCCATGGGGTGGGAGGTGCCGTCGATGTCGCATATCCCGCTGATCCACGGTGCCGACGGCGCCAAGCTTTCGAAACGTCACGGTGCGCTCGGCGTCGAGGCCTATCGAGCCATGGGCTACCTGCCAGAGGCGCTGCTCAATTATCTGGCGAGGCTTGGCTGGAGCCACGGCGACGATGAGATCATGTCGATCGCCGACATGATCGCATGGTTCGACATCGGCGACGTCAACAAAGGCGCCGCCCGTTTCGACTTCGCCAAGCTCGAGGCGCTGAACGGCGTGCACATGCGCCGCATGAACGACGCGACGCTGCTCGATATCCTCATCGCCACTCTGCCCTATCTCGAAGGCGGCCCGGCGATCGCAGCTAGCCTCGACGACAGACGCAAGGCGCAATTGCTTGCCGCTTTGCCGGGCCTGAAGGAACGCGCAAAGACGCTGGTCGAACTTGTTGAAAGGGCTGCATTCCTGTTCGTCGAGCGGCCGCTGCCGGTCGACGAGAAGGCGGCGGCGCTGCTCAGCGGTGAGGCGCGCGCGATCCTGCAGGGCGCTCATGCGGCACTGGCCGCGGTTTCTGAATGGTCTGCCGCCTCGGCGGAAGCCGCGATCCGCGACTATGCGCAGGCCGGCGGCCACAAACTCGGCGCCGTGGCCCAACCGTTGCGGGCCGCGCTCACCGGCAAAAGCACCTCGCCCGGCGTCTTCGATGTGCTGGCCGTGCTTGGCCGCGAGGAAAGTCTGGCGCGGATCGCTGATCAAATCGATTAGGAAACTGGCCCAAGAAGATTGGCATTGAAAGGTGTGTTTCGCAGTGCAACATTGGGTCTTGGCCTAAATCTGGCCCGCAGATTCAGTTGCGGGCGCAAATGTGCGTATTCCGATGCTTTTGACGTGTTCAGATATTTTGCTGTTGCCGGCCTGAGGAAACAAAAAGGAGTTTGCTATGACCGAACCTGCGACAAAGATGGAATTTGGCGGCAAAACCCAGGCGTCGACGGCAAAACTGCAACTCGACGGCAAAACCCATGAATTCAAGATACGAAGTGGTTCGGTAGGACCAGACGTCATCGACATCGGTTCGCTCTACAACACCACCGGCGTCTTTACCTATGATCCCGGCTTTACGTCGACGGCGAGCTGCGAATCGGAAATCACCTTCATCGATGGCGATGCCGGTATTCTTTTGCACCGCGGCTACCCAATCGACCAGCTGGCCGAGCACGGCGACTTCCTCGAAGTCTGCTATCTCTTGCTCTACGGAGAACTACCGACCAAGGCGCAGAAGGACGATTTCGACTACCGGGTGACGCGCCACACCATGGTTCATGAGCAGATGTCGCGCTTCTTCACCGGCTTCCGCCGCGATGCGCATCCGATGGCGGTGATGTGCGGCGTGGTCGGCGCGCTGTCGGCCTTCTATCACGATTCGACCGACATCTCCGACCCTTATCAACGCATGGTCGCCTCAATGCGGCTGATCGCCAAGATGCCGACGATCGCGGCGATGGCGTACAAATACCACATCGGCCAGCCGTTCATTTACCCGAAGAACGAGCTGAATTTCGCAGCCAATTTCCTGCACATGTGCTTCGCCGTGCCTTGCGAGGAATACAAGATCAATCCGGTGCTGGCGCGCGCGATGGAGCGCATCTTCATCTTGCACGCCGATCACGAACAGAACGCCTCGACTTCGACCGTCCGTCTGGCCGGCTCGTCTGGCGCCAATCCCTTTGCCTGTATCGCTGCCGGCATCGCCTGCCTGT
The DNA here is from genome assembly GCF_055811815.1 of Mesorhizobium sp. WSM4836. Classification (NCBI taxonomy): domain Bacteria; kingdom Pseudomonadati; phylum Pseudomonadota; class Alphaproteobacteria; order Hyphomicrobiales; family Phyllobacteriaceae; genus Mesorhizobium; species Mesorhizobium sp. WSM4836. Next base: position 173,060 of record NZ_JBVVQF010000004.1, read on the forward strand.
GGGGTCCCGCACATGGCGGCGCCAACGAAGCGGCCCTGAACATGCTGGGCGAGATCGGCCATGTCGATCACATCCCGGAATTCATTGCGCGCGCCAAAGATAAGAACGATCCGTTCCGATTGATGGGATTTGGCCACCGCGTTTACAAGAACTACGATCCGCGCGCCAAGATCATGCAGAAGACCGCGCACGAGGTCCTGGGCGAGCTCGGCATCAAGGACGATCCGCTGCTCGACATCGCCATGGAGCTGGAAAAAATCGCGCTGACCGATTCCTATTTCATCGAGAAGAAGCTCTATCCGAACGTCGATTTCTATTCCGGAATAACGCTAAAGGCGCTGGGCTTCCCCACCACCATGTTCACCGTGCTGTTCGCGGTCGCCCGCACCGTCGGCTGGATCGCGCAGTGGAAGGAGATGATCGAGGACCCGCACCAGAAGATCGGTCGCCCGCGACAGCTCTATACGGGCGCGCCGGAACGGGATTATGTGCCGATCGCGAAGCGGTGAAGATAGAGAATAGTGAATAGGAGTAGCGAAGCGTCGCTCGTTGTCTATACAAGCCTGTTCACTACTCACTCACTTCCCCACCATCCCCATCACCACCCCCGCGGCAATCTCGCCTGACGGCTTGGCGGTTGCCATACGCCCGGCAATGTCGGCAAAACCATCCTTCTGCCAGGTGCGGTAGGCGGTATCGGAGAACAGCGCTTCCAGCTGCCGCGCCTGATAATGCGGCCGCACATATTGGTTGTAGTGTTCCGGCACAACCGGCCGGTCGGCGATGAGATTGGGCAAGGCTGCGCTCCATACTTTGATCAGCGGCTGCGCCATGCGCATGACGGGATCGAGCCGGTAGCAGGAGATCATCGGCACACCCGCCAGTGCCAGTTCCAGCGATACGGTCCCCGACGCGATCAGCGCCGCATCCGCCTTGCCGAAGGCCTGCCATTTACGTTCGGCATCAAGGATGATCTCCGGCTTCTCGTCCCAGCTCGCAACCGAGGTCCTGACCAGGTCGGCGACGTGCGGGACGGTTGGCAACAGCAGGCGCAGGCGGTGCCCGCGTCCCCGCAGGATCGACACCGTTTCGCCGAACGGCCCGACCAGGCGTCGCACCTCGCCGCGACGCGAACCGGGCAAGACAAGCAAGGTTTTGACGTGATCTGCGGACAGGTCACGCGGCTGCGCCTGCGCCCTGGCGGCACTGATTATGCCCGGATCATGTGCAAGGCGATGCCCGACATAGGTGCCAGGCGGCCCGCCCAGGCGAGCGAGTTCCTTCACCTCGAACGGCAGGACGCAAAGGATGTGATCGACATATGGCTTCATCGCCGCCGCCCTGCCCGGTCGCCAAGCCCACACGCTCGGGCAGACATAGTGGACAATCGGAATCGTCGGATCGGCGGCACGCACCTTTTTGCCGACGCGCAGCGAGAAATCCGGGCTGTCGATGGTGATAAGACAGTCGGGCTTTTCATCGACAATGGCGTTTGCCGTCTGGCCGATCCGCCGTATCAGGCGCGGCAGGTCGCGCAGAATAGCGCTAAGCCCCATCAGCGCGATCTCGTTGCCGTCGAACAATGGCGCCACGCCGAGCGCCTGCAAATGGCGGCCGCCAATGCCTACGAGCCGAACGTCGCGCCCGGTCATGCGCTTTAACGCCTGCACAAGGTCGGCGCCAAGCAGGTCGCCGGACTCCTCGCCGGCGACGACGGCTATCTTCAACGGCCGCTCATTCGCCATGCGCCGGCTCCGCAGCAGGCAGGCCGATCACGAACAGGCCTAGCGCATTGGCACGCCCGATCGTGGCGGGACCTTCGAGCACCAGCGAACGGCCGGCTTCGACGGCAATGCCGGCCAGTCCGGCGGCATGCGCCGCACCGACGGTCAGCGGACCGATGGAGGGCAGATCGGCACGCAGTTCCTGACCGGGCTTGGCGCATTTGACCAGGACGCCACGCGTCCTGCCGGCCAGCCTGCCGTGCCCGCGCAACTCCCTTGTCCGCTCGAGCAGCCCGTCGGTGCCTTCGACGCCTTCCAACGCAATGGCGCGGCCGCCGACCGCAACAGCCGCCTGGCCGATATCCAGCGCGCCGATGGCTTTTGCCGCCGCGTGCGCCGCCTCGATGTCGCGCCAGTCGGATTTGCGTGGCGCCGCCTTGGTCAGCAGGCCTTCGGCGGCGACCAGCTCCGGCACGATCTCGTGAGCGCCGACGACCTTGATGCCGCTGCGCTCGATCCTGCGCACGAACAGTTTCAGCACTGTATCGTCCCCCCGGGTTACACCGACGAAGAGACTGGGAAGCCAGGCGAGCAGGCCCAAATTGAGGCGCATGGCGCTCAGCCTGGGGCGGCGCGTGATATGACCCGCGGTTACGAGATGCGTAACGTGATGCCGCTTAAGGATCGGCAGCAGCGAGCCGACGTCTTCCAACCTCAAGGTTGCCTGCTCATAGGGCTCGAAATCGGCTATGCGATCGACCTCGCCGGCCGCGATCACGACGAAGGGCGATTTTCCTTGCCGGGCGAGCGCTCGGGCAATTTCGACCGGGAGACTGCCGCCGCCGGCGATGATGCCGACCTTGGCATCTGGCGCGAGATCAAGGCCCTTTCCGGCAGCCTCAATCTTCGTCATCTGCCCTCAGTCTTCATCGGTATCGTCGCCATCTTTAAGCGACGGCACGGCATAGTGCCGCTTGCCACGGCCAGCGATGAAATCGACGATCTTCATGGCAGTCGGCGACAAGGCGAATTCCGCCTTGGCGAATTCGATGTTTTCGCCGACGGTCCGAGAACGATCGAAGATCGTCTTGTAGGCTTTGCGCAGCAAGTGGATCTCCGAACGCGGCAGGCCGGCACGCTTCAGGCCAATGACGTTGAGGCCGCGAAGACTGGCACGGTTGCCAACCGCGATAGCGTAGGGAATGACGTCGCCGACGATCGCCGAGCAGCCGCCGAGAAAGGCGTTATCGCCGATGCGGACAAACTGATGAACCGCGGTAAGGCCGCCGATGTAGACATTGTCACCGACTTCGCAATGCCCGCCTAACGTGGCTTGATTGGCGAAAGTGGCGTTCTTGCCGACCACGCAGTCATGGGCAATATGGGCATAGGCGAGAAAATTGCCGTTGTCGCCGACCGTCGTTTCGGCGCGGCTGGAATCGGTACCGAGATGCATGGTGACGCCTTCGCGGATCATGCAGTTCTCGCCGATCACCAGTGTGGTACGGCCACCCTTGTGTTTGGTGTTCTGCGGCGGTCCGCCCAGTATCGCCATTGGATAAACCTTGGTCGATGCACCGATGGTGGTCGCGCCCATCACCGAGACATGGCTGACCAGTTCGACGCGGTCGCCGATCACGGCGTCGGGGCCGATGTGGCAGAAGGGCCCGATGCGGGCGCCCTCGCCGATTTGGGCTCCTGCCTCGATGACCGACGATGGATGGATGACTGTCTGGATTTTCATTAGCATTCGTTTATCAGCCGCTTGCGACCATCATCGCCGATATCTCGGCTTCCGCCGCCTTGGCGCCATCGACGAGGGCCTCGCAAGCGAATTTGAGAAGATTGCCGCGTTTTTTGATTTTTTTCACATGGATTTTCAACTGGTCGCCTGGAACGACCGGCTTGCGGAACTTGGCATTGTCTATGGTCAGGAAATAAACCAGCGACGGCTTTTCAGTACCGAGGCTGCGGATGCAGATAGCGCCGGCCGTCTGTGCCATCGCCTCGACGATCAGCACGCCGGGCATGACCGGCTGGTCGGGGAAATGACCTTGGAAATGCGGCTCGTTTATGGTGACGTTCTTGATGCCGATGGCGGATTCGTCACCATCGATGTCGACGATACGGTCGATCATCAAGAACGGATAGCGGTGCGGCAGGAGCTTCATCAGCCGCATTATGTCAACCGCTTCGAGCGTCGCCGCTGCGATGTCAGCCATTTCCCCCCTCACCCTGTTTGCGCGTCCGTGCAAGTCTGCGCAAGGCCGCTATCTCGCGCATGGCTTCCGCCATCGGCTGCGCCGGATATCCTCCCCAAATCTCACCTGCAGGCACATTGCTCATAAACCCGCTTCTTGCCGCAAGCTTGGCCCCGGACCCTATAGTCAAATGATCCGCTAGGCCGACGCCGCCACCCATGGTGACGTTGTCGCCTACCGTCACGGAACCGGAGATACCCGAAAGCCCTGCAATTATGCAATTGCGGCCGATGCGAACGTTGTGCGCGATCTGCACCAGATTGTCGATCTTGGTGCCCTGGCCGATGATCGTGTCGGACATGGCGCCGCGATCGACAGTCGTATTCGACCCGATCTCGACGTCGTCCTGGATGATTACGCGGCCGATCTGCGGAACCCGCTCAGGACCCTTGGCGCCGGCCACAAAACCGAAGCCATCCTGGCCGATCCTGGCACCGCCATGAATGATGACGTGATTGCCAATCAACGCATATTGCACGCTGGCACCTGGACCGACATAGCCGTCGCGGCCGATCTGCGAGGACGGACCGATGACCGCATGAGGGGCAATGACGGTTCCGCTGCCGATGGCCGCGCGCGGTCCGATGACCGCGCCTGCTTCGATGATCGCGCCGGCCTCGACATGCGCAGTGGGATCGACATGGGCGTACGGCGAGATACCGGTTTCGCCGGTCATCGGTCCAGGTGTCGCAGCCGCCGGGAACAGCAGGCGCCCCACCATTGCGAATGCCTGCTGCGGGCGCGGATGCACCAGCACCGCGATGCCTGCCGGCGCCTTGCCGGCAAATTCGGAAGGGCAGAGAACCGCTGCCGCCCGCAGCGACTGCATCAGGGTGAAATTGCGCCTGCCATCGACGAAGACAAGAGCGTTCTCGCCGCCTTCGTTGGCGGGCGCCAGAGCCTCTATCGACACGTCGGAGAGGCCGGAATCGACAAGCGTCGAGCCGGTCAGATTCGCGACTTCGCCGGCCGTATACCGGCGTGAGGGCGCGAAGAACACCGGATCGGTCATTCCAGAAGCAATATCCAGCTAGCGCATGACCCCGAAAATCGGAAATCGACCCTCGGAAAGGATCATGCGCAAATCAAAGTGCTACAACGTCCTTTCCGCGTCCGATAGGACGCGCTGCGCTGTAGTGTCGGATCACTGCCCTCCGGATCCAAACGAGCCGGAAGCATCGTTGCCCGCAGATCAGAAGCGGGTCGATATGCCGAAGTTGAATTCCTGCACGTCGTCGGTCTTTTCCTTCTTGACCGGGATCGCATAGTCGATGCGGATCGGACCGAAGGGCGATGCCCACATCAAGCCAACACCGACAGAAGCGCGCCATTCCATTCCGGTTGTCGACTGATCGACGAGGGCGGAGGCAATCTTGCTGCCATAGAGCGTTGCCGCGTCGGCAAACACCGCGCCGCGCAAGCCGAAGCTTTCCGGGATGACCGGCAGCGGGAACTGCGCCTCCGCTGAGGCATTGAAATAAGTGGTGCCGCCGAGATGGTCATTGCTGTTGTCCGAAGCAACCGGGCCGATGCCGCCATATTCGAAACCGCGGATCATGCGATCGCTGCTTTGGAAATGGTCGAAGACACGTAGGTCGCCGCTGCCGTACCCCTGCACATGGCCGGCGCCGCCAGAAATGAGGCCCACCAGGTCCAATTGTTCGGACAGCGTCTGATAGATGCTGCCGCGCGCCGTCACCTTGATGAATTTAGCGTCACCGCCCAAGCCAGCCACTTCCGTGTTGACGTTGGCATAGATGCCTTCATGCGGGTTCTTCATGTCGTCGATGGTGTTATAGAGCAGGCCGAGACTGACCGACGACTTGAGCCACGGGCTCTCTTCGACGCCGTTTTTGATCGCCTGGGAGACGTCGCAGGTGGCGGGGTCGCAGCCTTCGTCGAACTCATACTTCTCTTGTGCGATGTTATACGCCAGTTGCGTCGAGATATTGTCGGTAATCGGTAGGCCGAAGCGCACCGTTGCGCCTGTCGTATCGCTATCGTAATGGTCGTAGTTGCGGGTTTGTTTGTAGATGTCGAAACCGGCGGCGATACGGCGACCGAGGAAATATGGTTCGGTAAACGAGAAGCTGTAGTCGCGAGAGTTCTTGCCGCCACCGGCCGCCACCTTGATGAATTGGCCGCGGCCGAGGAAGTTGCGCTCGCTGATTGAACCTTCGACGGACGGACCTGCCGTCTCGCCACCAGTCGAATAGCCGGCACCGACCGAGAATTCACCGGTCGATTTCTCGACCACGTCGACCACCAGCACAACCTGGTCCGGCTCAGAACCCGGAACGGTGGAAATATCGACTTTCTCAAAATAATCGAGCGCTTCCAGCCGCCTCTTCGCGCGCTGGATGAGAACCTGGTTGAAAGCATCGCCTTCGCTGACATCGAATTCGCGGCGAATGACGTAGTCGCGCGTCCGATCATTCCCGCGAATCTCGATACGCTCGACATAGGCCTTGGTGCCCTGGTCGATCGTATAAACGACCGAAATCGTGTGGTTCTCGAAGTTGCGGTCGCCGCGCGGCGTCACCTGGGCGAAGGCATAGCCGGATCCAGCCACCTCCTCGGTCAGCGCGATGATCGTGTCCTCGACGTCCTTGGCGTTGTAGACATCCCCCTTGTGTGTCTCGACCACCGATTCAAGCGACTTGCTGTCGACCTCGGGGATCGTGCTTTCGACGCTGACATCCCCGAACGTATAACGCTCGCCCTCCTGCACCGTGATGGTGACGGTGTATTTGTTGGTGGTGTCGTCGAGTTCGCCGACGGCCGAGACGACCTGGAAGTCGGCATAGCCGTGATTGTAGTAGAAGCGGCGCAGCAGCTCCTGATCGGCGCGCAGCTTATCCTCGTCATAAACGTCGTCGCGCAGCACAAACGACAGGAAGGATGAGCGCTTGGTGGAGATAATGTCCGACAGCCGGCGGCTCGAAAAGGCGCTGTTGCCGACGAAATTGATCGCTGCAATCTGGGTGCGGCCGCCTTCGTTGATGTTGAAGACCACGTTTACCCGGTTGTCTCCGAGATCCATGATCTGGGTGGTCACGGCGGCGTCGTCGCGGCCGATACGCCGGTATGCGGCCTTGACCGCCTCGACATCGGCGTCGAGCTGCTGTTGCGAAAAGGTGCCGCGCGGCTTCAATTGCACCGCGGCTTCAAGCGCGTTGTCCTTGAGCTTCTTGTTGCCCTGGAACAGCACCTGGTTGACGACCTGGTATTCGGAAACCTTGATGACCAGCGTCGATCCGACCTGGTTGATCTGCACGTCCGAAAACAGCCCGGTGCCAAACAGCGCCTTGACCGCATCGTCGATGTCCGAACTTGAAAACGCCTTGCCGGGTTTGATCGTCACGTAATTACGGATGGTGTCCGCGTCGACACGCTGATTGCCGGTGACTTCGACTCTGGAGACGACAGCCGCCTCGGCGGCCGATGTGGCAACGAACTGTACTGCGAGCGCGCCTGGTACAACCAGAGCGGCGGACATAGCCACCGCGGACGCGGCGCTCAGAAACTTGGATGCTGCCTTCATCGGGCTTTTGTACCTTTTCTCGAAGTCCCCACGGCGAGAAAACCGGACGTGCGGTAATTTCCCCTACCGTATTAACCGGATTTTCCCTACACGCAAGGCTTCTGGTTAATTTGTATTTACTTAACCCTGTGGCGTGGCTTTCGCGTCACGCATATCCCTACGCATGGTAAACGGCGTCTCAACATTGCTCGTGCCGAAGCCAAATTCCTTCATGATTTCAGCACCCAAACAGATCGTTCCAGAAAACAAAGCCCATGAACCCGAGCACCAACATGAGGCCGCTTCGGTAAGCCATTTCCATCATCCGTTCGGACACCGGCCGCCGGATGACAGCCTCCACGCCGTAGAACAGAAGATGCCCTCCGTCGAGGGGGGGAATCGGCAAAAGGTTGAGGATCCCTATCCCGACTGACAGGAATGCAACAAGCTGCACGAGCCATTCAAAGCCGAGCTTTGCCGCCTGACCCGACATCTTGGCGATCTTGATGGGGCCGCCCAGCTGGCACTTGTCCTCGCGACCGACAACGAAACGTTGCAGGAACTGGCCGGTGCGCTGGATGACGTGTCCGGTTTCCTGGACCGCTGCCCCGACCGCCCCGGCCGGACTGTAGGTGATCAGCCGCGGCTGCCCGAGTTCCTTGTTGTTGACGACGCCGATCACGGCCACCTGGACCTTGTTGCCCAGCGCGTCTTGTTGTTCCATCAAGCGCGGCGTCGCCGTGACGGTGATTTCCTTGCCGCCGCGTAGCATGACGAAGGTGATGCTGTCGCCGGCGCGGCCAGAGACCAGACGCTGGACGTCGGCAAAGGTCTCGACCTTGCTGCCGTCGACGCTGACGAATCGGTCGCCGGGCATGATGCCGGCCCCGGCGGCCGGACTGCTGACGGTGACCTCAGCCACCATCGGCTCCAGCACGGGCCGGCCATGGACGGAAAACAGTACGGCAAAGACGGCGATCGTCAGCAGGAAGTTGAACAGCGGCCCCGCTACGACGGTCGCCGCGCGCTTCCAGATCGGCTGCGTGTGGAAGGCGACCTTGCGTTCCTCGTCGCTCAGCGCCTTGATCTCCTCGGAGCTGGGCTGGCTCGACGTCGCGTTCATGTCGCCGACGAACTTGACGTAGCCGCCGAGCGGTATGGCGCAAAGCTTCCAGCGCGTGCCGCGGCTATCGTTGAAGCCGATGATCTCGGGGCCGAAACCTATCGAGAAAGCTTTTGCGCCGATACCGCACCAGCGCCCGACGAGGTAATGGCCCATTTCGTGGACGAAAACGACCACGGTCAGCACGAACAGGAAAGGCACCAGCGTGCCGAGGACAAAGCCCTCTGTGCTGAAAACCGCGTGAAGAATCTCGTTCAACTCATGTCCTCAAATTCATCCACGGCACAGATCACGCCGGACTGTGACATCAATCCAGGCGAATCCATGGCGCAGCCCCGCGCCGGCCCACCGACGATGCCGCTCAAACCGGAAACAGTCCTTGTGCCGGATGATCGGCGGTCGCGCAAATCCAGCCGATGACGTATAGGGCGAAAGCCGCCGCGACAAGCCCATCGACCCGATCCATGATGCCGCCATGGCCGGGTATCAGCGTGCCGGAATCTTTACGGCCGTGGCGTCGCTTGACCCATGATTCGAACAGGTCGCCGGCCTGCGCGACGATCGAAAGCACCAGTGCGACCACGCCAAGCACGACGAGGTTGCCCGTTCCGGCTACGGCGGCCAGAAATAGCCCGGCGACTACGCCGCCGACGACCCCACCGAGCGCCCCGCTCCGCGTCTTGCCCGGCGAGATCGACGGCGCCAGCCTTGGACCACCGACGGAGCGGCCGACGAAATAGGCAAAGATATCGGTGGCCCAGACCACGGCGAACAGGAAAAGAATGGCCAGCAGCCCGGACCGGTCGCCGTCGCGCAGCAAAGCCAGCGACAGGCCGGACACGGCTGCATAGGCCAGGCCGGATGCTTCCCACGGTCCTGCGCTGCGCATGAAAGCCGCGACGGCAGCGACAGCAACCAGAGTCGCGACGAGCGGCAGCAGCAAAGACGCAGGCAGGCCGGCGACCAGGGCACCAATAAAGACCACGATCAGCGCCTCGGGCAGAAAGCCGAGACCTGCCGCAGCATTAGCACCTGGCGGGGCAACGGGGCGGCTCATCCGCGTCCACTCGTAGAAGATCACCGCCGCCATAGCAGCGCAAAGCAACCGGAAGGACAGTCCGCCGAGCCAGGTCAGGCCAAGCGTAACGATGGCGAGCACGGCGGCCGAAATGACCCGGAGTTGGAGGTTGCTCATCCCTCAGCCTGAGGCAACATCTTGGGCGGCAAGTCCGCCGAAGCGGCGCTCGCGGCCGGCGAAATCGCGCAGTGCATCGGACAGGTGCTCGCGACTGAAGTCGGGCCAATAGCAAGGCAGGAAAACGAGTTCGCTGTAGGCAGCCTGCCATAACAGGAAATTCGACAACCGAAGCTCGCCGCTGGTGCGGATGACCAGTTCCGGATCCGGAATGCCCTCTGTATCGAGCGAGCTGGCAAAGGAATCGGCCGTGATCGCCTCGCTGTCGATCTCACCGCGCGCCACCGCCGCTGCGAGCTTGCGCGCGGTGCGAACGATCTCGTCGCGCCCGCCGTAGTTGAAGGCAATCACCAGCGTCAGCGCCTTATTGCGGAGAGTAAGCGTTTCGGCTTCCTCGAGCAGGCCCCTTATGTCGGGCTGCAGCCCTGCCCTGTCACCGATGACCCTGATCCGCACCCCACTCTGGTGCAATTCGGCGAGGTCACGTCGGATGAAAAGCTTCAGCAGGCCCATGAGGTCGCTGACTTCGGATTTCGGCCGTGACCAATTTTCCGATGAAAAAGCGTAGACCGTTAGGAAGGAGATGCCGAGGTCGGGGGCGGCGCGCACAGTCTTGCGCAGCGCCTCGACGCCGGCGCGGTGACCGGCCAGCCGCGGCAAGCCGCGCGCCTTGGCCCAGCGGCCGTTTCCGTCCATGATGATCGCGACATGCGCGGGCGTTGCCATGTTCTCACTTCCGGGCCAGCCGTGGCCAGACCCTAGACCTGCATGATTTCCGCTTCCTTGTCGGAAAGCAGGTGGTCGATGGTGCTGATTGTCTCGTCGGTCAGTTTCTGAACCTGGTCGGCCCGTTTGCGATGGTCATCCTCACTGATGTCGCCGTCCTTTTCCGCCTTTTTCAGAAAGTCCATGCCGTCCCGGCGAACGTGGCGTGCGGCGACGCGGGCATTCTCGGCATAGCCATGCGAGATCTTGACCAGCTCCTTGCGGCGCTGTTCGTTGAGCTCGGGCAGCGGGATCCTGAGATTGGTTCCGTCGACGATAGGATTGAAGCCGAGATTGGCTTCACGGATGGCGCGGTCGACGGCGCTGACCATCGACTTGTCCCAGACCGAAACCGAAATCATGCGCGGTTCCGGCACCGACACTGTTGCCACCTGGTTGATCGGCATGGTGGTGCCATAAGCCTGCACCTGGACGGCATCGAGAAGGTTGCTCGACGCGCGGCCGGTGCGCAGCGAAGCCAGGTCATGCTTGAACGCGGCGATCGCCCCGTCCATGCGCCGTTTAAGATCGTCGTATTCGCCACTCATCATCGTCTCCTCGACCCGTTAACCGGGGTTCACTGCTTAGGCCCTGTTCGAGCCTCATCCGCAACCGGTCCCTTGCGGGTTCATGGTCCGGTCAATCGTCTGCGACCACCGTGCAGCGGCCGCCGCCCCTCAGAATATCGCCGAAACCACCCTTCTCGTGGATCGAATAGACGATTATCGGAATGTTGTTTTCGCGCGCAAGTGCAATCGCCGTCGTATCCATGATCGAAAGCCCGCGTTTGATGACTTCGTCATGGCTGATCCGCTCGAAACGTGTCGCGTGCGGGTCCTTCTTCGGATCGGCCGAATAGACACCATCGACCTGGGTGCCCTTGAACAGAGCATCGGCGCCGATCTCGGCGGCGCGAAGGGCTGCAGCCGAATCGGTGGTGAAGAACGGATTGCCGGTGCCGCCGGCGAAGATGACGACCTTGCCCTGGTTCATGTAGGCGGTCGCCTGACGCTGCGAAAAACTTTCGCAAAGCTCGGGCATGGCGATCGCCGACAGCACCACGGCGTCGACGCCGATCTTGTTGAGCGACGTGCGCAGCGCCAGCGAGTTGATGACAGTGGCTAGCATGCCCATATGGTCGCCGGTAACGCGGTCGCCGCCCTTCGAGGCAACCGCAACGCCACGGAAGATGTTGCCGCCGCCGATGACGACACCGACTTCAATGCCCAGTGCGCGGGCCTCGGCGATGTCGGCGGCGATACGGTCAACCACCGATACGTCGATGCCGAAATGCTGCTCGCCCATCAACGCTTCGCCCGATGCTTTCAGCAAGACACGTCGGTAGAGGGGCTTCACCGTCATCTGGTCCTCGTCATCGTGCGTGTGACGCGTTTCGGTGCGCCCCGAAACACTGGGCGTTCCGATACACGAAGGGCGCCGCGATGTCACGCGGCGCCCGAGCCGGAAAGTTGAGATCGTGGACCGGGATACCCGTCAGCTCACGCCGGCAAAAGTGCCTTGCATGAGCGGGTCCGGCAGATAATTTGCCGGCTTACCACCAACCGCCTGCCCCCCGGTCAAGCCGGCTTGTATTTCAGGGCCGAAGAACGAATACGGAAAGGGCGTGACCGGCCGGCTCACCTCATCGAGCCGTGCCCGAAGATCTTCGGGAATGTGGAAATCAAGCGCGCCGAGATTGTCCTTGAGCTGGTTAAGCCTGGTGGCGCCGACGATGACGGACGCAATGCCTGGCCTGTTTGCCGCCCAGTTCAGGGCGACCTGGGCCATGCTGCGGCCGAGCTGGCCGGCAACCGTCTCCAGTTCGGCGACGATTTGCCAGTTGCGATCGGTGAATTTCTGGAAACCGGGATTGGTCGAACCACGCATTGTCTCCAGCCGGCCACCATCCTTGACGATTGTATCGAAACGGTATTTTCCGCTGAGCAGGCCGCTGGCTAATGGACTGGAGATCATGATTCCGGCGCCATAGCGCGTGCCGAACGGCACGAACTCGTGCTCGATGTTGCGCTCGGCCAGCGAATATTCGAGCTGAAGCGCCGAACCGGTTCATAGCCGCGCTGCTCGGCGACCGCCTGCGCCCGGCTTGCGTACCAGGCCGGCACGTCGGACAGACCGACATGCCGGATCTTTCCGGCGCGCACCAGATCGTCCAGCGTCCGCATCACCTCGTCCGGTGGTGTCAGCCTGTCCCAGGTATGGAGGATGTAGAGGTCGATGTAGTCGGTGCCGAGTCGCTTTAGCGAACCGTCTACCACCCGCAGGATGTTCTTGCGGCCGTTGCCGCCGGCGTTCGGGTTGCCCGGTTCGGCGTTGTAGGTGAATTTGGTACTGATCACCGCCTTGTCGCGCAGCCCACGCTCGGCGATGAATTCGCCGAGCCAGGTTTCGGCAGTGCCACCGGTATAGAGATCGGCGGTATCGAAGAAATTGCCACCGGCTTCGACATAGGCATCAACCAAGGCGCGCGCGGTTTCCTTCTCCGCGCCCCAGCCCCATTCCGTGCCGAACGTCATGGTGCCGAGCGCCAGGCGCGTTACACGCAGTCCGCTGTTGCCGAGCGTGTAGTAGGACATGGTCATGGATTTTCTCCTGAAGTTTGAAAAGTGGGATTGAGGTCTTGCCTGGGATACGCAGTCAGGCCTTGGCCAGCGCATCGACCACCACCTGGAACCGGCGCGGATCGAAATAGTCGTGGTAAGCGCTGATCAGACCACTCTTGAAGCGGAAAATCGCGATATTGCTGTTGGTGTATTCAGTGCCACCGATCAGCACCGCGCGGTTCTTGTACTCAACGACGATCGCGCCCGAATCCGCTGCTGGATAGATGGCTGTCAGCTGCGAATCGAAGGATTCGAAATTACCGAAGAGGCCCTTGTCTTCTACCCGCCGGCAGGATTTGGAAACAGCATCGATGGTAAGGCCGCGATCCTGACGGCCTTCCGAGGGATACGGCCATCTTCAGCCCAAAGGTCGCCCCATGCCTCAATGTCCTTGCGGTGCATCAGATCAAAGAATTTACGCACGGTCTCGAAATTGCGGGGTCGTTCGGAATCGAGGTCGGTCATTAGACGTCTCCTTGGCTGCTCGGCGATTGCCGTGTGATGCAGCCAAAGATGCGCCCTTCTTTTCCCATCGATAAGATTGCATTATCCAAATGGACTATGCGATATCATGCATGAATGGACCGCGATCTACTTAGCCACTTACCTATAATAGTTGCCGTCGCGCGGCGTGGCGGCTTCGCGCCGGCAGCCGCCGAGCTCGGCATGAGCCCGTCAGCGATCAGCCATGCGGTTCGGCTGATAGAGGAGCGAATCGGCCAGCCGTTGTTTGCCGCACCACACGCAGCGTCTCGCTGACCGAGGCCGGCACCGCGCTTGTCGCTGCGGCGGAGCCGGCACTGAAAGACATTGCCGACCGGATCGAACGTATCCGCTCCGTCAAAGGCCGGGCAAGCGGACTGCTCAGGATCAAAGCGCCGCGTTTGGCGCTGCCTCTGGCGCTGATTCCCGTCCTGACGGCGATGGCGGAACGGTACCCTGACGTGACGGTGGAGATCGTCACCGACGAACGTCTGAGCGATATCGTCGGCGAGGGTTTCGACGCCGGCATCCGGCTGGGCGAGATGATCGCAGAGGATATGGTGACGGTGCGGCTAACTCAGCCGTTCCGGACGACCACTGTCGCCTCTCCGGCCTATGTCGACCGCCACGGAAAGCCGCGAACAATTGCGGATCTCTCCACCTGCAACTGCATCGGCTATCGGCTGTTGCGATCACGTGCGCTCTATCGCTGGGATCTGTCCGATCAGGGCAAGGATATCAGCGTCGAGACACGCGGCAGCGTGGTCGTCAGCGATCCACTGTCGGCAAGGGAAATGGCGCTTGCTGGCATCGGCCTCGCCTATCTGTTCGAGCCGCTTGTCAAGCCCGACATCGAGGCAGGCCGGCTGGTCGAAGTCCTTGGCGAGGCATCGATCGAGGAGCCGGGACTGTTCCTCTATTTCCCGCGCCGCGCCGCGATGGCCCCGAAACTTCGCGCCTTTATCGACACCGCGCAAGAAATCAGCCAGGCATCCTCGCGGATACCCGGCCGAAAAAGCCTTTCAACCGAATAGTTACTTCTTGACCGCTGCCGCGACTTCCGCCGCGAAATCGGTCTCTTCCTTCTCGATGCCCTCACCGAGCGCGAAGCGCAGATAGGCAGCGATTTTGGCTGGCGCGCCGATTTCGCTTTCGGCATCCTTCAGCGCCTTCTCGACAGTAATGTCCGGATTGAGCACGAAAGCCTGCTTGAGCAGCACGACCTCTTCATAGAACTTGCGCAAACGGCCTTCGACCATCTTCTCGATGATCGCTTCCGGCTTGCCGGACTGGCGCGCCTGGTCGGCGAAGATCGCCTTCTCGCGTTCCACCGCGGCCGGATCGAGCTCTTCGGTGGTCAAGGCCATCGGATTGGTGGCAGCGACATGCATGGCAACCTGACGGGCGAAGGCGTTGGCGGCATGCGCGTTGCCTGTCGTCTCGATGGCCACCAGTACGCCGAGCTTGCCAAGGCCGTCGGCGACCGCATTGTGAACGTAGGTTGCGACAGCGCCGTGCTCAACGGTGAGCTTGGCCGAGCGCCGGAAGCCCAGATTCTCGCCGATGGTGCCGACGGCGTCCTTGATGGTCTCGGTGATCGACTTGCCCGAGCCCGGATAGGGAGCAGCGGCAACGGCCTCGGTCTTGCCGCCATAGGCAAGCGCGACCTTCGCGACATTGGCGACGATCTCCTGGAACGCAGCATTGCGGGCAACGAAGTCCGTCTCGGAATTGACCTCGACGATCGCTGCCTCGCGGACGCCGGAATCGACGCCGATCAGGCCTTCGGCAGCGGTACGGCCAGCCTTCTTGTCTGCCTTGGAGATACCCTTCTTGCGCAGCCAGTCGATGGCTTCTTCCATGTTGCCGTTGGTCTCGTTCAACGCCGCCTTGCAGTCCATCATGCCCGCGCCGGTCAAGTCGCGGAGTTCTTTGACCTGTGCAGCCGAAATGCTCATTGTCGCCTCTTTGTCTAAATGCACCGACGCACCATCGATTTTCGATGATGCGCCTGGTGCCGGTAGCGCTTACCGCGCCAACATATTGGAAGGATGAAGGTCGCAGCCGGCCTTCGCTACTATGCTTCCGGGGTCTGGGCTGCCGGGCTCTCGGCTGCCGGGGTGTGATCGAGCGCCGGCTCGACCGGAGCCTCGACCGATGCGCCGATATCGACACCGAGCGCGCCCTGCTGACGGGCGATGCCGTCGATAGCTGCCTTGGCGATCAGATCGCAATACAGCTGGATGGCGCGCGCCGCGTCGTCGTTGCCGGGGATCGGGAAGTCGATTTTATCCGGGTCGCAGTTGGAATCGATGATCGCAACGACCGGGATGCCGAGACGCTTGGCCTCGAGAATCGCGATCGCTTCCTTGTTGGTGTCGATCACGAACATCAAATCGGGCGTCGAACCCATATCCTTGATGCCGCCCAGCGCCTTGTCCAGCTTCTCACGCTCGCGATCGAGGTTGAGGCGCTCCTTCTTGGTCAGGCCCTGAGCCTCGCCGGCCAGCATTTCGTCGAGTTTGCGCAGGCGCTGGATGGAATTCGAGATCGTCTTCCAGTTGGTCAGCATGCCGCCGAGCCAGCGCGAGTTGACATAGTATTGGGCCGAACGCTGCGCGGCATCGGCGACGATGTCCGAAGCCTGACGCTTGGTGCCGACGAACAGCACGCGGCCGCCCTTGGCAACAGTGTCGGAAACTTGCTTCAGCGCCTGGTGCAGCAAGGGCACCGTCTGCGAGAGGTCAATGATGTGGATGTTGTTGCGGGCGCCATAGATATAGGGCGCCATTTTCGGGTTCCAGCGGTGGGTCTGGTGGCCGAAGTGAATGCCAGCTTCCAATAGCTGGCGCATGCTGAAATCAGGCAGAGCCATTCTTATTTCCTTTCCGGTTAGCCTCCACGGACACAGGCATTTTTGGACTTTGTCCTCGAACACCACCGGAGGTTTCAGCCGGATTTCTCCCGGGCAGACACCAAAGTCCGTGTGTGGAATGAGCGCGCATATAGAGGGGAAGTGCGACAAAGGCAAGCGCGGTGGCATCTTGTGGTTCAACATGCGGCGATCAGCGCAACGGTATCATCGCCGCGTCTTCCCGTTCGGCACCCGCACACGCCGGAAAATAGCGACGATCTCCTCGCGGCTGCATTCGATGGCGCCGAGCCGCACCGCGCGGTCGCGCTCGAACCCGGTTATGTCATAATGCGGCGCCGATGTCTTGGGCGGCCCTTGGTAGGACGAGCGCTTGATGCCGAGCTGCCCGGCAAAGCGATGCAGCTCGTCGGTGTCGTCTGCCAGCAGATGACACCAGCGGTGGCCGACCCATTTCCAGATCGCCGCATCGACATAGACCGCCATGAGGCTTGCCGCACTCCTTCATCTTGCGCCGACCAACGCGCCGCTAACGATGATAAAAGGCATTGGCATAGAAAATGAAGCCGCCGCCGGCCTCGAGTTGCGCCATCGTCTTGGTGACGGTCTCCTGCATACGGTCGTGCAGTTCGGCGAGCGCCTCCTCGACGGAGCCTTGATAGGCGTGCAATCCTAGCGGCTCTGGTACCCGGATATGGGCGCGGCGTGGGCCTGCCGGCTGCGGCACGAAACGGTTGATCGTATCGCGCAGTGTACCCTTGCAATAGTCATTGCGGATCCGCTTCAAATGTTCGGCGATCTCCTCCTGCGTGATGCGCGGATTGGCTGAAGCCCACGGCCCGACACGCTGCAGGCGCTGGATTGTATCCGCCAGCATTCGGACCTGCTTCTGGCTTCCGGTGCCGTCCGTGTTTTCCCGCAGCCAGCGCCGCGAGCGGCGCAAAAGCTCGGCATTGTCGAGCGTGCCGGCGTCGAGCGAAACAAGTTCAGCAAGGCGACGGCCGAGTTCGGTCAGCAGGTCCTTCTGACGTGCGTCATACGAAGCCGGCTCTTCTGATCGCAGGCCATTTGCAGCCTCATCGCGCGATAGCAGCGTCGCGTAGATATGATGGACGCGCTCCGGCAGCGCATCGGTGGCACGGCGCTCGATCTTCAGGCTGTGCTCGACATAGGCGCATTCCTTTGCCAGCGCTGCCTCGACATTCCCCGTGAAAGCGAGCTTCCAGATCACGGGTGCGATCCAAACCTTGAAATCCGGATCCATCAGGCGGCCGCGCTTCAGCGCTTCGAACCCCATTTCGACCGCGCCCGGCAGTAGCGGGGCAATGATGTTGGCATGCCAGCCGACACCGCCTTCGGGATGCAGGAGCACGCCGTGCCCTTTCAGCGCCCAGGCCACCGAATGTTGCTTGGCGGCCGCGCTGTTGCCCGGGATTTGCGCGATCAGATTGTTAGCCAACCAGAATTTTTGCATCAGCCGGCCAAGCCCGTTGACGACGCCGTGCGTGGCCCAGGATGCCGCCAGCGGGCTTACCCGCGACACGACCTCCTTGTCGATCATCCAGTCGGTAAAGAACTCCGGATGGTTGGGCGTGATGAACGTCGCCTTGCCCGCGCCGCAACAAGCCTTCAGCCTTTGCCGGTCATCCTCCGGAAAATCGATGTGGCGGACATTGGCGACGCCGCGCAAGCCGGCCAGACGGTTGAACGGCAACAGGTCGCGAAAACCTGGAATGCCGTGCAGCATGACAATCCGGTTGACGAATGTCATGGCCTTGATCAGCGTCGCATTAGGCCGCGGCGCCACAAAAACGTCGATCCTGCTCAACCTGCTCCCCGCGGCGCTTACCGTCGTAGGACGTTGATAGGCAATTGCGGCATGCTCAAGTCGAAGCGACGTGCCCGCAAGAACAAGCGCTACTATCCCGGATAGCGGCCGGCGGCTTGTTCGAGTCTATTTCGACGGGCAGGTCTTTGGCTGATCGAACAGCGACAGATTGACCAGTTTGCCCGTCATCGAGAACTCGCCATAGTCCATGACTAGATCGCGCGTGATGCCGTTCTCGTGCAGCTTGAAGCTGATCCGGTATTCCGGCACCTCCTCGCCGCCTTTGTCGGCATCGTCGAAATAGGCGATGTCGACCGGCCAGTATTTGTCGGTGGCGAGCTTGGCCAGCGCCGGCGCTTCCGGATCGGTGTTGTCGGCATCGGCTTGCTTGCCGACGACGACGGTGGTGGTCACCACCTTATTGGCATCCTCCGAGCCGTCGAACAGGTTGGTTTCGTAGAAACGCTCGCCCTTTTCCGCCTTGCCGATCATTTCGACCATTTGCTGGGTCGGGAACTGGGTCGGCGCGAGTTCCAGGCTGTTCTTCTCGGGCTTGTCGATATCGACCTTGAGACCATTGGCCTCCTTCGTTGCGGTACCCTTTACCTCCTTGTCGAGGTTCTGGTCGACAAAGGATTTGTTCACGAATGAGAAGGTCTTGCCCTCGGCATCCTCGAAGGTGGTCATCTGCTGGTCGGTCAGCCTGGTGTTGTCGCTGGTTACGATCTGGGTCACCAAACGGAACTTTACCGTATAGCCCTCGCAGGGCGAGCCGTTGAACTCGTAGACCATGCGGCCGGTGATGCCGGTAATGCCGGAGCGGTCGGAGGCCTTGTCGAGTGAAATGTCGTAAACAGCACGATGCGCCTGCAGCGCCGGCACCGCAAAACTGGGAGCTGCCCAGGAAGCCGCTGTCAGGAGAACGGCGTTGAATGCGAGGCGCGTTGCGCGCATGGGATGCTCCGATCATCGCGGCTAATGGCAGGCCGCATGGAAAGATGGTCCAGCTTAAAAAAAGTCGTGGCGGAAGCGAGGCAAAAATAGCAATTTCGGCCCGGCCTGCGCGGCACCTTCAAGCAATAGGGAAATAGCATGAGCGAAACAATCGAAAAGCGGCTAAGCGATCTCGGCGTGACGCTGCCGGCCGCCGCCGCGCCAGCCGCCAATTACGTGCCCTATTGCCGGAGCGGCACTCTGCTGTTCACCGCCGGGCAGTTGCCGCTCAAGGAGGGCAAGCTCCAGGCGAGCGGATTGCTTGGCCGCGATGTCGACACCGCGACCGGCCAGGAAGCCGCAAAGTACTGTGCGATCAACATATTGGCGCAGGCCCAGGCGGCACTCGGCGATCTCGAGAAAATCCATCGTTTGGTGAAGATCACCGTCTTCGTCGCCTCGGCACCGGATTTTGTCGAACAGCATCTGGTTGCCAACGGCGCCTCGGATTTTCTCGCCGCCGTGCTCGGCGATCGCGGCAAGCACGCACGCTCCGCCGTCGGCACCGCCTCCCTGCCGCTTAATGCCGCAGTGGAAATCGAAGCGATCTTCGAAGTCGAATGACCGGGACTGCGACCATGACCGATCTTTCCTGGCTGACTGCCCGGCCCGTCGCCCATCGCGGTCTTCACGACATGAACAAGACGCGCTGGGAGAACACACTTTCCGCCTTCGCCGCCGCAGCCGAGCGCGGCTACGCGATCGAATGCGATGTGCACCTGTCGTCCGACGGCGTCCCCGTCATCATCCACGACGGCGATCTGCGGCGGCTGACCGGCGAAGACGGCTTCGTCTGGCAGCGTACGGCTGCCGAGATCATGGCGCTGAAGGTCGGCGGCACTGCCGACCATTTGCCGACGCTGCAGCAGGCGCTTGATCTGGTCGACGGGCGTGTGCCGATGGTTGTCGAGCTGAAAGGCGCTGCCGGTCACGACCAAGGCCTGGTCGAAAGCGTCGGTAAGATACTCAAACATTACAAGGGCAGGACCGCGATCATGTCGTTCGACCATTGGCTGATCCGCGAGTTCCCGAAACATGCACCGGGCATACCCGGCGGGTTGACCGCCTACGGCAACGACAACCACCTGATCGAGGCGCATTTCGCCATGCTGGCGCATAACATCGCCTTCACCTCGTACGCTGCCGGCGACCTGCCGAACCGGTTCGTCTCCTTCGTGCGAGAGAGACTCGGCATGCCGGTGATCACCTGGACCGTGCATGACCAGCCTGCCGTCGACCTGACCTTCAAATATGCCGACCAGATGACGTTCGAAGGATTCGAGCCCGATCTTGTACGGCTTGCCTGAGCGGGCTTGTATGAGTCTGCAGCGAGCTTAAGTAAGCCTCATGGATCAAGGGGACGACTGCGAAAGACAAACGGCGAATGCGGAGCTGTCCATCCGCATCGCCGCGGGCATCGGCGCCTTCACCAGCGCTGAATGGGACAGCCTCGGCGGCACTACACGCGGCGATGCAGAAAACGGCTACAACCCGCTTGTTTCATTCGCTTTTTTGAGCGCGCTGGAAGATTCCGGCTGCGCCGTTCGGCGCACCGGCTGGCAAGGCCATCACCTCAGGCTGGAAACCGCGCGAGGCAAGCTGCTCGGTGCGGTTCCCTGCTATCTGAAGTCGCACAGCCAGGGCGAATATGTATTCGATCATGGCTGGTCGGACGCATTCGAACGCGCCGGCGGGCGCTACTATCCGAAGCTGCAATGCGCGGTGCCGTTCACACCCGTCACCGGCCCTCGCCTGCTGGTCGGCAAGGGCGAGAACAGCCCCACCGTCAAGGCAGGTCTTGCGGCCGGCCTGAAGGCGGTGACGGATAAGCTCGGCGTGTCTTCCGCACATGTCACCTTCGCGCCGGAGGATGACGTCCAGACACTGGCGGCGGCCGGCTTCCTTCATCGCACCGACCAGCAGTTTCACTTCTTCAACGAAGGCTTTTCGAGCTACGACGATTTTCTCGCGACGTTAACCTCGCGCAAGCGCAAGGCAATGAAGAAAGAGCGGCGCGAGGCGCTCGCCGACGGCATCTCGATCGACTGGCTGACCGGCAAGGATCTAACCGAAAAGGCCTGGGACGACTTTTTCGCGTTCTACATGGATACCGGCAGCAGGAAATGGGGCCGTCCGTATCTCAACCGCGACTTCTTCTCGCTGATCGGCGAGCGCATGGCCGACGACATCCTGCTGGTCATGGCCAAACGCAACGGGCGCTACATTGCCGGTGCTATCAATTTCATCGGTTCCGACGCGCTCTACGGCCGCAATTGGGGCTGCATCGAGGACCACCCATATCTGCATTTCGAGGTCTGCTACCATCATGCGATCGATTTCGCTATCTCGCGCAAGCTGAAGGTGGTTGAAGCCGGTGCCCAGGGCGAGCACAAGCTGGCACGCGGCTACCGGCCCGTGACGATGCGTTCGGCGCACTACATCGCCCATCCAGGTCTGCGCAATGCAGTGGCCGACTACCTCCAACGCGAGCGGCGCGAAGTCGAGCGGATGAGCGAATACCTGGAAGAGCACACCCCGTTCCGCAAGGACCTGGCGGAGTAGAGTAGCAAGCCCAATCGCTCAGCCGCGCGGGCCGGCACGGCCGATGTCGACCGATCGTCTTGCCCGCCCGGAACAGCTTCGCTACACGAGACAGCGAGCCAAGAACCGGAGCGTGCGCCATGGCCGAACCAACCTACGACAGCAGCAACATCTTCGCAAAAATCCTGCGCGGAGAAATCCCTTCGCACCGCGTCTACGAGGATGACGCGGTCGTCGTTTTCATGGATGTGATGCCGCAAGGACAGGGTCACACGCTGGTGGTGCCGAAAACGCCGTCGCGCAACCTGCTCGACGCGGATCCGGCGGTGCTTGGACCGCTGTTCGTTCACGTCCAGAAAGTTGCGCGGGCCGTAAAGAAGGCCTTCGATGCCGATGGCGTCACGGTCTTGCAGTTCAACGAACCAGCTTCGGGCCAGAGCGTCTTCCACCTCCATGTCCATGTCATTCCGCGCTTCGACGGCATTCCCTTAAAGCCGCACAGCGGACAGATGGAAAAGCCTGAAGTCCTGGCCGAGAACGCCGGAAAGATACGGATGGTGCTGGCAAGCTGAACCGGCACAAACCGTTCAGGCGGGCGCCAGGTGCTTAACTGGAAGGTGTCATAAAAAAAGCCCCGTTTCCGGGGCTCTTTTCGACTTCAGGGTGGTTACCCCTTGCGCGGCAGTTGCGGCACAAGGCTGCGCTTGCCGCCATCCTTGCCCTTTGGCTCGAGCTTTTGCGCAATCGCCTTTTTGGCGGCGGGCTTTTTCGCCACCGCCTTCTTGGCCTTCGGCGCGTCGTCCGGTTCTTCCTTCTTCGGCTTCACCGGCGCCTCGTCGGCGAGCGAATCGAGCTTCAGGCCCGTCTCGCCGGTTTCCTTCTTCTCGACGGTGACACGCACGGTACCGCCCTTCTTGAGCTTGCCGAACAGCACCTCGTCGGCCAGCGGCTTCTTGATGTGCTCCTGGATGACACGACCAAGCGGCCGGGCGCCCATGCGCTCGTCATAGCCCTTGTCGGCCAGCCATGCGATTGCATCTTGCGACAAGTCGAATGTCACGCCACGCTCGGAAAGCTGCGCTTCCAGCTGCATGACGAACTTCTGCACCACCTGATGGATGACCGGCACCGGCAGCGAGCCGAACGGAATGATCGCATCGAGACGGTTGCGGAACTCCGGCGTGAACAGCCGGTTGATCGCCTCGACATCGTCGCCTTCGCGCTTCGTCGAACCGAAACCGATCGCCGCGCGCTGCGCATCGGATGCGCCGGCATTGGTGGTCATGATCAGGATGACGTTGCGGAAGTCTATCTGCTTGCCGTTGTGGTCGGTCAGCTTGCCGTGATCCATGACCTGCAACAGGATGTTGAACAGGTCCGGATGCGCCTTCTCGACTTCGTCCAGCAAGAGCACGCAATGCGGATGCTGGTCGACGCCGTCGGTCAGAAGGCCGCCCTGGTCGAAGCCGACATAGCCGGGAGGCGCGCCGATCAGCCGCGAAACGGTGTGGCGTTCCATATACTCCGACATGTCGAAGCGGATCAGTTCCACGCCGAGGGAGGCGGCGAGCTGCTTGGCCACTTCCGTCTTGCCGACGCCGGTCGGGCCCGAGAACAGGTACGAGCCGATCGGCTTTTCCGGTTCGCGCAGGCCGGCCCGCGCCAGCTTGATGGCTGAAGTCAGCGCTGTGATCGCGGTGTCCTGGCCGTAAACGACGCGCTTCAACTCGATGTCGAGGCCTTGCAGCACCTTCTCGTCGTCGGCGGAAACCGTCTTCGGCGGGATGCGTGCCATGGTGGCGATCGTCGCTTCGATCTCCTTGATGCCGATGGTCTTCTTGCGCTTGGCTTCCGGCACCAGCATCTGCGAGGCGCCGGTCTCGTCGATCACGTCGATCGCCTTGTCCGGCAGCTTGCGGTCGTTGATGTAACGCGCCGAGAGTTCGACCGAAGCCTTGATCGCCTCGCTCGTGTAGCGGACCTTGTGGAACTCCTCGAAATAGGGCTTGAGGCCCTTCATGATCTCGATGGCGTCCTCGACTGTCGGCTCGTTGACGTCGATCTTCTGGAAGCGCCGCACCAGCGCGCGATCCTTCTCGAAGAACTGACGGAACTCCTTGTAAGTGGTCGAGCCAATGCAGCGGATGGCGCCAGACGACAGCGCCGGCTTCAACAGGTTCGACGCATCCATAGCGCCGCCGGAGGTGGCCCCTGCCCCGATCACGGTGTGGATTTCATCGATGAACAGCACGGCGCCGGGATAATCCTCGAGCTCCTTAACAACCTGCTTCAGCCGCTCCTCGAAATCGCCGCGATAGCGGGTGCCAGCCAGCAGCGTGCCCATGTCGAGCGCGAAGATGGTGGCATTGTGCAGCACTTCGGGTACGTCGCCCTCGACGATGCGCTTGGCGAGGCCCTCGGCGATCGCCGTCTTGCCGACGCCGGGATCACCGACATAGAGCGGGTTGTTCTTGGAGCGGCGGCACAGCACCTGGATGGTCCGGTTGATCTCGCTCTCGCGACCGATCAACGGATCGATCTTGCCGGCCTTGGCCTTGTTGTTCAGGTTGACGCAATAGGCAGTCAGTGCGTCCTGCTGCTGCTTCTTCTTGCCGCCTTCCTCTTGCGGCTCGGCCCCGCTCTGGCTGCCTTGCTCGTCGTCGGCGCCGCGCGGCGTCCGCGTCTCGGAAGCGCCGGGGCGCTTGGCGATGCCATGCGAGATGTAGTTGACCGCGTCATAGCGGGTCATCTGCTGTTCCTGCAGAAAGTAAGCGGCGTGGCTCTCGCGCTCAGCGAAGATGGCGACGAGCACGTTGGCGCCGGACACCTCCTCGCGGCCTGACGACTGCACATGGATCACCGCGCGCTGGATGACGCGCTGGAAACCGGCAGTCGGCTTGGAATCTTCATCGTAGCCGGTGACGAGGTTGTCGAGCTCGGTGTCGATATAGGTGAGAACAGTATGCTTCAGCTCGTCGAGATCGACGTTGCAGGCGCGCATGACGGCGGCCGCCTCGGTATCGTCGATCAGGGCGAGCAGCAAATGTTCAAGGGTTGCATATTCATGGTGTCGCTCATTGGCGAGCGTCAGCGCTTGGTGAAGCGCCTTTTCCAGGCCTTGGGAGAAAGCCGGCATGTTACCTCACTTCTTCTCCATCACGCATTGCAGCGGATGCTGATTCTGTCGGGCGAAATCCATGACCTGAGACACTTTGGTCTCGGCCACCTCGAATGTATAGACCCCGCACTCGCCAACCCCATGATTGTGAACATGAAGCATTATGCGTGTGGCGGCTTCGCGGTCCTTCTGGAAAAAGCGCTCCAGCACGTGGACCACGAATTCCATGGGTGTGTAGTCGTCGTTAAGAATGAGGACCCGATACAGACTGGGCTTCTTGGTCTTGGTTTTTGTGCGCGTGATGACGGCCGTGCCGCGACCGGCCTCATTGCCGTTGCTGCCGTTCTGCATTCGCACCACGTAGCTCGTGGCAGTCAAACCTGTAGTCACGTAGTCCTGCCTCTTTCGAATCCTCATGCATGGTCGACATGTAGGTGTTCGATGGACGATTTTAAGCCCTTCTGTTTAGCTGACAATATGGCTAGGTGGCCAAACTTGACCGATTTTTCAAATCGTGAAGACCGCAGGCCCCCAATTTCGAGCTGGCATGAAAAAACCCGGCCGCGCGTTCGCGACCGGGTCTGTCTTTGCAAGCCCAAGGGCCGGCTCGGAACGTTCGTCGAATTTACTTCGCCTTGGCGACGATCGATTCGAACGGCTTGTAGGCTTCCTTGGCGAGTTCGGCATAGAGATCGCCGAGCTTGGTGGCCTCGCTGACGAAGCTCTCATAGGACTGCTTGGCATAGTCGGACTGGATCTCGATCGCCTTGTCCAGCGACTTGGCGGAAAAGAGCTTCTCGACAGCGGCGCTACCGGCTTCGAAGCTTTTCTTGGTGTACTCGCCCGCCTCGGTGGCGATAGCCTGCGCACCCTTGGACAGCGAGGCGAAGCTCTTCAATCCCCTGTCCGCAAATTCCTTGCCGTACTTGCTAAAATCTTCATAGGTCTGGGTCATTTCACACATTCCCTTGGACGGTTGCCTTGGACGATTGACGCGCCTTGTCCGGGCCGCGTGGTGCAATGCGTGTAAACATATTGTGCAGTGCACAAAAAGTCAAGATTCCCGGGCGATGTGCATCGTGACCTGCGGGCAATCGCTAAAATTCGAATAAAGAGAAGCTCAATCCCGCAGAAAATGGTGAACGCGGCGGTTACCATAAACGGATTGGTAACGCTGCCCGCGTTAGCGTGGCCAAAGGTGAGGCAGGACCCCTTTGCCGCCTCCAAGGCAACGAAAATTCAAAGGAACTATCAGTGCGTAAGGCGTTGTCGGGCTTCGTTTCCAAATCCGCGTCCCCCCTCAAAACGATCATGATCCTCTCTATGGCGATCAGCTTCGTCGTCGCGGACGCGGCTTCGTCCATGGCGGCCAAGTCGGCGGCCATCGTCATCGATGCCAAGACCGGCAATGTGCTTTATTCGTCGGACGCCGATGGCCGGCGCTATCCGGCCTCGCTTACCAAGATGATGACGCTCTATCTGACGTTCGACGCATTGGCGAAGGGCAGGATCAGCAAGAATTCCCCGGTCGTGTTCTCGGCCAATGCCGCTGCCGAACCGCCGACGAAGCTCGGCGTCAAGCGGGGCGGCTCGGTCACGGTCGAGACCGCGATCCTGTCGATGGTGACCAAATCGGCAAACGATTCCGCAACGGCGCTTGGCGAGATGCTCGGCGGCAATGAAGCCAATTTCGCCCGCATGATGACCGCCAAGGCGCGGGCACTGGGCATGAGGGGAACAGTTTTCCGCAACGCCAACGGCTTGCCTGATCCCGGCCAGTTCACGACCGCGCGCGACATGGCAATGCTCGGCATCGCCCTGAGAGAGCATTTTCCGCAATATTACGGCTATTTCTCGCAGCGCTCCTTTCTTTACGGGCGGCAGCGCATCAACGGCCACAACCGCCTGCTCGGACGCATCAAGGGCGTCGACGGTATCAAGACCGGTTACACCCGCGCCTCGGGTTATAATCTGGTCTCCTCGGTCTCGGATGGCGATCGGCGCATCGTAGCGGTGGTCATGGGCGGCAGGTCCGGCGGCAGCCGCGACAGCCAGATGGCCGGGTTGATCAATGCCTACATGCCGAAGGCGTCGTCGCGCGGCGGCGGCGTGCTGATTGCAAAGGCTGGCGGTGGCAATCCGATTTCAGCCTTGGCCAAGGTGCTTCTACCAAAGCATGATGCGCCGACACCGGACAGTAAGCCGGACGACGATGCCGTTGCCTCCCTTGTCCAGGAAAATGCGCCCGTCGTTGAAGAAACCACTCCGGTCGTTCAGGCCGAGAGGGTCAAGACGACGGCCGTGTCGACGGTGGACGACGTGGCGACAGCCCGGGTCGCCGCAGCCTACGCCGAACCGGCGGCAGAGGTCGATCCGGTCAGCACGGCGTCGGTGCCATCCGGCTGGGCAATACAGGTCGCCTCTTCGCCAAAACAGGCCGAAGCGAAGGCTTTCCTCGACAAGGCGACGAAGCAGGCGCCCTCCGTTCTGGCCGATGCCTCCGGTTTCACCGTCGCCTTCGACAAGGACGGCGTCACCTATTATCGCGCCAGGTTTGGTGGTTTCGGTTCGAAGACCGCTGCCTGGAAGGCCTGCAACGTATTGAAAAAGAAGAAGATCGAGTGCTACGCCGTCCAGCAGTAAGTGGCGCGCGAAACGATATCTTTCCCGAAAGTTCTGCGTCGAAGGAGACTAGTTGTGATTGGAGAGCAAGACGTCCTTGGCTTCATTGATCCGCGCCGCCAGGAAAGACGTGCCACCGATATCGGGGTGCAGGCGCTGCATCAGGCGGCGGTGCGCCTTGCGGACATCCGCCGCGGCAGCCCCCGCTTCAAGACCAAGGATCTTGTAGGCCTCCTCCTTAGTCATGGCGCCAGAACCTGGCGCAACACCCAGCCCTTCGCCACCATTCGCATCAGCGTCTTTGCGCCAGATGGGAAATCTGCCGTCAAGATACGTCTCTAGCAATTGGCGGCTCTCCGGATCGCCGGAGAGTTCGCGATAGAGTTGCTGCAATTCGGCAAGCCCCATCGAGCCAAGCATCTTGCCTTCATGGCGCCCGGCCAGTACGATGCCTTCGAGGCCGCCGGTATCGTGATCGAGTTCCATCTCAAGCGCCGCGGTACGAACTGTCGAACGCTTGCCTGGTGCCAGTGTTGCCGCCGGCCGATTCATGCGCATGGAGCCGTACCAGGCGAGCGCAGCCGACAGGATCAAGCCGCCGATGCCCTCGCGCCCGACCAGCAGCACGGCGACGCCGACCAGCCCTAGCAGCACCGGTCCAAGCGTCCTCATGCCGCCTGCAAGCTTCGCCGGATCGGCACGCAAGAAGACAGTGACCGCCCCGAGAAACACCAGAAGCAATGCTACAAAAGCGATAATTGCGCCCATCAGTTTCCGCCGCCCCGCATATGTTCGATCATCAGCCGGTCTTCCGGCCTGCCCCGGGCCTCCAGTGCTTTCATCCCGCCGGTTGCAAACACGGCGACCGACGAAAGCAGGCCGGCCAAGGTTGCGGCAGCCCGCCGATCGAACCGGAACCAGGCCCCTTTGGACAACCGCGCAATTTCCTTGAATGCCTTTTCCGCGGCGGCATCATGGCCCTCCTGAAAGACGAAGACAGGAACGCCGTGCAGACCGAGGCTGCCGGCCTTTTCGGCCAGATCATCTATGTTTTCTTCCATCGCGTCGCCGATGTAGACCAGCGCGTTGACCTTGGCCGCCGCCGTCTGTTTCAGCGTATGGGCTAGCACTTTGCCGATCTGGGTATGGCCGCTGCGGCAGTCGATGCGCGTCATCAGCTGTTTCAGAGCTTCGGTATCGGTGACGAATGCGGATGAGCGGCACTCGCCAAGACCGCGAAAATAGACAAGTTGAACCTTGAGCGCCCCGGTCTTGCTGACGGCGTCGAACATCTCGGCCTGCAGCGCACACGCGAGATCCCAGGTAGGCTGGCGGCTCATTGTCGCGTCGAGCGATAGGATCAGCCTGCCTGAACCAGTGGCGGATGCAGCGAGCGTCCTTGCCTGACGGAGAAACGCGTCGATCTCGCCGGTGCTCGATTGAGACTCGACCGGCGCAGGATTGGCCCTTGCAGGTACGGGCTGCTTCTTGTCGCTCATGACATTCAAGATGTGGCGTTGTTCCCCGGCTTGCAAGACCAGATGAGGCGACCTGGAGGACCGGTGATGATGGCAACTGCGGACACGCACTTCGCTGGTGGTTTTGGCGTTGCCTTTCTTGGCGTCAGAGCAGGCCGAGATCGGCAAGCTCACGCCTGAGCTTCGGCGGCATCTCGATCAGCCCGGCTTTACCTTTGCCGAGATCGGCCGGCGCGTCCGCCGGCTTCAGGTAGCGCCACCCCTGGAATGCACGGCGCGGTTGCCAGTCAGTCCGCACGACCTCGGGATCGAGGATCAGATGGCAACGGCCGATGCCCTCGTTATCGGTGAAGGGCCGGATTTCGGTGATCAACTGGCGGCATTGGACATTGCCCTTGATCACCCAGTAGAGCGAGCCGCCGTCGGTAATCTCGGCGCCGCGCGTCGGCACCATGCGGGTGGTGTGGTAGTGCTCGGCCGGTTCGCTAGCGCGCCGCCGCTCGTCGAGACGGAAGGCTATCCACTCTTCCAGATCCTCGACGCTGTCACAGCCGACGCAAAGCTTTATGAGATTGAGAGACATCGTTTAAGGTTTAGTCCAGCACGCGAACGCGTCAACAGCCTGATCGACTTCTCCACAATGGTGGTCCAGGCCCCAGATTGGCGCTCAGCACTCCACGACATTGACGGCCAATCCGCCAAGGCTGGTTTCCTTGTACTTTTCGTTCATGTCGAGGCCGGTCTGGCGCATCGTCTCAATCGCGGCATCGAGCGGCACGAAATGAACGCCGTCGCCCTTGATGGCCAGCGAAGCGGCGGTCACCGCCTTGACGGCGCCAAGCGCATTGCGCTCGATGCACGGCACCTGCACCAGGCCGCCAACCGGATCGCAGGTCATGCCGAGATGATGTTCCAGCGCGATTTCGGCGGCGTTCTCGACCTGCTCGGGTGTGCCGCCCATGACGGCGCACAGTCCCGCCGCAGCCATTGCCGAAGCCGAACCGACCTCGCCCTGGCAGCCGACTTCGGCGCCCGAGATCGAAGCATTCGTTTTGATGATGCCGCCGACGGCGGCCGCCGTCAGCAGGAAATCGCGGATGCTGGGCTGGTCAGCTTCGGGATGGAAATGCAGCCAGTAGCGCAGCACCGCGGGCAAAGTGCCGGCCGCCCCATTGGTTGGCGCGGTGACGACACGGCCGCCGGCAGCGTTCTCCTCATTGACCGCCATCGCATAGATCGACAGCCAGTCATTGGCGAGCAGCGGGTTGGGCCGATTCTGCTGCCATTGCTCCTGCAGCTTGTCGTGCAGCATCCGGGCACGACGGCGCACCTTCAGTCCGCCCGGCATGATGCCGTCTTGCGACAGGCCACGCTCGATGCAGCCCTTCATGGCGCTCCAGATGCCATCGAGACCGGCGTCGAGCTCCTCGCGCGACATCTGCGTCTCCTCGTTGACCCGCTTCATCTCGGCAATGGAAAGCCCGCTTTTTTTTGCCATCGCCAGCATCTCGACGGCATTCTTGAATGGATACGGAACCTTCTTGCCTTCGGTTGTCGCCGAGCCCCTTGCTTTCATCCGCTGCAGTTCTTCCTCGGACACTACGAAGCCGCCGCCGATCGAATAATAGACGCGCCTCAGCAGCAACCGGTCGCCGGCATCGTAGGCCGAGAAAGCCATGCCGTTGGCATGACCGGTGAGCGGCGTCTTGCGGTCCAGCACCAGATCCGCGGCTGGATCGAAACGGTAGGAGGGATGGCCGGGCGGCGAAATCCGCTTCTCGGCGGCTATGCGAGCGACGATGCCGTCCGCTTGGTCGGGATCCACCGTCTGCGGCGTCTGCCCGGCGAGGCCGAGCACCACGGCACGATCGGAGCCATGGCCGATTCCGGTATAGGCGAGCGAGCCATGCAGGCTGGCCGCGATCCGGTCGACCTTGGCGCCGGCCGGGCGCGGCCAGTCGTCACCCGCAATCTCGTCGAGAAACCGCCGCGCAGCCGTCATCGGCCCCATCGTGTGCGAACTCGATGGGCCGATGCCGATCTTGAACAGGTCGAAAACCGAAAGGAACACGTGGGCGTTTTCTCCTGGGACCCTATTGAGGTCTATATATAGGAATTCCCATGATGTTTTCCGCTGTTTTAAGGACCGCGGCGCTGCGCCTGCCGACCTTGTTTGCTCCGGCAGCGACATTCCAGCTTCGGCCATCGAAGCGTCCCCTCCGCCTGTGGTAAAAGCAACGCATGAGCGATTCCTTTCATCTATCGATGGCCGACCTTGCGGCGCTGGGGTTCTTCCTAGCCGCGTGGGTGCTGCATACGCTCGCCGCCGACGGAATGCTGGTCAGTCGCATGTCGCTGACGAGGGCGATGAACGTGCAGCGCGAGGCCTGGATGCGGACCATGGCCGAACGCGAGATCCGCATCGTCGACACCGCCATCATGAGCGGCTTGCAACAGGGAACCGCCTTCTTTGCCTCCAGTTCGCTGATTGCCATCGGCGGCTGTTTTGCCTTGCTCGGCGCCTCCGATCAGGTTCTGACCGTGCTGAGCGATCTGCCGTTTGGCGCCACGTCTTCACGCGCGGCCTTCCAGACGAAGGTGTTCGGGCTGGTGCTGATCCTGGCCTTTTCCTTCTTCAAGTTCGGCTGGGCTTACCGGCTGTTCAACTATTGCTCGATCTTGATCGGAGCGGTGCCCATTCCGCATGGCGAGGCGTCGCGCAATCCGGCCACCGAAACGGCGGTGTGGCGTGCGGCGCGAATGAACATGCTGGCCGGAAAGCATTTCAATTCGGGCCTGCGCGGCGTGTTCTTCTCGATTGGCTATCTCGGCTGGTTCGTCGATCCCACCGTCTTCGTGCTATCGACGCTGCTGCTACTGGCGGTACTGGTGCGCCGCCAATTTTTCTCGGCGGCGCGGCAGGCGGTGCTCGGTCAGCCGCCCGGTCCGGGAAAAGGCCGATCGATGCGGCCCGACAGCCAATAGGCGGTGAGCCCTATCCATTCGCGGATCGCAACAGTGGTGACCTCCAGCCAGTCGCCGGGATAGGGAATTGTGCCGATGCTTTCCTTGCCGGAGGTGCGATAGTCGACCGGCCACGGAACGGTCGCAAAGCCGGCTTTATCGAACAGCGCCTTGGCGCGTGGCATGTGGAAGGCCGAGGTCACCAGCAACCAGGTCTCGCCCGGTTTCGGCCTCACCAGTTCCCTGGTAAAGACGGCATTCTCGTAGGTGTTGCGGGATTTGTTCTCGAGGATCAGCCGATCGGCCGCCACGCCGAAAGCGGCAAAAAAACGCGGCGCGGTATCTGCATCGCCTTCGCCGCCGCGGAACGTTTCGATGCTGCCACCGGAGGTAACGACTTTCGCTGTCGGAAACCGCCGCGCCAGCACGGCCGCCTCGACCATCCGGTCGCCGCTGGAGTTCATTTCATAGCCGCCACGCACCAGATTGACGGCGCCATCCAGACTGCCGCCAAGCACGATGATACCGTCAACCCTTTCCGGCAGCGGCGGCCTGGGGAAGCGCTCCTCCAGCGGATTGAGCATCATGGGTCCGAGCGGGCTCCATGTTGAAACAACAAGGATGAGGAAGGCAAGAGTGCTGCCGGCGGTCGCCAACCGTCGCCGCCCGAACATCGCCGCGATCAGCCCCGCCAGCAACAGGAAGATCGTGAGATTCAACGGCTGGACGAAGAACCAGAGAATCTTGGAGACATAGAAGAACATCCCTCACCCCATTACAGCGCCGCGCGTCCTTTGGACGCGCAAAGGACGCTGTAACGCTTTGATTTTGCGCATGCTCCTTTCCGAAAATCGAGTGCGATTTTCGGGGTCATGCGCTAGATGAGAAACGATCCTACCACCATTTTTCCGGCTGAAATGTGCCGGCGGCCTGTTCGATGACGTGGCCGGTCTGGAACAGCGTTTCCTCGTCGAAGGGCCGGCCGATAAGCTGCAAGCCGAGCGGCAGCCCCTTGGCATCGAGCCCAGCTGGAACCGCTATGCCGGGCAAGCCGGCCATGTTTACCGTCACCGTAAAAATGTCGTTGAGATACATCTTGACCGGGTCGGCGGCCATGTCCTCATCGGCGATGCCGAAGGCGGCGGAAGGCGTTGCCGGCGTCAGGATGACGTCGACGCCTGCGGCAAACACATTTTCGAAGTCGCGCTTGATCAGGGTTCGAACCTTCTGCGCCTGCAGATAATAGGCATCGTAGTAGCCGGCGGAAAGCACATAGGTGCCGATCATGATGCGGCGCTTGACCTCGCGCCCGAAGCCGGCGGCGCGGGTCTTTTCATACATGTCGACAATGTCCCTGCCGGGCACGCGCAAGCCATAGCGGACGCCGTCGTAACGGGCGAGGTTGGACGAGGCTTCGGCCGGCGCCACGATATAATAGGCCGGCAGCGCGTATTTCGTGTGCGGCAGTGAAATATCGACGATCTCGGCGCCGGCATCCTTCAGCCAGGTAATGCCTTTCTGCCACAGCGCCTCGATCTCCTCGGGCATGCCGTCGACGCGATATTCCTTAGGAATGCCGACCTTCATGCCCTTGATCGGGCGGCCGATCGCCGCCTCGTAATCCGGCACCGGCAGGTCGACGGAGGTCGTGTCCTTCGGGTCGACCGAAGCCATTGACTTCAACAGGATCGCGGCGTCGCGCACGTCGCGCGCGATCGGCCCGGCTTGGTCGAGCGACGAGGCGAAGGCGACGACGCCCCAGCGCGAGCAGCGGCCATAGGTCGGCTTGATGCCGACCGTGCCAGTGAAGGCGGCGGGCTGGCGGATCGAGCCGCCGGTGTCGGTGGCGGTGGCGCCGGCGCAAAGGAAAGCCGAGACGGCTGATGCCGAGCCACCGGACGAACCGCCCGGCACCAGCTGGGCATTGTCCAACGTGCGCGCGGTCCTGGTGCCGCCCGCCGAAACGAAGCCGCCCTCGCCCTGATGCGTCGTCGGCATCACCACCGTGTCGAGCCGCGAACGCCGCCACGGATTGATGACGGGCCCGTAGTATGAGGTCTCGTTGGACGAGCCCATGGCGAACTCGTCCATGTTGAGCTTGCCGAGCATGACGGCGCCATCCGCCCACAGATTGGCGGTGACCGTCGATTCGTAGCGCGGCTTGAACCCGTCGAGCACATGGCTGCAGGCCTGGGTGTGGACGCCTTCGGTGCCGAACAAATCCTTGATGCCGAGCGGGATACCCTCGAGCGACCCGCCCTCGCCCTTGGCCAGTTTCGCGTCGGAGGCCTTGGCCATGTCGCGCGCCTTGTCGTCGGTGACCACGACATAGGCATTGAGCGCCGGATTGGCTCGCTCGATTGCCGATAGATAGACCTCGGTGATTTCGGTGGCAGTGATCTCCCTGGAGCGCAATTTGGCGCGGGCCTGCGAAATCGTCAGCTGGGTCAGGTCGCTCATCAGGCAAGGCTCTTTTCGTAAAACACCGACCACTCGGAATCGGGATAATCCAACACCGGGCCGCAGCGCGAAAAACCGGCGTGTTCGTAGACGGTCCAGGCGGCGGGATGACGGTCCCCCGTCTCCAGCACCAGACGCTTAAGCCCTTCTTGGCGCGCCACCGCCTCGATACGCCCGACAATCTTCGCGCCGATCTTGCGGCCGCGATGCGAAGGTCGCGTATACATGCGCTTGACCTCGCCTACGACAGCATCGTGGCGCTTCAGTGCGCCGCAACCAATGGCAAGGCCGTTATCACGGGCGACGAAGACGGTCGTGTCGCGGTCCGCCATCTGCTCGACCGTCAAATGGTAGCAATGCTCCGGCGGCGTCAGCTCCAGCAACGTGGCGTTGAGCTCCTCGACCAGCCCGCGCACATCTTCCTGCAGCGGCGTTTCCGCGGCGATTTCGATTGCCATCGGCCGGCTACTCCACGACCTTTGGCACAAGGAAGAAATTCTCTTCGGTCGCCGGCGCGTTGGCGACGATGTCGGCTGCCTTGCCGCCGTCGGTGACGACGTCCTGGCGCTTTTTCATTGCCATGGGCGTGACCGAGGTCATCGGCTCGACGCCGGAAACATCGACCTCGTTCAACTGCTCGACAAAGCCCAAAATGGCGTTCAATTCGCCGGTCATGCGCTCTGCATCCTCCTCGCTCACCGCAATACGGGCAAGATGCGCGACGCGCTTCACGGTTTTTATATCAACGGACATGTTTGTGCCTCGGGGAAAACAAGCGCTATAGCGGCGCGGCGCCTGCCGCGCAACATGCATCGTGCCTTCAACTGCCCTATGGCATCGCCACGCCGTCGCAGAGGAAATAACTGCCGCCGTTGCCGCTCTCGCTTTCGTCCGCGGCAGGCCGAACCGATACCAGGTCGATCTGCTTCGGGCTCATCTGTGTCAGTGAGAGAACGTCCGGAAAGACGTAGCCCGGCTCCTGGCATATGGCGGTCACGGCCCAGCTTGGAGAGCGTGTCGCTTTGGTGATCTGCAGGAATTCACAATTATATTCGATGCTTTCCAGGCCATTTGCGGACAGCACGATATTGCCGCCCTCGATCACCGTCTGCAGCGTATCCTTTTTGGCCTGCGCGCAGAGATCCTCCGATTGCAGATAGATGCCCTCGATGAAATCCTCCGCTGCCAGCGCTGGCGACGCGGCAACCAGCATGGAAATGCAAAGAGAATTTCTCAAGCGCATCGTATCGTTCCGGATCGGCTTTCTCTACAGCGTAATCGTCTCGCCGATCTTCGGCAACGCCACTTTCACGCCCGATCCGTCCAGCCCGGCCACGAATTTGTCGGCGGTCTGGTCGATCATCGGAAATGTGCCGAAGTGGGCGGGAACGACGGTCTCGAACTTGAAGAAACGTTGGGAGGCAAGGGCCGCCACCGCGCCACCCATGGTGAAACGGTCGCCGATCGGCACGATGCCGATCTTCGGTTCATGCAACTCGTTGATCAGCGCCATGTCGGAAAAGATGTCGGTGTCGCCCATATGGTAGAGCGTCTTGTCCTCGGGGAAGTGCAGGACGAGCCCGCCCGGATTGCCGAGATAGGTATTCTGGCCGCCTTCGCCCGGAAAGGACGATGAGTGCAGAGCCTGAACGAAGGTGGTGGTGAAGCCGCCGCAATCGACCGTACCGCCGATGTTGCCGGGATTGATCTGCTTGTCACCGACGCCCTTGCCGACCAGGTACATGCAAATCTCGAAATTGGCGACCAGCATCGCGCCGCTTTTCTTGAGCACTTCGATGGCGCCGCTGATGTGGTCGCTGTGGCCATGGGTGAGCAAGACGTGCGTGACCCCTTCGGCCGGCCCTTCCCAGCCGCCTGTCCATGACGGATTGCCGACCAGATAGGGGTCGATGAGGATTTTCGCGCCTTCGATTTCGATTCGGAATGCCGAATGTCCGTACCAGGTCAGTTTCATCAATGCTTTCCTCGATTTTTGCTTCGGTAGAGGATAGAACGCCGACGGCGAAATTAAAGTGCCACGCACGCTTTGCGCGTACAGGACGTGCCGCGTCGGCGGTCAAAGGAAAAGCCGTTGGGCATCATCAGCATCGAGGAGTTGCCGGCCCGGCTCGGCGGCGGCAAGACCCTGGCCGGTCTCGACCTCGGCGACAGGACGATCGGCGTGGCGGTTTCCGACCGCGGCTTGTCGTTCGCGCACCCGCGCCCTGTCATCATGCGCAGGAAATTCTCGCTCGATGCCGCAGTGCTGCTCGCTCTGCTACAGAAGGAAAATGCCGGCGCTGTGGTGATCGGCCTCCCCATAAACATGGACGGCTCGGAAGGCCCGCGCGCCCAAAAATCCCGCGCATTCGTGCGCAATATGGCTGGATTGACCGATCTGCCCTTCCTCTTCTGGGACGAAAGGCTGTCGACGGTGGCGGCCGAGCGGACGCTGATCGAGATGGATTTTTCCCGCAAGAAACGCGCCGGCAAGATCGATTCTGCGGCGGCCGCTTTTATCCTCCAGGGTGTTCTCGACCGGCTTCAGGCGCTCGGCGTCGATGCCTGGTCGAAATAGCGGTTGCGCATCGCCGTGATCCAGCCACCAATCGCCTTGCGGCGGCGAAATGCCCAGAACGCCATCAGTAGCAGCCCGTCGAATACGCAAGCTTTCGCCACCATGCCCGGAATGAGCGCCGGATCAATGCCCAGCATCTGTCCATAGAGCTGGAAGACGAGATCGTGCAATTGGCGGCTCAGCATGACATAGCCGAAATTGATGTCGTTGAGCGACAGAAAGAACCAGCCCCAAAACAAGAGGAGCGGAGCCGCCCACAGCGCGAACAAAGTGCGCATCAGCGGTCATCCCTCGAATCCAGCCGGCCGGAAATGCGGGCAAGCGAGGTATTATGCGCCGCTGCCTTGGCCATGACATGCGCGGCCGCTCTGATTTCGCCGGTCCCTGGAACTGCCGCGGCAACAGCCGACCGCCGCTCGGCGAGCATCGCGACATAGGACGCCAGAAGTGCCGCCAATTGCACCGCGACAACCATGAACAGCCCATTGATGCCTTGCGCGGCGCCGCCGATGATTATCAGCGACAGCACGCCCAAGGCGGAAATGAAGGCGATTCGCACGACGCTGTCGGCGGGGTCCGGGTTGGTCGCGTCCCTGGTCAGTGCTTCAACAAAGGCCCAGCAGAACAGCACCGCGACGACAAGCAGTGCCACTGCGAGCGGTGCCACGACGACGGCGTTTTCGAGATCGGCAAATCGAGTCTTCTGGACGGGAACGCCCAGTACGCCAAGGGCCGTCGCCACGCCTCGATTCCCGTCGATGCAGATGAACGCCAGCAGGGCGAAAACGGCCGCCCAATGCAATGCCAGAAAAGAGCTCAGAATATGCCGCATGACGCTCCTGCTTCGCAGGGCAAAGCCGCTCAAGCTGAACAGTCCTTGCCTTAACCATAACACTGGGCTTTGCCACCGGCCGCCGCAATGGAAACTGTTCGTTAAGGTTAACGGTCATCCACAGGGGGCGCGAGAGCGGCAGCGAATGGGCGACGGCACTTAGTTGATCGGCGGATAGAGCGTGTCGATGATCATGCGCGCATCATGGCGCGAATCGATCATGCCATAGGTATTGCGCCACTGGCCGGCGAGGCGCGTTTCGACGAAGGCATCGGCGATCCGCCCTGCCCCCAGCCTGCGAAGCTCTGCCGCCGCCGCCGACAATGCCAATTGCTCGGTCAAGAGCCGCGCCGAGCCCTCGTCGGTAGCAGCGACCTGCATTGCCGCCTTGAGCACGCCGACAGTGCCGCGTCCGCCGGCGCCGAGATCGCGGTCGATGCCGGCCAGCACGTCGTCGAACAGCCCTGGCGCGCGGCCGAGCACGCGCAATACGTCGAGCGCCATGACGTTGCCTGAACCCTCCCAGATCGCGTTGACCGGAGCTTCGCGATAGTAGCGGGCGAGTGGCCCCTCTTCGACATAGCCATTGCCGCCGAGGCACTCCATCGCTTCATAGAGCAGCGGCGGCGCAATCTTGCACACCCAGTATTTGACGACCGGCGTCATGGCGCGGGCGAAGGCCGCCTCGCCGCGGTCGCCGGCCGCCTCGTCGAAGGAGCGCGCCAGCCGGAACGACAGCGCGGTAGCGGCGGCAACGTCGAGCGCCATGTCGGCCAGCACACGCTGCATTAGTGGCTGCTCGATCAGATTGGTTCCGAACACGTTGCGGTGGCGCGTGTGGTGGACGGCCTCGGCCAGTCCGGCCCGCATGATCGCCGACGAGGCGACGGCACAGTCGAGCCGCGTCAAGGTCACCATGTCCATGATCGTCTTCACGCCCGCGCCGGGCTCACCGACCATCTCGCCGATGGCATTGACGAATTCCACCTCGGAGGACGCATTGGAGCGGTTGCCGAGCTTGTCCTTCAGCCGCTGAAAGCGGAAGCCGTTGCCGGATCCGTCGCCAAGCAAGCGGGGAACGAGAAAGCACGACAGTCCCTCCGGCACCTGTCCGAGCACCAGGAAGGCATCCGACATCGGCGCCGACATGAACCATTTGTGGCCGGTCAGGCGATAAAACCCGCTGCCGGCGCGCTCGGCCCTGGTGACGTTGGCACGGACATCGGTGCCGCCTTGCTTCTCGGTCATGCCCATGCCGAGCGTCAGTCCAGCTTTTTCGACCGGCGGCTTTTGGCTTTGATCGTATTTGCGCGTCGTCACCCGGGGCGCCCATTCGCGAAACAGCTTCGGGCTGGCCATCAGCGCTGCCAGCGAAGCGCTGGTCATGGTGATCGGGCAAAGATGCCCGGTCTCGAGCTCAGCCGTGAGATAAAAGCGCGCGGCGCGCACCTGGTGGCGACGGCCGATCTCGGCGTCGCCATTCTCCCAGACCGACGAATGCAGCCCGTTGGCAACAGAGCGGCGCATCAGCGCGTGATAAGCGGGATGGAACTCGACCTGGTCAATGCGCCGGCCCTGGCGGTCATGGGTCCTGAGCTTCGGCGCCTCGACATTGGCAAGACGGGCCAGCTCCTGCGCCTCGTGGGTCAGTACGAAACGGCCAAGCCCGTCGAGGTCCTTGCGCACCGGATCGGAAAAACGCTCGGCAAGCTGGATCAGCAACGGATCACCCCGCCAGGCATTGCCGCCGGCCAGCGGCGGCGGCTGGTTGGTCACGTCGTCAGTCACGCTTCGTCCTTATCACCTGAAGGCTACGAATCCAAAGCCAAGGCGGTTTATAGCCTATGGCTGGCGGCGCGCGACGAAAATACCGGGGAGAACCAATCCAATCCCAAGCCGGTGCTTGCAGCCGCGGAGCCTCCCCCCTATAGCAGCGACTTGAGATGACCGACGCATCGTCCCTGCCACTTTATCCCCACCGCCATCTTCTGGGCATCCGCGATCTTTCCCCCGCCGACATCGAGCTTCTGCTCGACCGGGCGGACCGGGCCGTTGCCATCTCGCGGCAGTCGGACAAGAAGACATCGACACTGCGCGGCCGCACCCAGATCAATCTCTTCTACGAAGCCTCGACCCGTACGCAATCGTCGTTCGAGCTTGCCGGCAAACGGCTAGGCGCTGACGTCATGAACATGTCGGTGGCGAGCTCTTCGGTAAAAAAGGGCGAGACGCTGATCGATACGGCGATGACGCTGAACGCCATGCGTCCCG
The DNA here is from genome assembly GCF_055811815.1 of Mesorhizobium sp. WSM4836. Classification (NCBI taxonomy): domain Bacteria; kingdom Pseudomonadati; phylum Pseudomonadota; class Alphaproteobacteria; order Hyphomicrobiales; family Phyllobacteriaceae; genus Mesorhizobium; species Mesorhizobium sp. WSM4836. The sequence goes on from NZ_JBVVQF010000004.1 coordinate 213,312, forward strand.
ATATATTGATCATCCGCCATCAATCGGCCGGCGCGGCAGCACTTCTCGCCCAAAAAGTCGGCTGCTCGGTGGTCAATGCCGGCGATGGCGCCCACGAGCATCCTACCCAGGCGCTGCTCGACGCGCTGACCATCCGCCGCGCCAAGGGTCCGTTGTCGAAGCTGATCGTGGCGATTTGCGGTGACATCCTGCATTCGCGCGTGGCGCGCTCCAATATCATTCTGCTCAACGCGCTTGGTGCCCAGGTCCGGGTCGTAGCCCCTTCGACGCTTTTGCCCACCGGCATCGAGAAGATGGGCGTCATCGTCACCCGTTCCATGGCCGAGGGTCTGAAGGACGCCGACGTGGTGATGATGCTGCGCCTGCAGCGCGAACGCATGGAAGGCGCTTTCGTGCCGTCGGTGCGTGAATATTTCCGCTATTTCGGCCTCGACGCCGAGAAGCTGAAGGCGGCCAAGGACGGTGCGCTGGTTATGCATCCCGGCCCGATGAACCGCGGCGTCGAGATCGCCTCGGAGATCGCCGACGGTCCGCAAAGCGTCATTCAGGAACAGGTTGAGATGGGCGTCGCCGTACGCATGGCGGTGATGGAAGCGCTGCTCGATCCCCGCCGAAACCACGAGGGCCGCGGCGCATGAGCATCACGGTCTTCAGCCGGGCCCGCATCGTCGACCCGTCGCGCGGCATTGATGAGGTCGGCACCGTCATCGTCGAGGGCCGCAAAATCGCTGCATCCGGCAAGGCGGCCTTGAACCAGGGCGCATCCGAAGGCGCCGCGATCATCGACTGCGCCGGCAAGACTATCCTCCCCGGATTGATCGACGCGCGCGTCTTCATCGGCGAACCGGGCGGCGAACACCGCGAAACCATCGCTTCGGCGAGCATCGCTGCGGCGGCTGGTGGCGTCACCTCAATCGTCATGATGCCCGATACCGATCCGGTGATCGACAATGTCGCATTGGTCGAGTTCGTGCTGCGCACCGCCAAGGACACGGCAATCGTCAACATCTTTCCGGCGGCAGCGATCACCAAGGGGCTGGAAGGCCGCGAGATGACCGAGTTCGGCCTGCTGCGCGAGGCTGGAGCGGTCGCCTTCACCGACGGCCGCCACTCTATCGCCAGCGCGCTGGTGATGCGCCGCGCACTGACCTATGCGCGCGATTTCGGCGGCGTCATCGCGCATGAAACCCAGGACGCCGACCTCGCTTCGGCCGGCGTCATGAACGAAGGCCTTTACGCAAGCTGGCTTGGCCTTGCCGGCATTCCGCGCGAAGCCGAATCGATCCCTCTGGAGCGCGATCTTGCGCTGGCTCGGCTGACCGGCGGCGCCTATCACGCTGCCAAGATATCGACAGCCATGGCGGCAAACGCGGTAGCACGCGCGAAAGCCGATGGCGCCAACGTCACATCAGGCGTGTCGATCCACAATCTGTCGCTCAACGAGAACGATGTCGGCGAATACCGCACCTTCTTCCGGCTGACGCCGCCGCTGCGCGCCGAGGAAGACCGGCTGGCGATGATCGAGGCGGTCAAGGACGGCACCATCGACCTCATCGTCTCCTCCCACGACCCGCAAGACGTCGACACCAAGCGCCTGCCGTTCGCCGATGCAGCTGCCGGCGCCATCGGGCTGGAAACGCTGCTGGGCGCAGCGCTGCGGCTCTATCACAATGGCGACGTGACGCTGCTCCGGCTGGCCGAGACACTGTCGACCGCGCCGGCAAGATTGTTTGGCCTGCCCGGCGGCACGCTGAAACCGGGGGCATTGGCCGATCTTGCGCTTGTCGATCTGGACGAGCCATGGGTCGTCAGCGAGAGCGGCATCCGCTCGCGCTCGAAAAACACCTGTTTCGAAGGCGCGCGACTGCAAGGCAAGGTCTTGCAAACGATGGTGGCGGGCCGCACAGTGTTTTCGGCCTAGGACGAAGCGGGCGTCACGCCCTAGAATCCGCTCAGCCAAGGAAAGTTCGGGGGAACAATGGCTTACAGTCCCGTCTTGGCATTGGTGTTCGGCTATCTTCTCGGCTCGATCCCGTTTGGCCTGCTGATCACCCGTGCCGCCGGCCTCGGCGACGTGCGCAACATCGGCTCCGGCAACATCGGCGCAACCAATGTGCTGCGCACCGGCAACAAGGGCTTGGCCGCGGCCACGCTGCTGCTCGACGCCCTTAAAGGCACAGCGGCGGTGCTGATCGCCGGCCGCTTTGCGCCCGAGCTCGGACTTTGGGCCGGCTTCGGCGCGTTTTTAGGTCATCTTTTTCCGGTCTGGCTCGGCTTCAAGGGCGGCAAGGGTGTCGCCACTTACCTTGGCGTGCTGATAGCCCTTGCCTGGCAGGTGGCGCTGATCTTCGCCGTCGTCTGGCTGGCCGTGGCCTTCCTGTTCCGCTTCTCCTCGCTTGCGGCACTGACGGCGGCGATCGTCGTGCCCGTGGCCCTGTATTTCCTGACCACGCAGCAGATTGCCGGGCTTTTCGCGGCGATGAGCCTCATCGTCATCCTAAAGCACCGCGCCAACATTGCGCGGCTGCTTGCCGGCACCGAGGGTAAGATCGGGGCCAAGGAGTGAGCGAGCCCGACGCCGGGCCGCGCCTTAGCGACCGTCAGCGGCTGAGCTGGCTTCGTCTGATCCGCACGCCGAATGTCGGCCCGGCTTCCTTCCGCGACCTGATCAACCGGTTCGGTTCGGCCGAAGCAGCGTTATCGATGCTGCCCGAGTTGATGATTTCGGGTGGCGCCAAAAAAATCCTCCGCATCCCGTCCATTGCCGAGGCCGAGGCGGAGCTGGAGACTGCCCGGCGGGCCGGAGCCCGCTTCGTCGGCATCGGCGAGGCGGATTATCCGCCGCTGATGAAAAGCATGGATCATCCGCCGCCGCTGCTCGCGGTCAGGGGCAACAGCGCGGTGTTCCGCTTGCCGGCGGTCGCTATCGTCGGCGCTCGCAACGCATTGCTGGCCGGCATCAAGATGGCGCGGATGCTGGCGGCGGACCTCGGCCGCGACGGCTATGGCATCGTTTCCGGCCTGGCGCGCGGCATCGATACGGCCGCGCACCAGGGCAGCCTTTCGACCGGCACCATCGGCGTGCTCGCCGGCGGCCTCGATTTGCCTTATCCGCCCGAAAATGCCGGCCTGTGCGACGAGATCGCCGATGGCGGCGGCGCCATCATCTCCGAAATGCCGTTTGGCTGGCAGCCGCGCGCGCAGGATTTTCCACGCCGCAACCGGCTCGTCGCTGGCGCTGCATTGGGATTGGTGGTGGTCGAGGCGGCACAGCGCTCCGGCTCGCTGATCAGCGCCCGGCTTGCCGGCGAGATGGGCCGGCTGGTCTTTGCCGTTCCGGGTTCGCCGCTCGATCCGCGCGCCGCCGGCGCCAATGGCCTGCTCAAGGACGGCGCAACCCTTGTGACCGAGGCCGCCGACATCACCAGTGCGATCGCACCGCTGGTCGGCGCCTGGACGCCAAGGACATCGCCGCTCGAAGAGCCGCCCGACTTTTCGGCAACGCCGCCGCCGCGCGAGGACGACCGCGACAGCGTCGTCGAGGCGCTCGGCCCGACGCCGGTAGCAGTCGACGAGATCATCCGCCACACCAGCCTGCACCCCGCCCAAGTGTTCATGGTGCTGCTGGAGCTCGACCTCGCCGGACGGCTCGAACGCCATGTCGGCGGCAACGTCTCGCTGATTTGACCGAGAGCTTGCGCAGCCCGGCAAGCAATTCCGACGTGATCCCGATGGCCGATCCGAGCAACAGACCAAAGCAGACGCTGTTCACTCGTACGACGGCCCTCGTCTGGTCAGCGCTGAGCGTCATGCTGGCGCTGCAATGGTCGATGGATCTCGGCATGCGGGGTTTTCCCGACGGCTACATAACGCCCTTCGCAAAAGCGACCAGCACGCTTCTGGGTATTCTGACGGCAGCCTGTATGGCCCAGGGTCTCTACTTTTTCCTGGCCGGCGTGTTCGGCAGAAAGGTAAGCGCCGTCGGTCTTTGCCTGCAAATCCTTGCCGCCGCAGTTCTCACCATGGTGCCAGTGCTTATCGTGAAAGAATGCCCGCATTCACAGCTGTGCAGCAGTGCCTATGAGGCGCTCACCGGCACGATGATGGACGATGGGGCGGGCGGCTAAGGCCACGGCATGCGTTCGGCACGAGGTCACTATGTGTCCGGGCCGTACACTCTGGATTTGGTGAGCGCGATGGGATTCGAACCCATGACCTACTGATTAAAAGTCAGTTGCTCTACCGGCTGAGCTACGCGCTCCCGCGGGCTCAGAAAGGCCGCCCTCGAAATTGCGCGGAACATAGGGAGAGTGCCTCTGCCGGTCAACCGGAAAAAGACGGCTCCCAAGCCGGACTTTCCTGCCGTGTCATCATGCCGTGCGGTGCGATTCGGCGTTGACGGAACTGCCCCCTCTCGCGCAAGGCCGAAGCTCGCGCTCTATGGGACAAGCGCAAGCAGCGAATCGGGAGAACCTTTGCAGATCAGCAACTTGGGATTTTTAGCGGAACAATGCGCAGCCTGCCCGTTTTTTCCGCGACACGGGACACGCGTTTCAAGGAGAAGATCATTTGAATAGGATCATGTCGGGCCTGCTGGCGACCACTCTTTCGATCTCATTCGCTGCCCGCGGAGATCGTGCCAGTCAACGCCCAGCCCAGCTATGCGCCCCCGACCCAGGGGCTTACCTCGAATGTCCAGACCGTCCGGTACGAGCCGTGGCGGAGGCACCGGAGTTTCAACCGCGATTTCTCGCGTCGCGATTTCGCCCGTCGCAGTTTTGCGCGTGACAACGGCATGTATTGGCGTGGCCATCGCGGCTATCGCGAATATCGTCGTGGCTATCGTCGCCATGGCGACTATTGGTTCCCGCTGGCCGCTTTCGCCACCGGAGCGCTGATTACGGGCGCCATCGTCAACAGTCAGAATCGTGTCTACCGTGGCGATGCACATGTGCAGTGGTGCTACGACCATTATCGAAGCTATCGTGCCTCCGACAATACGTACCAGCCGAACTACGGTCCGCGTCGGCAGTGCCGCTTGCCTTACTGAGTCTTTGATTAGAGGCTGCAAGCCCGCGCCCGAAACGGCGCGGGCTTTTTCATTAGTGCGAATCCGGTGCTACGCCCGCTTATTGCGCACTTAGCGTCCTGCGCACAGCGTGGCGCCAACCTGCCAGTTTGGCGGCACGCGTCGAAGCATCCATGTCTGGCGTGAAGCGGCGCTCGAGCGCCCAACTCGTGGCGAATTCCCGCGCCTTCGGCCAGACACCGGCCTTCGAGCCGGCCAGCCATGCCGCACCAAGCGCGGTCGTCTCGAGAATTGTCGGCCGGTCGACCGGCGCATCGAGAATGTCGGCCAGCCGCTGCATGGTCCAGTCCGACGCCACCATGCCGCCATCGACCCTGAGCACGGTCTTGGCCGAGGCGCCCTTCCAGTCCTTGCGCATGGCGTCAAGCAGATCGCGCGTTTGGAAGGCAACGGATTCCAGTGCCGCGCGGGCAAATTCTGCCGGCCCCGAATTGCGGGTCAGTCCGAAGATGGCGCCGCGCGCCTCGGCATCCCAGTGCGGTGCGCCGAGCCCGACGAAAGCCGGCACCAGATAGACGTTCTGCGTCGGATCGGCTTCCGCCGCCAATTTGCCGCTCTGCTCGGCCTTGCCGATCACTTTGATGCCGTCCCGCAGCCACTGCACGGCGGCGCCTGCGATAAAGATCGAGCCCTCCAGTGCATAGGTGGTCTTGCCATTCAGCCTGTAGGCGATGGTGGTCAAAAGCCGGTTCTTCGAACGCACCAGGTCGCTGCCGGTGTTGAGCAGCGCGAAGCAACCGGTGCCGTAGGTGGATTTCATCATGCCCGGTTCGAAACAGGCCTGGCCGATCGCCGCCGCATGCTGGTCGCCGGCCACACCGAGGATTCCGATCTCTGCACCAAACAGGCTTTTGTCGGTGATTCCAAAATCATCGGCACAATCTTTCACCTGCGGCAGCATTCTTGCAGGTATGCCAAGAATGGCCAGCAGCTCGTCGTCCCAAGCGTTTTGTTCGATGTTGTAGACCAGCGTGCGCGAGGCATTGGTGGCGTCAGTGGCGTGGACCTTGCCGCCGGTCAGGCGCCAAATCAGAAAACTGTCGATGGTGCCGGCCAGCAGTTCGCCCTTCTCGGCGCGTTTTCTGGCGCCCTTCACCTTGTCCAGCACCCAGGCGATCTTGGTGCCGGAGAAATAGGGATCGAGCAGCAGGCCGGTCTTTTTCGTGAATTTCTTCTCCTGCCCCAGCTTCTTCAATTTCTGGCATAGCGGCGCGGTGCGGCGGTCCTGCCAGACAATCGCGTTGTGGATCGGCTTGCCGGTCTCTATGTCCCAGATAACGACGGTTTCGCGCTGGTTGGTGATGCCGATCGCGGCGACTTCCGCCGCGTTGCGGCCGGCTGTCTTCAGCGCCGCCTTCGCTGTTTCCACGACGCTTGCCCATATCTCCTCGGGATCGTGCTCGACCCAGCCGGAGGCCGGATAATATTGGGTGAATTCCTTTTGCCCGCTGCCGACGACCTTCATCTTCTCGTCGAACAGGATCGCCCGGCTCGATGTCGTCCCCTGGTCGATTGCAAGGATGTATCCGGTCATTCTCTCTCCCGTCGAAGCGGATTCAAAGGTGCTACGATGTCTCGACGCCAGATGGCGCGGAACCGTTCACGCAAACAGGGGAGACGGCAACATGCCGCCTCCCCTGAGTATGGCGATGCGGGCGCGAACGCCCGCACCAGGATTTACTTCTGCCAGCTCTTCACCAACTCGTCGTAATTGACGGTGATCGGCTTTTCCTTCTCGTTCTCGATCTTGAGCTGAGGAGCGAGATTGCCCTTCTTGACCGCGTCGGCGTTCCAGTAGGCGAGGTCATGCTCTTCGGCCATCTTCGGGCCGATATCGCCCTGGACGCCCGACTTCTCGATACGGCTCATGACCTTTTCCTGTTCGCCGCAGAGCGAGTCCATCGCCTCCTGCGCCGTCTTGGCGCCCGACGAAGCATCGCCGATCGCCTGCCACCAGAGCTGTGCCAGCTTCGGATAATCGGGCACGTTGGTGCCGGTCGGCGACCACTGGACACGCGCCGGCGAACGGTAGAACTCTATCAAGCCGCCGAGCTTCGGCGCACGTTCGGTGAAGCTCTTGTCGTGGATCGTGCTCTCGCGGATGAAGGTCAGGCCGACATGGCTCTTCTTCACGTCGACTGTCTTCGAGGTGACGAACTGGGCGTAGAGCCAGGCGGCCTTGGCGCGGTCGGTCGGCGTGGACTTCATCAGCGTCCAGGAACCCACATCCTGATAGCCGAGTTTCATGCCTTCCTTCCAGTAGACGCCATGCGGTGACGGCGCCATGCGCCATTTCGGCGTGCCGTCGTCATTAAGGACGGCTTTGGCGCTGGCATCCACCATGTTGGCGGTGAAGGCCGTATACCAGAACATCTGCTGGGCGATCGCCCCTTGTGCCGGCACCGGTCCAGATTCGGAGAAGGTCATGCCTTGCGCTTCCTGCGGCGAATAGGCCTTCAACCAGTCGAGATATTTCTGGAGCGAATAGACCGCCGCCGGGCCGTTGGTGTCGCCGCCGCGCGCCGTGCAGGAGCCGACCGGACGCGAGTTCTCGTCGACCTTGATGCCCCATTCGTCGACCGGCAGACCGTTCGGAATGCCCTTGTCGCCGTTGCCGGCCATCGACAGCCAGGCGTCGGTAAACCGCCAGCCGAGCGACGGGTCCTTCTTGCCGTAGTCCATGTGGCCGTAGACCTTCTGGCCGTCGATTTCGCGGCCGGTGAAGAACTCGGCGATGTCCTCATAGGCCGACCAGTTGACCGGCACGCCGAGATCGTAGCCATATTTCGCCTTGAAGTCGGCCTTGTTCTTCTCGTCGTTGAACCAGTCGTAACGGAACCAGTAGACGTTCGCGAACTGCTGGTCGGGAAGCTGATAGAGCTTCTTGTCGGGAGCCGTCGTGAACGAGGTGCCGATAAAATCCTTCAGGTCGAGGTTCGGGTTGGTGACATCCTTGCCGTCGCCCTCCATCCAGTCGGTCAGGTTGCGCACCTGCTGATAGCGCCAGTGCGTACCGATCAGATCGGAATCGTTGACCCAACCGTCATAGAGATTTTCGCCGGTCTGCATCTGGGTCTGGATCTTCTCGATGACGTCACCTTCCTGGGTGATGTCGTGCGTCACCTTAATGCCGGTGATCGCGGTGAAGGCCGGCGCCAGCACCTCCGACTCGTATTTGTGCGTCGTGATGGACTCCGAAACGACTTTGATATCCATGCCGGCGAAAGGTTTCGCGGCATCGATGAACCATTGCATTTCGGCTTCCTGGTCGGCGCGCGAAAGCGTCGAAAGGGGCCCGATTTCCTTATCGAGGAAGGCCTTGGCTTCGTCCATTCCGGCATAGGCATTGCTTGCCCCGAGCAACAGGACAAGCGCAGTTGTTGATGTCAAGAATTGCCGTCGCATGTATTTCCTCCACTGTTAAAGTTTAAAGTGCGATCTGGATCGGCGGCCGGCACGCCGCCGTTCCAACAGTTTCCCCCTCTATACGTAGCGGAACACGCCGACGGCGTAGACCACGGAGAGAGCGAGAGCCCACCACAGATTGGGTCCGACTAGACCCAGCCAAGCGAGATGGATAAAGGCGCTGCCCAGCAGCGACAGGAACAGGCGGTCGCCGCGCGTCGTTTCGAAGCGCAGCACGCCGACGCGCGGATTGCCGCCCGGCGACACATATTCCCACGCCGCCATGCCGCAAAGCAGCAGAAAGATGATTCCAAAGAAGGCCGCGGTCGGCCACGTCCAGGCCATCCACGAAAAATCGAGGTTGGAGGAGAGGTTAAATCCCCACAGGCGGATATTGGCCGGATCGCTGAAGCCCACCGTTATTGCCACGAAATCGATTTGAAGTGCCACCCAGGCCACGACGATCAAGGCGAGAAACAGCACGGCCCACAACCAGGGGCTTCTGTCGACCTGCTCCATCATACCCTCCCCAGGGCAAAGCCCTTGGCGATGTAGTTGCGCACAAACCAGATGACGAGCGCGCCCGGGATCAGCGTCAGCACGCCGGCGGCGGCGAGCAGCCCCCAATCCATGCCGGCGGCCGAAACGGTGCGGGTCATGGTCGCGGCGATCGGCTTGGCGTCCGTCGTCGTCAATGTGCGGGCGATCAGCAGCTCGACCCACGAGAACATAAAGCAGAAGAAGCACGCCACGCCGATGCCGCTCGCAATCAGCGGCATGAAGATCTTGATGAAGAAGCGCGGGAACGAATAGCCGTCGATATAGGCGGTCTCATCGATCTCCTTAGGCACGCCCGACATAAAGCCTTCTAGGATCCACACCGCCAGCGGCACGTTGAAGAGGCAATGCGCCAGAGCCACGGCGATATGGGTGTCGATCAGGCCAAAGGCCGAGTAGAGCTGGAAGAATGGCAGCGCGAACACCGCCGGCGGCGCCATGCGGTTGGTCAGCAGCCAGAAGAACAGATGCTTGTCGCCGAGGAAGCGATAGCGCGAAAAGGCATAGGCAGCAGGCAGTGCCGCAGCCACGGAAATCACCATGTTCATAACCACATAGGTGATCGAGTTGATGTAGCCCGAATACCAGGACGCATCGGTGAAGATGGTGCGGTAATTCGCCAATGTCGGCGCGTGCGGGTAGAGCGTCAGCGACGAGACGATCTCGCCATTGGTCTTGAAGCTCATATTGATGAGCCAGTAGATCGGCAAAAGCAGAACGATGATGTAGAGCGTCGGCACGATCCACCACCAGCGCGACTCCTCGCCGCGACGGCGCATCAGCCGTGCGATCTCGTCCTGCCGCAGCGTGCTGGCGAGCCCTTCCGAAGCTGTCGTCTCGCTCACCCTATCGGCTCTCTCTTCGGTGCGGCTCATTTCAACGCTCCGCGTCGTAATTGGTCATCACGGTGTAGAATACCCATGACAACAACAGGACGATGAGGAAGTAGACCAGCGACATAGCCGCGGCCGGGCCGAGATCGAACTGGCCAAGCGCCGTCTTGACCAGGTCGATGGACAGGAACGTCGTCGAGTTGCCTGGGCCGCCGCCGGTCACCACGAACGGCTCGGTGTAGATCATGAAGCTATCCATGAAGCGCAACAACACTGCAATCAGCAGCACCCGGTTCATCTTCGGCAGCTGGATATAGCGGAACACCGCCCAGCGCGAGGCACCGTCGATCTTGGCTGCCTGGTAAAAGGCATCAGGGATCGAGACCAGGCCGGCATAGCAGAGCAGCACGACGAGGCTGGTCCAATGCCAGACGTCCATGATGATGACAGTGACCCAGGCGTCATAAGGGTCTTGCACATAATTATAGTCGATGCCGAGCGCGTTGACGTAATAGCCGAGCAGGCCAATGTCGTTGCGCCCGAACACCTGCCAGATAGTGCCGACGACGTTCCATGGGATCAGCAGCGGCAACGCCATCAAAACAAGGCAAACCGGCACGCCCCAACCCTTCTTCGGCATATTGAGCGCAATGAAGATGCCGAGCGGCACTTCGATCGCCAGTATGATGAACGAGAAGACAAGGTTGCGGATCATCGCCTGCCAGAAGCGGCTGGAGGAAAGCAGTTCCTCGAACCATTCGGTGCCGGCCCAGAAGAAGACGTTGTTGCCGAAAGTGTCCTGCACCGAATAATTGACAACCGTCATCAGCGGTATGACCGCCGAGAACGCCACCAGCAGCAGCACCGGCAGCACCAGGAACCAGGCTCTGTTGTTCCAGGTCTTTTCCACTTCAAGCTCCCATCTCAACGCGCCAGGAATCGGCATAGATGTTGATGCCGGCCGGGTCGAACCGCACCTTCGGATCAGCCGGAACCGTCTCGTCCTCGCCGATGACGGCGGCGATCTCGCGCCCTTCGAGATTGGCACGGACCACCTTGTGGCGGCCGACGTCCTCGACTTTGCTGATCCGGACGGCCATGCCCTGGCTGCCCAGGCGCACATATTCGGGACGGATGCCGAGCTCGATGGCGCCGCTGCCTGCCTTGGGCACGCCCGGCAGTTCGATCTGCTGCGAGCCCAGCTTCGCGGTCTTGCCGTCGATCGCCACCGGCATGACATTCATGCCAGGCGAGCCGATGAAATAGCCGACAAATGTGTGGCGCGGGCGCTCGAACAGCTCCGCCGGTGTGCCGATCTGCACGATTTCGCCGTCATACATCACGACCACCCTGTCGGCGAACGTCAACGCCTCGGTCTGGTCGTGCGTGACATAGACCATGGTGTAGCCGAAGCGGCGGTGAAGCTGCTTCAACTGGGAACGCAGCACCCATTTCATATGCGGGTCGATGACGGTCAAAGGCTCGTCGAACAGGATGGCATTGACGTCGGAGCGGACCAGCCCGCGTCCGAGCGAGATCTTCTGCTTCTGGTCGGCGGTCAGTCCGCGGGCCTTTCGTTTGGCCATATCGGCCAGCCCGGTCATCTCCAGCGTCTCGCGCACCTTGCGGTCGACGTCGGCTTCCGGCACGCCGCGATTGCGCAGCGGGAACGCCAGGTTGTCGTAGACGGTCATCGTGTCGTAGATCACCGGGAACTGGAAGACCTGAGCGATGTTGCGCTCTTGCGTCGACAGATTGGTCACGTCCCGGCCGTTGAACAGCAGCCGGCCATGCGAGGGATGCAGCAATCCCGAAATGATGTTGAGCAGCGTGGTCTTGCCGCAGCCGGATGGGCCGAGCAGCGCATAGGCGCCGCCGTCCTCGAACGTGTGGTGCACTTCCTTCAGCGCGAAATCGGCGTCCGTGCGCGGGCTCTGCAGATAGGAGTGGCGGATATGATTGACGTCGATGCGCGCCATCGTGTCCTCCTAAGCCGCCAACTTCGGCGCGGCCACGGCGCGGCCGTGTTCGTCGAAGACCATGATGTGGCGCGGGTCGATGAACACCTCGACCTCCTCGTCCGGCTCGAAGTCGCGAATGCCGTGGGTCAACATGACCCAGCGCGCATCGGCGAAATCGAGATGGATGAAGCTTTCCGATCCCGTGATCTCGGTGATCGTCACCTTTGCGCGCACCGGCACGGCGGCGGCGTTGGGCCGATCGAGGGACAGATGATGAGGCTGGAAACCGATCGTATAGATCGCATCGGCAATGCCGAAGAGCTCGGCCGGCACCGGCAATTTCACGCCGCCCTCAAGCAGGAAATCCAGGCCCTTCTTGGCAAGTACGATGGTGTTGAGCGGCGGATCGGCGAAGGTTCTCGCCGTCACCAGATCGACCGGCTTGCGGAACACGTCGATGGTCGGCCCGAACTGGGTGATGCTGCCCTCGGAAAGCGTCGCCGTGTAGCCGCCGAGCAGCAAGGCCTCGTGAGGCTCGGTCGTGGCGTAAACGAAGATTGTGCCGGCGGCCGCGAAGACCTTCGGCAGTTCCGCGCGTAATTCTTCGCGCAGCTTGTAGTCGAGATTGGCGAGCGGCTCGTCGAGCAGCACGAGGCTGGCATTCTTGACAATGGCGCGGGCCAGCGCGGTGCGCTGCTGCTGGCCGCCCGACAGACTGAGAGGCGTTCGGTCGAGATAGGGTGTGAGTTTGAGAAGGGCGGCGGCATTGCGCACTTCCCTGTCGATCTTTGCCTGCTCCGTGCCGGCCACCCGCAGCGGCGAGGCAATGTTTTCGTAGACCGTCATCGCCGGATAGTTGATGAATTGCTGGTAGACCATGGCGACGTTGCGCTTTTGCACCGGCATGCCGGTGACATCCTTGCCATCGAACCAGACCGAGCCGGAGGTCGGCACGTCGAGGCCCGCCATCAGCCGCATCAGACTGGTCTTGCCGGAGAGCGTCGGCCCGAGCAGGACGTTGAGCGAGCCGTGCTGAAGCGTCAGCGAGACGTCGCGGATATGTTCCGCCGCACCAACCGTCTTCGTCACGTTTCTCAGTTCAAGCATGATGCCTCCTCCCAGGCTTTCTGCATCAGTCGGCCATCCTATTCGGCAGCCGCTACCTGCTGCCGGCTTATTCCGCGCATGAACTCGTCGAGCGCTGCTGCCTGCTCGCGGCTGAGCCGCAGGCCGCGCTTGGTCCTGCGCCACAATACATCTTCGGCAGTTATCGCCCATTCGTTTTCGACGAGGTAGCGCACCTCGGCTTCGTAGAGATCGGCGCCGAAGTTGCGGCCAAGATCGGCGTTCGATTTGGCGAGGCCCAGCAGATTCCTTGCGCGAGTGCCGTAGAGCCGGGTCAACCGGCGGGCCAGCCGCGCGTCGAGGAACGGGTAGGCCGTTTTCAGTTTCGCCACCTCGGCATCGAAGCCGGTGACGGGGAAATCACCGCCGGGCAGCGGCGCGTTCGCCGTCCATGGCTTGCCTCGCTTGCCGAGAAAACCCTCGATCCTCTCGAGCATCGATTCCGACAATCGGCGGTAGGTGGTGATCTTGCCGCCAAAGGCATTGACGATCGGGGCGGCACCCTCGCCTCCATCGCCCTTCAGCACATAGTCGCGCGTGGCTTCCTGCGCCTTTGAGGCGCCATCGTCGTAGAGCGGGCGCACCGCGGAATAGGTCCAGACGATATCCGACGGCTTGACCGGCTGCGCGAAATATTCGCTTGCCGCAGCGCAGAGATAGTCGATCTCGGCATCACTGATCCTGACGTCGTGCGGATCGCCGGGATAGTCCCGATCGGTGGTGCCGATGAGCGTGAATTCGTCCTCGTAGGGGATGGCGAAAATGATGCGCCCGTCCTTGTTCTGAAAGAAATAGGCGCGTGGGTCGTCGAACTTCTTGCCAACGACGATGTGGCTGCCTTGTACGAGGCGGACATTGTGCACGTCGTTCAGGCCGACGGTGGCCGAAAGCACCTGATCGACCCACGGACCGGCGGCATTGACCAGCAGCCGCGCCTTGACCTCCTCTGTATCGCCCGTCCGCACGTTTTCAAGCCTGACCATCCAGAGATTGCCTTCGCGGCGTGCGCTGACGACCTTTGTTCGGGTTCGAATGGTTGCGCCGCGCTCGACAGCGTCGCGGGCGTTCAACACAACCAACCGGGCATCGTTGACCCAACCGTCCGAATATTCGAACGCCTTTCGAAACAGCGGCTTCAGCGGCTTGCCGGCCGGATCCTTAGCCATGTCCATCGTTTTCGTCGGCGGCAACAATTTGCGCCCGCCAATATGGTCATAGAGAAAAAGCCCGAGCCGGATCAGCCAGGCCGGACGCAGCCCCTTGGCGTATGGCAGCACGAAGCGCATTGGCCAGATGATATGCGGCGCGTTCCTCCACAGGACCTCGCGTTCCATCAGCGCTTCGCGCACCAGGCGGAATTCGTAGAATTCGAGATAGCGCAAGCCGCCATGGATCAGTTTGGTCGAACCGGACGAGGTCCCGCTGGCCAGGTCGTTCATCTCGGCAAGGAAAACCGAAAAGCCACGCCCGACGGCATCGCGGGCGATACCGCAGCCGTTGATGCCGCCACCGATGACGAAAATGTCATGGATCGGTGATGCGCCCAAAGAGTCCTCCCTCGATTTCGCATTGCAGCATTTTTGGTTCTTGCGAAACCGTATGGGAATTATTTCGAAATAGCAACGAATGTCAAACGAAATATGATTGACGACGGATGCCGCAGCGGCATCTCTAGGAGAGCGACGTTTCGATCAGCTGAACTTCTGCCTCCTGGCAGATCTTACGCACTGACGGGATGTCGCAACGATCGGTGATGAAGGTATCGACTTGCGACAGATGGCCGATGCGGACCGGCGCGGTGCGCTCGAACTTGGTCTGGTCCGACACCAGGATCACATGGCGGGCGTTGGCAATGATCGCCTGAGCCACCTTCACCTCGCGAAAATCGAAGTCGAGCAGTGCGCCGTCGTGGTCGATGGCCGAGGCGCCGATCACCGCAAAATCGACTTTGAACTGCCTGATGAAATCGACCGCTGCCTCGCCGACCACACCGCCGTCGGAACCGCGCACGACACCGCCGGCGATCACCACCTCGATCGAAGGATATACGCGCATCCTGTTGGCAACATTGATGTTATTAGTGATGACCATCAGGCCGCTGTGATCCAGCAGCGACTTGCTAACAGCTTCCGTCGTGGTCCCGATATTGATGAACAGAGACGCGTTGTCAGGGATCAGCCGGGCTGCTGCGCGGCCAATCGCCTCCTTCTCCTCGGCGGCGATCTTGCGCCGAGCCTCATATTCCATGTTCTCAATGCCGGACGGGAACAATGCCCCGCCATGGATGCGAGACAAAAGCCGCTGGTCGCAGAGATCGTTGAGGTCCTTACGGATCGTCTGCGGCGTCACGTTGAAATGCGTCGCCAGTTCCTCAACCAGTACGCGGCCGTGGTTCTTGGCCATCTGGATGATTTCGGAATGACGCGGCGACAGATACATCTAGCAACCCTCATTTTCGTTTTACTTGTCTATAGCTGAAAACGAAAGCAGTGAACAGGCAGGGCCTGGATTTCGATTTGACGGGTCAAGCCACGCTACGCGCAATCTCACTGATGACCTCGAAAGCAGTGTCGACGTCCGCCGCAGTCGTATCGAACTGCCCGACCTGAAAGCGGACCGCCACCTGTCCGTCCACCCGGGTCTGTGTCAGGTAAATGCGGCCGTCATCGTTGATCGCGTTGACGAGCCGCAAATTGTGCTCGTCAAGGTTGATTCCCGCAGCCGCGAGATGGCGGAATGAGAACAGCGACAGCATCGGTTCCGTGACGATCTCAAAGTCCGGTTCCCTTGCCAGCCGGGCGGCGAGGCTCCCGCTCCAGGCGACATGATTGCGGATCATGGTCCGCAGATTTGCCAAGCCATGCGCGCGCAGCAGGAACCATAGTTTCAGCGCGCGAAATCTCCGGCCAAGCGGCACCGACCATTCGGAGAAGTTGATGACCCCGTCGCGGCCATGCGTCTTGAGGAATTCGGGCTTGATCGCCAGCGTGCGCACGACGTCTTCCGGTTGGCGGATGAAATGCATCGAGCAATCGAACTGTGCCCCCAACCATTTATGCGGGTTGAAAACGATGGAATCGGCGTGTTCGGCGCCTGCCCAGAAATGCCGGAACTCGGGGCAGATCATGGCGGAGCCAGCCCATGCGGCATCGACATGCAGGTAGAGCCCGTGCCGCTTCGCCACCGCGCCAACGGCCGCCACATCGTCGGTGCCGCCGGTGCTTGTGCCGCCGACGCTTGCGATAATGCCCGCCGGCAGCATGCCGTTTTCGCGGTCGGTGACGATCGCCGCTTCCAGAGCCGCTGTCTGCATGGCGCGAAAACGCCCGGCGACCGGAACGCGTACGAGGTTCGCCTCGCCGATACCCGACACCCAGATCGCCCGGTCGATCGAAGTGTGGACTTGGTCGGAAGAATAGACCCGCACCACCGGCTGGCCTTGCAGGCCGCTCTTGTTGCCTTGCCAGTCGAGAGCGCGCTCGCGCATGGTCAGGACGGCGGCAAGCGTCGCCGATGAAGCCGAATCCTGCATGACGCCGGAGAATCCCGCCGGCAGACCAAGCGCCTGCCGCATCCAGTCGACGACCCGCATCTCTAGCTCGGTTGCCGCCGGCGAGGTTTGCCAGAGCATGCATTGCGCAGCCATCGCGGAAACCAGATACTCAGCCACGACGGAGGCCGGTGCCGCATTGGCCGGGAAATAGGCGAAGAAACGCGGATGCTGCCAGTGCGTCATGCCCGGCAGGATCTTTTGCTCGAAATCGGCGAAGATTGCCTGCATCGTTTCGCCGTCCTCCGGCGGCGTGGCATCGATGCTTTTGAAGATTTCGCCCGGCTCGACAAGCGGCCGCACCGGTCTCTCGCGAAGGCTGTTTCTGTAGTCGGCACCCCATTCAGCCGCTCGCAGCGACCATTCGCGGAATTCGTTGCTATTCATCTTCGCCTCCGTAGCGCCTCATCGAGCCGCGATCAAAGAGCACGAAAAACGAAGGTTTTCATTCGGGAAAATCAGGCAAACTGGCAAAGGCGGTCTTCAGCGCGTTCGACCAGCTATCCGAGATCGTGCGATAATATTGATCGTCCTGGGTTATTCGCTTTTTGAGGCCGACCTTGAAAGTGTCCTTTTCGTAGAACAGCAGGTCCAGCGGCAGGCCGACCGACAGGTTCGACTTCAGCGTCGAGTCGAACGACACCAGCAGCAGTTTTACCGTCTCGGCGAAACTCATCGTCTTTTCGTAGGCCCGGATGATGATCGGCTTGCCGTATTTGGTCTCACCGATCTGGAAGAACGGCGTATCGTCGGTCGATTCGATGAAATTGCCTTCCGGATAGATCATGAACAGGCGCGGCGCGCTGCCCTTGATCTGACCGCCGAGGATGAAGGAGGCGTTGAAATAGGAATCCGCCTTTTCGCCGGCCGGCGACGAGTTGGCGATGACCTCCTTGACGGTGTCTCCGACCAACCGCACTGTCTGGTACATGGAGGGCGTTTCGAGCAGCGTGGCATGGCGCTCCGCCACTGCCTTGGTGCGTTCGTCGAGCAGGCTGACCACGGCCTGCGTTGTCGCCAGATTGCCGGCCGACATCAAAACGATGACGCGCTCGCCCGGTTCCTCCCAAACATGCATCTTCCTGAAGGTCGAGATCGAATCCATGCCGGCATTGGTGCGCGTGTCCGACATGAACACGAGCCCGCGATCGATCTTCAGGCCGACGCAATAGGTCATCGAATCTCTTTGGCAACAATCTTGCCGGGCATTACTGCTCCACGGAGACGGTGACCGCAAGCTGTTCTTCCGCCTGTCCCAGCCGAATTCCCGACACCGGTGTGGCGTCGCGATAATCGCGGCCGGTCGCCACCTTTACATAACGCTCGTCCGGAGAAATGCCGTTGGCGACATCGAAAGCCACCCAGCCGAGGCCCGAGACATGCGCTTCGGCCCAAGCGTGGCTTGCCGCCTGCTCGATCGCTGCATCCATCATCAGATAACCGCTGACATAGCGCGCCGGAAAATCCATGGCACGAGCCGCGGCAACGAAGATATGGCTATGGTCCTGGCAAACGCCGGTCTTGAGCGCCAGGGCCTCTTCGGCCGGCGTCGTCACGTTGGTGGTGCCCGGCGTATAAGCGACGCGCTCGCCGATCACCGCCATCAACCGGTGCAGCCTTTCGATATCGGTGCCCGCGCCCACCGAGGCAGCAAGCTCGCGAATGCCGCTGCCGATCGTCGTCAACTGCGTTTCCTGGCCGAACAGCCAGAGCGGCGCGAAGCCCTGGTGCGGCCCGCAGACGCCGGCGGTGTCGCGCGTCACCACGTCGCCGGCAGCTTCGACGGTGATGAAGTCGCGCTCGCCCTCGACGCTCAACAGCCGGGTATCGTTGCTGAAATGGTCGATGAAGCGCACTTCCTCGCGCGCGCCTTCGATCTTCAGCGCCCAGGACAGTACCGTCTGGGTGCGCCCGTTCACCGGGAGCAGCCGCAAACGCTGCAACAGATAATGCACCGGCGCATCGTAGCGGTATTCGGTCCGGTGAGTGATCTTCAGCCGCATCGCACTCGTCCCTGGAGCATGAGCTTTTCCGAAAACCGGTCTCCGCTTTTTGGGATCATGCTCAATAGAACCTGTAATCCTGCGCGATCTCGTCGCCGAGTCTGGTGTTGTCGCGGATGAAGTTGGCCAGGAATTCGTGCAGGCCGGCGTCGAAGATATCCTTGATCGAGCCTGCGGTCAGCATGGAATGGGTCTTGGCGGCCGTCGCATGACAGGCGTGGCGCTCGCCATAGTCGTCACCCAGGAATTTGAGATGCTCCGTCAGGAAGCGGTAGCAAAAGGTCAGCGAGCGCGGCATGCGGACATTGAGGATCAGATAGTCGGCGATGTTGCTCGGCTTGTAGTCGGCGTCATAAACCCAGCGATAGGAGCGGTGCGCCGACACCGAGCGCAGGATCGATTCCCATTGGTAGTTGTCGAGCGTCGAGCCGACCCAGGAGATCGACGGCAGCAGCACGTAGTATTTCACATCCAGGATGCGCGCGGTGTTGTCGGCGCGTTCGACATACGTGCCGAGCTGCGAAAAATCGAAAATCTCGTTGCGCAGCATCGTGCCGTAGAACGAGCCGCGAATCAGCGCCGTCTCGCGTTTGATTGCGTCGAGCGCATTGGGCAGGTCGCGCTCGTCGATCGGCTTGGCCAGCATCCGCTTCAGCGACATCCAGGCTTCGTTGATGCTTTCCCAGGTTTCACGCGTCAATGCCGTGCGCACCATGCGGGCATTGCTACGGGCCGTTTCGATAGACGACATCGTGCTCGACGGGTTCGATGTGTCGCGCAGCAGATAGTCGGCGACATTGGCTGCGGTGTAGTCGGAATATTTCTGCGTGAAGGCGGCGTCCGAACCGGCGCTGAGCAGCACCGAATTCCACTCCTCCGAAGCGTTCTGAGTACGAGTGAGCGCCATGCGCAGGCCGGCATCCACCAGCCGCGCCATGTTTTCCGCCCGCTCGATATAGCGATTCATCCAGTAGAGCCCGTTGGCGGTGCGGCCGAGAAGCATGTGGAGATGCCCTTCGGGCTAGTGAGTAGGGAATAGTGAGTAGGGAATAGTAAGCTTTTGAAGCTCAACAGAATACGGCATTTCCCTGTCCTCTCTACTTTCACTACTGACTACTGACTACTGACTATTCCCTACTCATCAGCTCAATCATCCAACACCCACGTATCCTTCGTGCCGCCGCCTTGCGAGGAATTGACGACCAGCGAGCCTTCCTTGAGCGCTACTCGGGTCAGCCCGCCGGGCACGATCTGGATACGGTCGGAAACCAGCACATAGGGGCGCAGATCGACGTGGCGCGGCGCCAGCCCCTTGTCCGTCAGGATCGGGCAGGTCGACAGCGCCAGCGTCGGCTGGGCGATGTAATTCGACGGTTTTGCCACGAGTTTTTTGGAAAACTCCTCGCATTCCTTCTTGGTCGCCGCCGGCCCGACCAGCATGCCGTAGCCGCCGGAACCGTGGACTTCCTTGATCACCAGTTCGTCGATGTGCTCGAGCACATATTTCAGGCTGTCCGGCTCCGAGCAGCGCCAGGTCGGGATGTTGCCGAGCATCGCCTTGCGGCCGGTGTAGAATTCGACGATTTCGGGCATGTAGGAATAGATCGCCTTGTCGTCGGCGATGCCGGTTCCCGGCGCATTGGCGATCGTGATATTGCCGGCGCGGTAGACGTCCATGATGCCCGGTACGCCAAGTGCCGAGTCGGGGCGAAAGGTCAGCGGATCGAGGAACGAGTCGTCGACACGCCGGTAGAGCACGTCGATCTGCTTGTAGCCCTCGGTCGTGCGCATCGCGACATGGCCATCGACGACGCGCAGATCCTGCCCCTCGACAAGCTGCACGCCCATCTGGTCGGCAAGGAAGGCATGTTCGAAATAAGCTGAGTTGAAGCTGCCCGGCGTCAGCACGGCAATGGTCGGCGCGCCCTTGGTGCTTTGGGGCCGTACTGCCGCCAGCGACTGGCGCAAGAGCTGCGGATAATTCTCAACCGGCCGCACCTTGATCTGCTGGAACAGCTCGGGAAAGAGCTGCATCATCGTCTCGCGGTTCTCCAGCATGTAGGAGACGCCGGACGGCGTGCGCGCATTGTCCTCCAGCACGTAGAACTCGTTCTCGCTGATGCGTACGATGTCGACGCCGATGATATGGGTATAGACGCCGGCCGGCGGCCGCACGCCGATCATCTCGGGCAGGAACGCCTCGTTCTTGGCGATCAACTCCTTCGGCACCCGGCCGGCGCGCAAGATCTCCTGGCGATGGTAGATGTCGTCGAGAAAGGCGTTCAGCGCCTGGACGCGCTGCTCGATGCCTTGCGTTAGCCGTCGCCATTCATTGCCCGAAATAATGCGCGGAACGATGTCGAAGGGTATCAGCCGTTCCGATGCTTCCTGCTCGCCGTAGACGGCGAAAGTGATTCCGGTCTTGCGAAAGACGCGTTCGGCGTCCTGCATCTTCTCGGTAAGTCTGGCCGGATCCTGTTCCTTCAGCCAGCGATCGTAAGCCGAATACGGTTTTCTCAGCCCGGAAACTTCCGGAAGCATTTCGTCGAACGCTGCCAATCGCATACTCCCCTATGACGCCATTTCACTGGCCTCGATGGGGAAAATCAAGCGCAATCGGTGATTTGGCCGGCGCCGGCGATCAGTATATCGCGGTTGCCTAAAATTAAGGCAGTATCTGTGGGGCCTTGATCAGGCTTTGCCGCGTGTCCGGGCAAATGTCGATGGAGATCAAAACGCGCGAAAAGTGACGACCGTGAACGTGTCCTTGATGCCCGGCAGAATCTGCACTTTCTCGTTGACGAAGTGGCCGATGTCTTCCTCGTCGTCGACATAGAATTTTGCGAGCAGGTCGTAGTTTCCGGCCGTCGAGTAGATTTCGGAAGCGATCTCGGCATCGGCCAAAGCGCTGGCAACGTCATAGGCCTTGCCCAGATCGCACTTTATCTGCACGAAAAATGCCTTCATCGCCTGGTCCTGCCTAGCCTCAGCTCGAATGAGCGGCCCTTCTCGCAGACTGAGAGCGGGCTTTCAAGCGTTGGAATTCGGCTCTGTCTCGCCAGACAGGCGAATGTTTGCGATCGCTGAAAACCGCGAGGCGTCTCGAGGCGTATTGTATGATGCGTCTTCGGACAGCGATTTTTGAGGGACAACGGAGGCAGGCCATGCGCCGCGCGTTATTCGCATTCGCAATCGTTCCACTGCTCCTGGCCTCTTCGGCATTTGCCGGCGATGCTGAGGTCAAGGCGGCGCAGACAGTCATAGACAGCCAGTTGAAAGCCTTCCTCGCCGATGACGGCGCCACCGCCTACAGTTTCGCAGCGCCGAACGTGAAACGGATATTCCCGACCGTCGACACCTTCATGAACATGGTCACCAACGGCTACGCACCGGTGCGCAAGCCGCAGAGCTATTCCTTCGGCAAGGTCGAGCAGACCGGGCCGGTCTCGATCATCCAGCAGGTGCTGATCGTCGGACCCGACGGCAAGGACTACGAGGCGGTCTACACGCTGGAGCAGCAGCCGGACGGCAGCTTCAAGATCACCGGCTGCAGCTTGCTGGCGGCGAACTCAGTCAGCACCTGAGCCGCGTGCGTCAATGTCGCGCCCTGCCCCCCGACATGTCGAACACCGCGCCGGTATTGAAGCTCGAGGCATCGCAACAGAGCCAGAGGACCAGCGCCGCGACCTCCTCCGCCGCCCCAAGCCGCTTGAGCGGACTGGCCCCAATCATCTCGCTGACGACCTCGTTGCCGAGACGCCGGATAAGATCGGTATCGATCGGTCCGGGCGCGACGCAGTTGACGCGAATGTCGGTATCGCAGACCTCACGCGACAAGGCTTTGGTGAAGGCAATGATGCCTGCGCTCGCCGCCGAATAGGCCGCTAGGTTCGGCAATCCTTCCTTGCCGGCGAGCGATCCCATGTTGACGATGCGGCCGCGGCCGCTCTTGCGCATGACCGGCAATACCTGATGCGTGACCTCGAACGTCCCGACGAGATTGACCCCGATGATGCGTTGCCACTCGGCCGGATCGAAGGCCTCGAAGCCAAGGTAAGGACCAAGATAGCCCGCATTGTTGACGAGAATATCGATCTGGCCCGTACTGGCGACGACTTCGCCGAGGGCATTGCTTATGTCCTGCGTCTTGGTCACGTCGACGGTCTGGCTGCGGGTTTCATCATTCGGCGCAGGATCGGCGTCCCATATCCAGACGTCGGCTCCCGACCTTACCAACTGCGTGGCCACGGCCCTGCCGATGCCCCTTGAGCCACCGGTAACGATCGCCGTCTTGCCGGCAAAGTCGTATGTAACGGTCATGGCTGATCCCCGCAGCGGAACTCTGCTCCCGGGCAGGCAGTCCGTCAATCGCGGGGACGCGCTAGACGGCCGGAATATCGCCTCGCGCCCAGCCCTCTGATATCTCCGCCGCGCGCGCCTCGAAGGTCTGCGCGTCGATCGCGGCACGGATGTCCTGCATCAGCTGCTGATAATAGGACAGATTGTTCCAGGTCAGCAGCATCGCCCCAAGCGCCTCTTGCGAGCGCACCAGATGGTGCAAATAGGCGCGCGAATAGTCGCGTGCCGCCGGGCAGTCGCTTTCCTCATCGAGCGGGCGCGGATCGTCGGTGTGACGGGCGTTGCGCAGATTGACCTTGCCGCGCCGTGTATAGGCAAGGCCATGCCGCCCTGCCCGCGTCGGCATCACGCAGTCGAACATGTCGATGCCGCGCGCCACCGACTTTAAGATGTCGTCCGGCGTACCAACACCCATCAGGTACCGCGGCCGGTCAGCCGGCAGCTCCGGGCAAGTGATGTCGAGCATCTCCAGCATCACCGCTTGCGGCTCGCCGACGGCCAACCCGCCGATCGCATACCCCTTCAGCTCCATTGCCTTCAGCGCCCGCGCCGAGCGCAGCCGCAAATCCGGCACGTCGCCGCCTTGCACAATGCCGAACATCGCTTTGCCGGGCTGCTCGCCGAATGCCGTCTTGCAGCGCTCGCCCCAGCGCAGCGACAACTCCATGGCGCGCTCGATCTCGTTCTGCTTGGCCGGCAGCGCCGTGCATTCGTCGAGCTGCATCTGGATGTCGGAATCGAGTAGCCCCTGGATCTCGATCGAACGCTCCGGCGACATCTCGTAGGCGCCGCCGTCGATATGCGAGCGAAAGGTCACGCCATTCTCGGTCAGTTTCCGCAGCTTCGATAGCGACATCACCTGGAAGCCGCCGCTGTCGGTGAGGATCGGGTACGGCCAGCGGGCGAATTCATGCAGGCCGCCGAGCCGCGCCACGCGCTCCGCGCCGGGCCTCAGCATCAGGTGGTAGGTATTGCCAAGGATGATGTCCGAGCCGAGGCCGCGCACCTGATCCATATACATGGCCTTCACCGTGCCGCCCGTGCCGACCGGCATGAAGGCGGGCGTGCGGATTTCGCCGCGTGGCATGGTGATTGCGCCACGCCGTGCCCTGCCGTCGGTCGCCAGCACGTTAAAGGTGAATGCGTTAGTCATCGAATTCCCTAACCGTCGAACTCCTTGTCGAATACCGGCGCGTCCGGAGCCTGCTTGTCGAGTGATTGCCGGTAGCGGATGCAGCCGCGCATGAATTTCGGCCACGGCGGCACGGCAATCGCCGGCTCCGTCTTTTCGGGCAAAAGCGACCACAGGTCGGGATGGTGCCAGCACAGATCATGGCCGGTGGCGTCGCGATGTTGGCGGATGCCGGCGCGCAGTTTCCTGATCTCGGCGATCAAGGCTTCGCGGTCGAAGGTTTCCATGTCATCGTCCATGATTATCCTCCCTGAACAGAAGACTTGCGTCTCCATAGGAATAGAACCTGTAGCGGTTCTCGATGGCATGCGCATAGGCCGCGCGCATCGTCTGCAAACCGCAGAATGCCGAAACCAGCATGAACAGCGTCGAACGCGGCAGATGGAAATTGGTCATCAATATGTCGGCGGTCTTGAAGCGATAGCCGGGGGTGATGAAGATGTCGGTCGGGCCCGACCATGCGCCCAGCCTGCCGTCCTCGCCAGCCGCGCTCTCCAATAAGCGCAGCGATGTCGTGCCGACGGCGACGATGCGCCCTCCTCTTGCTTTCGCCGCATTCAGCGCCTCGGCGGTTTCCAGGCTGACCGAACCCGTTTCGGCATGCATCTTGTGGTCGGCGGTGTCGTCCGCCTTCACCGGCAAAAACGTGCCGGCGCCGACATGCAGCGTGACGAAATGGCGCTCGATGCCCTTGGCGTCGAGCGCGGCAAACAACTCCGGGGTGAAATGCAGCCCTGCCGTCGGCGCGGCGACGGCGCCCTCCTCCCTGGCATAAATGGTCTGGTAGTCGCTGCGGTCGCGTTCGTCGTCGTCACGCCTGGAGGCGATGTAGGGCGGCAGCGGGATGTGGCCGACGGCGTGCAGCGCCTCGTCGAGGAACGGACCTGACAGGTCGAAGCCGAGCAGCACCTCGCCGCCTTCCCCCTTGTCGATCACCGTCGCGTCGAGCTGGCCGAGAAAGCAGGAATTCGCGTCATGACCGAAATGGATGCGATCGCCGGCGGCGACGCGCTTGCCCGGACGCATGAAGGCGAGCCAGCGGTCGGGCGCCATCCGCATATGCAGCGTGGCTTCGACCTGCGCCGTCGCCTCGCCGCGTCGCCTGATGCCCTTCAGCTGCGCCGGAATGACCTTGGTGTCGTTGAAGACCAGCACATCACCGGCCTTGAGCAGGGACGGCAGGTCGCGCACCGTCCGGTCCTTGAGCCCCTCACCCGGCCTGACCACCAGCATTCTGGCGCTGTCGCGCGGCGCGGCTGGGCGAAGCGCGATGCGCTCGTCCGGCAGATCGAAGTCGAAAAGATCGACGCGCAAGAAATCCCCGCCTCAAGGTTCCGGGCAGGTCACCGCCCAGGCGCCGACACCGTCTATGCTCAATGTGCCGCCCATCGCGAAACTGGACTGCTCGCTGGCCTTGATCAGCCGCAATTTGGCGATGATCGAGCTGAGGCCCTCGTCGGTGAGGTCGATAAGCATACGCCCGTCGTCTTCGAATGCCTGCCCGACGATTACTTTGGTTGAATCCGGCTGGCCGTCCGTGGTCCATGTCTTGCCGCCGGCATCCAGCCAAACCCGCGCCACCGCAATGACGGCCGTGTGTCCCATCAAAACGTCGATCGATGCCGCGCCGCCCTCGGCGCTGCAAACGATCGATTCCGTCGCCAGCGCCGGAGTGGCCGCCGCGACGAGCACAAATGCGATAGCCGCGACAGCCCGGCCGGTCATTTCACGTCTGCCGCTACCTTGAGCGACACGATCTTGTCGGGATCCTGCACCGGTTCGCCGCGCTTGATCTTGTCGACATTGTCCATGCCTTCGATAACTTGGCCCCATACCGTGTATTGGCGGTTGAGGAAGGCGGCATCGTCGAAGCAGATGAAGAACTGCGAATTGGCCGAGTTCGGGTTCTGCGAGCGCGCCATCGAGCAGGTGCCGCGGCCGTGATTGGCGTTGGAGAACTCGGCCTTCAGATCGGGCTTGTCGGAACCGCCAGTGCCGGCGCGCGACGGCGCGAAAGACGGCTTGTTGGAATTGCCGAACTTGACGTCGCCGGTCTGCGCCATGAAGCCGTCGATGACGCGGTGGAAGACCACGCCGTCATAGGCGCCCTCGCGCGCCAGCTCCTTGATACGGCCGACATGGCCGGGCGCCAGGTCTGGAAACAATTCGATGACGACCTTGCCCTTGGTCGTGTCCATGATAAGCGCGTTCTCGCGGTCCTTGATCTCGGCCATGTCAGAAATATCCTTTTGAAACTTGGGTCTACTTGCCGTCGGCGGCGATACGCACCTTGATCATGCGATCGGGGTCGGTCACCGTCCCGTTCTGCGCCTCGTCGCCTTTCTTGATGTGGTCCACCAGTTCCATGCCGCTGACCACGTTGCCGACCATGGTGTACTGGCCATCGAGCGGCGGTGCCGGCGCGAACATGATGAAGAATTGCGAATTGGCGGAATTCGGATCGTCGGAGCGCGCCATGCCGACCACGCCGCGCTGATAGTGTTCCGTGCTGGAGAATTCGGCCGGCAGGTCAGGAAGATCGGAGCCGCCGGTGCCGACGGCGTCGGCATTGAAGCCGCTCTTCATGTTGCCGAACTTGACGTCGCCGGTCTGTGCCATGAAGCCGTCGATGACGCGGTGAAAGGCGACGTTGTCGTAGGCGCCCTGGCGCACCAGCTTTTTGATCTGCGCGACGTGCTTCGGCGCAAGGTCGGGCCTCAGCGCGATGGTCACATCGCCGTCCTTCAGCGTTACGATCATGGTGTTTTCAGGATCGGCGGCAAAGGCCGACACGGAGGCGGTCACAAGACCGGCAAGCATGGCAAGCACAAAGGCAAGCTTTTTCAGCTGCATGGGATCTTTCTCCGAATATCTTCGTTCATGCATGTCGTTACCCCAAGCCGGCCTTTTGGGCGGCATGCGTTTATTTCGCGAATTTGACGGTGAGCGCGCCGGCTACGGCCGCCGGCACGAAGGGGCGGATGTTGCCTCCCATCGAAGCTATCTGGCGCACAAGTGTGGCGGTAATGGTGCGCACTGAAGGGCTGGCGGGCAGGAAAACCGTCTGCAGCTCCGGCGCCATGGTCTCGTTCATGCCGGCCATCTGCATCTCATAGTCGAGATCGGTGCCGTCGCGCAGGCCGCGGATCATGATCGAGGCGCCATGCTTCCTGGCCGCATCGATGACCAACCCGTCGAAGGCGACAACTTTGATACGCGCACCGTCGCTGCCGAATTCCGCCTTCGTTGCGGTTTCGATCAGATTGACCCGTTCCTCGAAGGAAAACAACGGCTTCTTGCCGGGATGGATGCCGATCGCCGCATAGATTGTATCCGCCACGGCCAGCGACGCCTTCAGCACGTCGAGATGGCCGTTGGTCAGCGGGTCGAAAGAGCCGGCATAAAGGGCGATGCGTTCGGTCATGGCAGGTGCTTCTAGCGAGCCTCTCTCCTAAAGGCAAATGCGATCGCCAGCTCGCCCCATGAACCTTTTGGCCGACGTGAACGACAGATGAATGTGCCGCTCACAACGGCGTCACGCAGTGTTCACCAAGCTGCAGCTGCAGAAGATGAAACCAAACACCCATCTAATCGTTGTTAGGCGCAGGAGAACACGCACATGCTGATCTACATGCTCGCCACCGCAATGACCGTCGCCATGCTGATCGCTACCGTATTCGGGTTGCATCAGGAAGCACAGCGTGTCCGCGCCAAGGCTAATACCAAGCGGTTCGAAGGCTTCGGCAACCGCAAGCCTTATCGCAACTTGTAGCTTGCGAGGGTTTCTTCGCAACGCCGGCCGATAGGGCTGGCGCCGTCGTGGCAAACTCACTCGACGGTGGTATCAGGCTCCCCACCTTCGGTACCGGCAACAGCGCCACCTTCAACCTCAACACTCTCTTCTATCTCCTCGTCCGCCTGCGGCTCTGAAATCCGCTCCACCGAAACGACCTTCTCGCCCTCCGCGGTATTGAAGATGGTAACGCCCTTGGTGGCGCGGCTGGCGAAACGAATACCGTTGACCGGGACGCGAATGACGGTGCCGCCATCCGAAACCAGCATGATCTGATCGTCATTGCCGACCGGGAAGGTCGCCACCAGGCGGCCGATTTCGGCCGTTTTCGACACGTCGGTGGCACGAATACCCTTGCCGCCACGGCCGGTCAGACGGAAATCGTAGGACGACGAACGCTTGCCGTAGCCATATTCGGTCACCGTCAGCACGAACTGCTCATGTGCCTTGAGGAATTCGTAGCGCTCGTCGGAAAGCTCCGCCTCTTCGCCGACCTCTTCATTGGTGAGCTGGATTTCCTCCTCCTCGCCGGCCGCAATGTCGGCGGCGAGCCGGCGTTCGGCCACCACCCGCTTGAGGTAGGCAGCACGCTCCGCCGGCGGCGCATCGACATGCTCGATCACCGCCATCGAGATCACCCGGTCGCCATCGGCCATCGCAATGCCGCGCACGCCGACCGAATTGCGGCTCTGGAAGACGCGTACGTCGCTGACCGGAAAGCGGATGCATTGGCCGGAACTTGCCGTCAAAAGCACGTCATCATTGTCGGTGCAGGTCTCGACGCCGAGGATCTCGTCGCCTTCCTCGTCCAGCTTCATGGCAATCTTGCCGTTGCGGTTCACCTGGACGAAGTCCGAAAGCTTGTTGCGGCGCACGGTGCCGCGCGTGGTGGCAAACATGACGTCGAGCTCGCCCCAGCTCGTCTCATCCTCCGGCAGCGGCATGATGGTGGTGATGCGCTCGCCCTGTTCGAGCGGCAGCATATTGATCAGCGCCTTGCCGCGCGATTGCGGGTTGCCGATCGGCAGGCGCCACACCTTTTCCTTGTAGACGATGCCCCGCGAGGAGAAGAACAGTACCGGCGTGTGCGTGTTGGCGACGAACAGCCGGGTGACGAAATCCTCTTCCTTGGTCGACATGCCGGAGCGGCCCTTGCCGCCGCGGCGCTGCGCCCGGTAGAGTGATAGTGGCACGCGCTTGATATAGCCGGAGTGGCTGACCGTGACGACCATGTCCTCGCGCTGGATCAGGTCCTCGTCTTCCATGTCCGCCCCGCCCTCGGCGAGCTCGGTGCGGCGCGGTGTGCCGAACTCGTCGCGCACTGCGACGAGCTCGTCCTTGACGATCTGCTGGATGCGGGCGCGGGACGACAGGATGTCCAGGTAGTCCTTGATCTCGTCGCCGATCGTGTTCAGCTCGTCGGCGATCTCGTCGCGGCCGAGCGCGGTCAGGCGCTGCAGGCGCAGTTCGAGGATGGCGCGCGCCTGCTCCTCGGAGAGATTGTAGGTGCCGTCCTCGTTGATGCGATGGCGCGGGTCGTCGATCAAAAGAATCAGCGATTCCACGTCGCCCGAAGGCCAGCGCCGCTCCATCAACTGCTCGCGCGCCGTCTGCGGGTCCGGGGCGCTGCGGATCAGCTTGATGACTTCATCGATGTTGGCAACAGCGATGGCAAGGCCGACCAGCACATGGGCGCGGTCGCGCGCCTTGCGCAGCAGGAATTTCGTGCGCCGGCTGATCACCTCTTCACGGAAGCCGACGAACGCCTTCAGCATGTCGGTCAGCGTCAGCAATTCCGGCTTGCCGCCGTTCAGCGCCACCATATTGGCGCCAAAGGATGTCTGCAGCGGTGTGAAGCGGTAGAGCTGATTGAGAATGACGTCGGGGACGGCGTCGCGCTTGAGTTCGATGACCACGCGGTAGCCCTGACGGTCACTTTCGTCGCGAATGTCGGAAATGCCTTCGATGCGCTTCTCGCGCACCAGCTCGGCCATCTTCTCGATCATCGACGCCTTGTTCACCTGGTAGGGGACCTCGGTGATGACGATCGATTCACGGTCGTTACCTCGCGCCTCGATGTTGACGCGGCCGCGCATGGCGATCGAACCGCGGCCGGTCGAATAGGCGCCGTAGATGCCGGAGCGGCCAAGCACGATGCCCCCGGTCGGGAAATCGGGTCCAGGAACGATTTCCATCAGCGCCGGCAGGTCGATCGCCGGATTGTCGATAAGGGCAATGGCGCCGTTGCAGACCTCGCCCAGATTGTGCGGCGGGATGTTGGTGGCCATGCCCACGGCGATACCGCCGGAGCCGTTGACCAACAGGTTCGGGAAGCGCGCCGGCAGGACTTTCGGTTCGCTGCCCGAGGCATCGTAAGTGTCCTGGAAATCGACGGTGTCCTTGTCGATGTCTTCCAGCAACTCATGCGCGACCTTGGTCAGCCGCGATTCCGTGTAGCGCATAGCCGCCGGCGGATCGCCATCGATCGAGCCGAAATTGCCCTGCCCGTCGATCAGCGGCACGCGCAGCGACCAGTCCTGCGCCATGCGCACCAAGGCGTCATAGATCGAAGCGTCGCCATGCGGATGGTATTTACCCATCACATCGGCAACCGGGCGCGCCGATTTCACATATTTGCGGTTCCAGTGGTAACCGCTCTCATAGGCGGCGTAGAGGATGCGGCGATGCACCGGCTTGAGGCCGTCGCGCACGTCCGGCAGCGCGCGGCTAACGATGACGCTCATAGCGTAATCGAGATAGGAACGCTGCATCTCCTCGATGATGGATATCGGCTCGATGCCGGTGGGGCCGCCGTCGGCGCCGCGCGGTGTCTTTTGGTCGGTCAAATCGGATCACAATCTAATCAGGAATCACTTGGTGCTTATATAGGAAGCCGACCCGAAACTCCAATAATCGCGGCAGTTTTCCAGTGTGGTTTTTAGCGGCAAATTCAAAAGGATACACCAATTGCGACGATATGGCCGTGGCACCCTTTTCACGAGCGTCGCCGGCGGGCGCGATAGGTGCCCGGCGTCTCGCGCATCAGCCGCCGGAAACGGCGGTTGAAGGTCGATAGATCGTTGAATCCCGCCGCAAAGGCGATCGCCGAAATCGCCTGATCCGACGTCCGCAGCCGCACGGCTGCCCTGTGCAGCCGCGTTCTCAGCAGGAATTGGTAGGGCGTCATGCCGGCGACGTGCCGGAAGGTGCGCAGGAAATGGTAAGGGCTGGTGGCGGTCTCGTCGGCAAGTTCGGCAAGCGAAATCGGCCGGTCGGCATCGACTTCAATGCGCCGCACCGCTTCGGCGACACGCTTCTGGTCACGGCGGCTCGGCGCCCGTTCCCGATCCGTATTGCTGCTAGCCGCTGCCACGGATGCACCGGCAATGCGCAGGGCGAGTTCCTCGAACGCGCCGGTGTCGGCCATCTCGCGCGCCGTCTCCGCTTCGGCAAGCAGCGGCACCAGCGCCGGCAAGGGCGGCAGGCGCGGCGTGCCGAAATCGAGCGTCTTCGCGCCCGGCACGTCGGCGACGATCCGCTCCATATAGGCCGTTCCGAAATGGAAGGAGAGGCAGCGGTCGCCGGCGCCATGCTCGTGGCCGCATTCATAGCATGTGCCGGGATTGCCGAGCAGGAGTGCGCCCGGCGCCAGCATTGCCGTTCCCTGGCGCGCACGATAGCGGAAGGTGCCGCTGGTCACGGCGGCGACGCAGAAATCCCGATGCTCTTCCTCGAATGGGCTGTCGGCGGCGCTGGCGGTGCAGATGACATCCGACACCTGCCAGCCTCGGCCCGACGCCAGCCTATGCGCAATCGTCGTCATGAGGCGAAGATAGCAATTTTTCCCAAGCGCAGAACCCCTGTCGGGCTCTATGCTTGCGGTCTGCTGACACGACGAGAGCGAAGCCATGTCCAATTCCTTTGCCAAAGCGCTGCACAGCGATGGACCGGCCGATAATCTGGTAGAAAAACTGAACCTTTACGGCCGCTTCGTCGGCGCCTGGACGTTCGACGCCACGCGCTATCTCGAGGACGGTCAGGTGCTGACCGGGCGCGGTGAGGTGCATTTCGGCTGGGTGCTCGAAGGCCGCGCTGTCCAGGACGTATGGATCCTGCCTTCTCGTGACGCCGGCCCTTCGCCTTCGCTCGGCAAATGGACCTTCTACGGCACGACGTTGCGCGTCTACGACCCGGGCGTCGACGCCTGGCACATCTTCTGGAGCGATCCGCGCAACCAGTATTACAGCCGCCAGCTCGGCCGCGCCGAAGGTGACAACATCATCCAGGAAGGCGCTGACGGCACCGGCGCCTCGGTGCGCTGGAGCTTTTCCCGGATCACCGAAAATTCGTTCCGCTGGCTGGGCGAACGCTCGCACGACGACGGCGCCACCTGGCGTCTCGAAGTCGAGTTCCTGGCGCGACGGGCCAATCCCTGATCCGCACGGTTTCCACCGGGCCCGCTTTGCTCTACCAATCCCGCTATCCGGCATGTCCGGCGGGAGGGTCAGCGATGCCGAGCTTCGACAGCCTGTTCAATGCCTTCGTCACCATTCTCGTGACCATCGATCCGCCCGGCCTGGCGCCGCTCTTCCTCGCCGTGACCCGCGGCATGAACCGCGAGGAGCGCAACCAGGTCTCCGTGCGCGCTTCGATCATCGCTTTCCTGGTGATGGCGTTGTTTGCAATCGCCGGCGCGTCGATCCTGTCAGTGTTCGGGATCACCCTGCCGGCCTTCCGCGTCGCCGGCGGTTTTCTGCTGTTCTTCATCGCTTTCGAAATGGTGTTCGAGCGCCGGCAGGACCGTAAGGAGAAGATCGGCGACGTCGCCATCACCAGAGACATGATCCACAACATCGCCGCCTTCCCGCTGGCGATTCCGCTTATTGCGGGTCCCGGCGCGATTTCGGCGACGGTCCTGCTCTCAAGCTCGTTTCAGGGTCTTGGCGCGCAGACAGCACTTGTCGGCATCATCGCGATCTGCCTTGTCATCACTTACCTTGTGTTCGTGCTGTCAGAGCGCATCGACCGTATCCTCGGCCAAACCGGCCGTTCGATCCTGACCCGGCTGCTCGGCGTCATCCTGGCGGCGCTCGCCGTACAGTTCGTCGCCGACGGCATCAAGGCGCTGATGGCGACTTAGGAACTGCCCTACTTCGCTGTCGTTTCAATGACTTCGAAGTCGTGGGTAATCTCGGCAGTCTTGGCCATCATTGCCGAGGCCGAGCAGTATTTCTCGATCGAAAGCCCGATCGCCCGCTTCACTTTGTCGTGTGACAGCGCCCGGCCCTTGACGACAAAATGCATGTGGATGCGGGTGAACACCTTGGGATCGGCTTCTGCACGGTCGGCATCGAGTTCTACCACACAATCTTCAACTGCCTCGCGCCCCTTTTCCAGGATATGGACCACGTCATAGGCCGAGCAGCCGCCGGTGCCGATCAGCACCAGTTCCATTGGGCTCGGCCCCGGCGTCTTGCCCTCCGGCCCGAACGCAGTGCCTAGCACCAGCTTGTGCCCACT
This sequence comes from Mesorhizobium sp. WSM4836, assembly GCF_055811815.1. Taxonomy (NCBI): domain Bacteria; kingdom Pseudomonadati; phylum Pseudomonadota; class Alphaproteobacteria; order Hyphomicrobiales; family Phyllobacteriaceae; genus Mesorhizobium; species Mesorhizobium sp. WSM4836. Next base: position 246,700 of record NZ_JBVVQF010000004.1, read on the forward strand.
GGCGGACTCGCCAACGAAAGTGCGCTCCTCGACCCATTTGATCCTTGCTTTCACCTGATACGTCCTTTCACCGCTCAAACGCACAACGTCCCGAAAATCCAGGACAGATTTTCAGGACGCCAATTCGTGGCCAAGGTGCTGGCGCTTTTCGCCGTAAGGGCAGTCCGCCCCGAAAAAATCAGAACGGGATTTCGTCGTCCAGCTCGCGTGACGAACCACCGCCGCCGCCCTTGTTGGCGCCACCGCGATTGAAACTTTCGCCCGGGCCGGACTGGCCGAAATCGGAACCGCGGCTCGCACCACCACCAGCATAGTTGCCGACCTGGCCGCCGCCCTCGCCCCGTGCATCGAGCATCTGCAGCTCGCCGCGGAATTTCTGCAACACGATTTCGGTCGTATAGCGGTCATTGCCGGTCTGGTCCTGCCATTTGCGCGTCTGCAGCTGGCCCTCGACATAGACCTTCATGCCCTTCTTCAGATACTGCTCGGCCACCTTGGCGATCTGGTCGTTGAAGATCACGACATTGTGCCACTCGGTCTTTTCCTTGCGCTCTCCGGATGTCTTGTCGCGCCAGCTTTCCGACGTCGCGATGCGAATGTTGACGACCGGGTCACCCGAATTCAGGCGGCGGATTTCAGGGTCCGCCCCGAGGTTGCCCACCAGAATGACCTTATTGACGCTACCCGCCATGACACTTCTCCGCGCTCATCCGAAACCAAATTTTTTGTCGCCGCACCTTACAGGCCATGGATAATCCCTGCCTGCCGTCGCTGCCTTTTCCCACAAGGTTTTTGTTCTCTTTTCGTTCTAGGTTAAAGACCCCGCACTGTCAATAGATGTCAGTAACAAGTAATGTCTTGTCGTCGAATTTCCACGAACCCTGAGATCGAGGCGAAGTCAATGAAGATGGTTGCGCATGACGATCAGCCGCAAGAAGAATGGCGGGCGGGAGTAAAGACCCGAATGCATGTGTCGGCCCGCAACGGCGCAACTCAACTTTGCATATTCGAACAATGGGTCGAACCAGCCGTTGGCGCCCCGACACATTGGCACCCGGTCGAGGAAGTGCTTACCGTCATCGCCGGCAGGGCCGAGATGTGGATCGACGAAGAGCATGTCGTCTTGACTGCCGGACAGTCGCTTGTTGTTGCCGCGCACAGGCAACATGGCTTCCGAAACGTCGGCTCCCAAATACTTCATATTCACGCCGTGCTCGCGTCACCAGTTTTCGAGGCGACGTTCAACGGATCCCCCGACACGTTGAGACGCTGGCTTCCGACGCGTTTGTAAAATCTCGCCCGTCGTAAAGACACCGCCTGTCTTAAAAACATGGCTTGCCAAACCGATAAGTGTCGACTTATGCTTTCGGAATGATCGAAGCAGACATCTTTCGGGCACTGGCCGATCCAACGCGTCGCGCCGTCTATGAGCGGCTCGCCGATGGCGAGATGACGGTATCGGAACTGCGCACTGGCATGCCGGTATCGCAACCGGCGGTATCGCAGCATCTCGCCGTGCTGCGCGGCGCCGGCCTTGTGGTCGAGCGCCGGGCCGGCCGCAACGCCTATTACCGCGCCGATCCGAAGGGGCTTGCGCCGCTGCTCGGCTGGATCGAACGCTACCGTGCGTTCTGGCCCGAGCGCATCGAAAGGCTCAAGACGGTTTTGAAGGACATGGACCAATGACCAGCCGAGGCAACGAACGCGCGGAAATGACGGCAGACAAGATCGAGTTTGAGTGCGAGCTGCCCGAGCCGCCGGAAAAAGTGTGGCGGGCGCTGACGGTGCCGGACCTGCTCGCGGCCTGGATGATGCCGAACGACATTGAACCAAAGGTCGGCAACCGCTTTGCCTTTAAAGCGCCGAATGCGCCGATCGAGTGCGAAATCCTCGACGCGGATCCCGGTCGGCTGCTGCGCTATTCCTGGCGGGAGCGGCCAGCGCCCGGCAATACGCAAGTGCCGCCCGGCAGCCCGGTGGACAGCCCAATGAGCGATAGCCCAGTGGACAGCATCGTCACCTTTACGCTTGACCGCACTGTTTCCGGCGGCACGCATCTGCGCATCGTCCATGATGGTTTTGCTCGGGCAGCAGCGCCGGAGATCGCGATGGCAGGCGCCGGCTGCCGACTTTCGTTTGAAGCGCGCAATCCCGGGCATAAGCAGATCGCCGCAAAGACGCCGCGCCTCTTCCTGCGCGCGGCCTGAACGACAATAGTCAACGGAGACAAACGATGAGCGGCCTTGCCAATCTGGTCCCAATGGTGATCGAGCAGTCGAGCCGCGGCGAACGCGCCTTCGACATATTTTCGCGGCTGCTGCGCGAGCGCATCGTCTTCATTAACGGTCCGATCGACGATAGCACCTCGGCACTCGTCTGCGCCCAGCTTCTGTCGCTGGAATCCGATAATCCCGACAAGGAGGTTTCGCTCTACATCAACTCGCCGGGGGGCGTGGTGACCAGCGGTTTCGCCATCTACGACACGATGCAGTATATCAGCTGCCCGGTCTCCACCGTTTGTATGGGTTTCGCCGCCTCGATGGCCTCGTTCCTTTTGATGGCCGGCACGCCGGGGCGGCGCATCGCGCTACCCAACACCAGCATCGTGCTGCATCAGCCTCTCGGCGGCTTCCAGGGCCAAGCCTCCGACATCCAGCGCCACGCCGAGGGCATCCTTCGCACCAAGCGGCGCATGACCGATCTTTACGCCCACCATTGCGGCCGCACCTACGAAGAAGTGGAACGCACGCTCGACCGCGACTTTTTCATGACTGCGCAGGAAGCCAAGGATTGGGGCCTCGTCGACCATGTTTTTGATACTCGCAAGCAGGCCGCATGAACGATCAGTGCTGGCGGCCGGCGCTGAGGCGACTGAGCGCCAGCAATTTCAGCGCCGTCAGTGTGGTCTTGCCGCTACCGCGGCACTATAGTCGGGTGATGATCGCGAACCGTTCATCCGGCCTGTTACGCCTTGCTATCGCCACCATTGCCGGCACGAACATGCTGGTGGGCATGGCACTTGCCCAAGATAATTCGACATCTTCGCAACAGGGAGCCCTGCCCGGTGTGACCAGCGACTATCGCATCGCCGAGCCCGAGCCCGACGACGTGGTTCCAAGCAGCGGTAACGGCACGTTCAAGATCGGCGATACCGATGTTCGGATTTCCGGTAGCATAACCATCGATGTCGCTACCGGCGGGATCAGGCCCCCCAAACGCTAAGTTCGCCTGGTATGCACCACAAATGTGCGCTTCAAACGAACGGCCCCGCCATTGCTTGTGCAATTGACGGGGCTTCTTGGATCTAAAATCCAAATGCCGGGAGTTTCATGCCGGCCTTTTATTCGGATGCTTCGCGGCATTCAGCCGACGATCCGACTCGCAGTCTCTGATTGTTGTGGGATCGGCAGGTCAACGTTGGCAGGTAGCGCTAAACGCCTGACCTGGCTACTTATACCTGCCGCGGCTCCAACGACACGTGGAGCCTCAAGGGACTATCCGGTGGAGTCATGCCTCTGCTCTCCTGCTGTTCGTTGCGACTGTCGTCGAAGCGCTCATCGCATAACCCGCGGCGTCTCGCAGGCTAGCCCCAGGCCGCGACGCCATCGAAAGACGGCCGGCTTCGTTGACGTCTGGAGTCTGGCCCCATGGCGCAGAGACGTCAACCTTGAATAGCCGGTTACCGAAAAATGTGATCGCGAGACGCTTTGTGAAGCCGGCTGTACGGGCAGCTTTTGTCAGGAGCGTGTTCGGCCTTTGTTCTTTCCGCTTGCCCGTTCGCGCGAAAGACGGTTAAACGCTCTAGTCGAGAGTTGTGGCGTCTCTCGAAAAGGCGACGAAATTACCTACATAGGGGGTGGTCGGGAAAACCCGCCCATCCCATGAATTCCAGATTCTGAGGCGGCGACCGGCGATGGCCGACCATAAATTCCTCTCCATTCGCGGGGCACGCGAACACAATCTGAAGAATGTCGACCTCGACCTGCCGCGTGACAGCCTGATCGTCATGACCGGGCTGTCGGGGTCGGGCAAGTCGTCGCTCGCCTTCGACACCATCTACGCCGAGGGCCAGCGCCGCTATGTCGAGAGCCTTTCGGCCTATGCACGGCAATTCCTCGAAATGATGCAGAAGCCGGACGTCGACCAGATCGACGGCCTGTCGCCAGCCATCTCCATCGAGCAGAAGACCACCTCGAAGAACCCACGTTCGACTGTCGGCACCGTCACCGAGATCTACGACTATATGCGGCTTTTGTTCGCCCGCGTCGGTGTACCCTATTCACCAGCCACCGGCCTGCCGATCGAGAGCCAGACGGTTTCGCAGATGGTTGACCGGGTGCTTGCAGTCGAGGAAGGCACCCGGCTGTTCATTCTGGCGCCGATGGTGCGCGGCCGCAAAGGCGAGTACCGCAAGGAACTGCTGGAGCTGCAGAAGAAGGGTTTTCAGCGCGTCAAGGTCGATGGCGTCTTCTACGAGATCGCCGACGTGCCGGCGCTGGACAAGAAGTACAAACATGACATCGACGTCGTCGTCGACCGCATCGTCGTGCGCGGCGATCTGGCAACGCGGCTCGCCGATTCCATCGAGACCGCGCTGAAGCTTGCCGACGGACTGGCGGTAGCGGAATTTGCCGACAAGCCGCTCGACGCCAGCCAGACCGGCGAGGATTCGGTCAACAAATCGAAGAACGAGACGCATGAACGCATGCTGTTCTCGGAAAAATTCGCCTGCCCGGTGTCCGGTTTCACCATTCCCGAGATCGAGCCCAGGCTGTTCTCCTTCAACAATCCGTTCGGCGCCTGCCCGACCTGCGACGGGCTCGGCAGCCAACGCGCCATCGATGCCAGCCTGGTCGTGCCCGACGAGAATGTCTCGCTGCGCGCTGGCGCCGTCAGCCCGTGGGCGAAGTCGACCTCGCCCTATTATGCGCAAACGCTGGAAGCGCTGGGCGTTGCCTATGGCTTCAAGCTCGGCGACAAGTTCAAGGATCTGAGCGAGGAGGCAAAGCAAGCCGTCCTGCACGGCACCGGCGAGCGCGAAATCACGTTCCATTATGATGACGGCCTGCGCTCCTACAAGACGACGAAAACCTTCGAGGGCGTCATTCCCAACCTCGAGCGTCGCTGGAAAGAAACCGAATCCGCCTGGATGCGCGAGGAGATCGAGCGCTTCATGTCGGCCACACCCTGCCCGGCCTGCCGCGGCTATCGCCTGAAGCCCGAGGCGCTCGCGGTCAAAATCGCCGGCAAGCACATTGGCGAGGTCACGGAGCTGTCGATCCGCAAGGCCGACCAGTGGTTCACTGACCTGCCCGCTTCGCTCAACGACAAGCAGAACGAGATCGCGGTGCGCGTGCTCAAGGAAATCCGCGAGCGGCTGCGCTTCCTCAACGATGTCGGTCTCGACTATCTGACGCTGTCGCGCAACTCCGGCACACTGTCGGGTGGCGAGAGCCAGCGCATCCGTCTTGCCTCGCAGATCGGCTCCGGCCTGACCGGCGTGCTTTACGTGCTGGACGAGCCGTCGATCGGTCTGCACCAGCGCGACAACGCCCGCCTGCTCGACACGCTGAAGCATCTGCGCGACATCGGCAACACGGTCATCGTCGTCGAGCATGACGAGGACGCCATCCTGCATGCCGACTACGTTGTCGATATCGGCCCGGCTGCCGGCATCCATGGCGGCCACATCATCGCCCAGGGCACGCCGCAGCAGATCATGGCTACCCCCGCCTCGATCACCGGCAAATATCTGTCAGGCGAACTCGAAGTGGCGACGCCGGCCGTGCGGCGCGAGCCCAAGAAGAACCGTCGGCTAAAGGTCGTCGGCGCGCGCGGCAACAATCTGAAGAACGTCACAGCCGAAATCCCGCTCGGCACGTTTACCGCCGTTACCGGCGTGTCCGGCGGCGGCAAGTCGACCTTCCTGATCGAGACCCTGTTCAAGGCGGCGTCACGCCGTATCATGGGCTCGCGCGAGCATCCGGCCGAGCACGACCGCATCGAGGGGCTGGAATTCCTCGACAAGGTCATCGACATCGACCAGTCGCCGATCGGGCGCACCCCGCGCTCCAACCCCGCCACCTATACCGGCGCCTTCACGCCGATCCGCGACTGGTTCGCCGGGCTGCCGGAGGCCAAGGCGCGCGGCTACCAGCCGGGGCGCTTTTCGTTCAACGTCAAGGGCGGCCGCTGCGAGGCCTGCCAGGGCGACGGCGTCATCAAGATCGAGATGCACTTCCTGCCCGACGTCTACGTCACCTGCGACGTCTGCCACGGCAAGCGTTACAACCGCGAGACGCTGGACGTCCTGTTTAAGGGCAAGTCGATCGCCGACGTTCTCGACATGACAGTCGAGGAAGGCGTCGATTTCTTCGCCGCCGTGCCCGGCGTGCGCGACAAGCTGGAGACGCTCAAGCGGGTCGGCCTCGGCTACATCCACGTTGGCCAGCAGGCAACGACTTTGTCGGGCGGCGAGGCGCAGCGCATCAAGCTTGCCAAGGAACTGTCGCGCAAGGCGACAGGCAAGACGCTCTACATCCTGGACGAGCCTACGACCGGTCTGCATTTCCACGACGTCGCCAAGCTGCTTGAAGTCCTGCACGAGCTGGTTGACCAGGGCAACACGGTCGTCGTCATCGAGCACAATCTAGAGGTGATCAAGACCGCTGACTGGGTTCTCGATCTTGGCCCGGAAGGGGGCGACGGTGGCGGCGAGTTGGTGGCGTCCGGCACGCCTGAGGACATCGTTCGCGAAAAACGCAGCTATACGGGGCAGTTCCTGAGGGAGTTGCTGGAGCGGCGCCCCGGAGGCAAGCGCGAAGCGGCGGAGTGATGACAAAGAACGGTCTCATCACGGTCCAAAGCCACTTCGGCGTGACCGAAACCATCGATCGCCTGGTCGAGACTGTGGAACGTGCAGGATTGCTGGTCTTCGCCCGCATTGATCACGCCGCTGGTGCGCGCAGTGACGAAACATTACTGCGTCCAACCCAGCTCCTGATTTTCGGCAATCCGAAAGGCGGTACGCCACTGATGCAGGACCGGCAGCTTGCCGGTATCGATCTGCCGGTCAAGGCACTGGCTTGGGAGGACGAGCAAGGCAAGGTCTGGCTCTCCTACAATAACGCACACTGGCTGGCGGAACGCCACGGCTTGGGCGACGCCAGTCGCAATGCCGTCGCCGCGATCGCCGCGGGCATGGACAAGGTGATTGCGGCCGCTGCCGGCGCGGGCCAGTTTTGATCATGAGAGCCGCTCGGGCCGATGATCTCCCCACGGTGGTCTCGCTCACCACCGACGCCTACGCGCCCTACACTGCCCTGTTCGGAGCGCCGCCGATCCCGGTCACCGAAGACTATGCGCCGCGTATCGAACGCGGCGAAGTCTGGTTTTCGGAGCAGGACGGACAGCCGGCTGGCCTGATCGTTCTCGAACGGCACGATTACCACACAATGATCTTCAGCGTCGCCGTTGCGCCCGCCTTTCAAGGCAAGGGTTTCGGCATAGCGCTGCTCGATTGGGCGGAGCAACAGACCCGCCTGTGGAGCTTGCCTGAAATCCGGCTCTACACCAATGCCAGAATGGAACGGAACGTTTCGTTGTATAAGGCCTACGGCTTTCGCGAAACGGGTCGCCGGCCCAATCCATATCGGCCAGGATGGACGGTCGTCGACATGGCGAAGCCCGTCGAGACGACCGCCATCGCCTGATCCTTTTCTGAAAACCGGAGGACGACCATGACTCAATCAGGAACAATCCGCGCCGGCATGGGCGGCTGGACCTTCGAGCCGTGGGACACGTCCTTCTACCCGGACAAGTTATCGAAGGCCAAGCAGCTGCATCATGCCAGCCGGCAGGTGCCGACTATCGAGGTCAACGGCACTTATTATTCGAGCTTCAAGGAACCGACTTTCGTCAAATGGGCCAACGAGACGCCGGATGGTTTCGTCTATTCGCTCAAGGGCAACCGCTTCGTCACTAACCGCCGCGTGCTCGGCGAGGCCGGGGAATCGATTATGCGTTTCCTCGGGTCGGGCGTTGCGGCACTTGGCGACAAGCTCGGGCCGATCCTGTGGCAGTTCGCACCGACCAAGAAATTCGACCCGGACGACTTCGAGGCCTTCCTCAAGCTGTTGCCGGAAAAGCAGGACGGTGTTGCGCTGCGCCACGCGGTCGAGGTGCGCAATGACAGCTTCGTCGTGCCGGAGTTCGCCGCCTTGGCGCGAAAGCATAGGGTGGCGATCGTCTTTGCCGACCACGCCAAATATCCGGGGATTGCCGACGTCACCGGCGATTTCATCTATGCGCGGCTGCAGACCGGCAGTGACGACAATCCCGATTGCTACACGCCCAAGGCGCTCGACGAGTGGGCGGCGCGCGCAAAAACCTGGGCAGAAGGCAAGATGCCGGCCGACCTGCCGCGTGCCGATCCTTCAACCGACGCGCCAGTCAAGCCACGCGACGTGTTCGTCTACTTCATCACCGAGGGCAAGGTCCGCGCTCCATTCGGCGCCATCGCGCTGATGAAGCGGGTCGCAGGTTGAGATACCATCGCAACCCTGCGTTGGCGGCCGACGTTGGCCGCTTCCTTGCCTAGACCTGCCGCCAGATCTGCTGGCTATGCAGCGCGCTCGTCCGGACGCCGATCAACCCTGACGATCTCGTTAAAGGCATCGAGATCGACATAGAAGACCTTGGTGATCTCCGCGATGAGTTCGTCGTGTTCATATCCCTGCGATTTCAGAATGTTGATGGCTGTCAGGATGTCGACGCGCTCCGTGAGCCGTCGTTTCTGGTAGTCCTCGACATAGCGCTCCATCGACTGGCCCTGGCTCCCAAGCACCCGAAATGTTGGACGACAACAGATCGCTGGAAGGGACCGGCTTGCGCGCAAGCGTGCCGACGCGGGCCGCGCCTTTCCCTGATCTGCCAAATTGGAACTGGTACGGAAAGCGGCCGACTCACCAAGGCCAAGCAAAATCTAGCACGCAATCTGCAGCGCGCCAGAGTTGCAAAGTAATGGAATCAATAAGAATTCAGACAGTCAGGAACTTTCGGACGTCCGCCCGGTCGAGATCCTCGGCGGGGCCGGCATGGACGATCTGGCCGCGGTCCATGATGTTGACCTCGTCGGCCAATTCCCGGCAGAAATCGAGGTACTGTTCGACCAAAAGCACGGCGATGCCTGCCTGATCGCGCAGATAACGGATGGCGCGGCCGATATCCTTGATGATCGATGGCTGGATGCCTTCAGTTGGCTCGTCGAGCACCAGCAGTTTCGGCCGCATCACCAGTGCCCTGCCGATGGCAAGCTGCTGCTGCTGGCCGCCGGAAAGATCGCCGCCGCGGCGCGCGAGCATCTGCTTCAGCACCGGAAACAATTCGAAGACGTGACCGGGAATGTTGCGATCGGCGCGCTTCAACGGCGCAAAACCCGATTTGAGGTTTTCCCGCACCGTAAGCAGCGGAAATATCTCCCTGCCCTGCGGCACGAACGCGATGCCCGACCGGGCGCGATCATACGCCGCGCTCCGGTCGAGCGCCTTCCCCTCGAAGGCAACGCTTCCGCTCGTCAGCCGATGATGGCCGACGATCGATCTCATCAAACTGGTCTTGCCGACGCCGTTTCGGCCAAGCACGCAGGTAATCTTGCCGGCGCCGGCTGTCAGCGAGACACCGCGCAGCGCCTGGGCAGCGCCGTAATGCAGCGTGGCATTGGAGACTTCGAGCATGGTCAGCGCTTTCTCCAGCGCCTGAAGCACGAAAGGTCGAAAAGATGGAACGGAACGCGCCAGACCATGTTCATCTCCCTAGGTAGACTTCGACGACGCGCTCGTCGGCCGAAACGAAGTCGAGACTGCCCTCGGAAAGCACCGAGCCTTCGTGCAGGCAGGTAACCTTGACGCCGAGCTCGCGCACGAAATGCATGTCGTGCTCGACGACGATGACCGAATGGTCGCGCGCGATATCCCTGAGCAGCCGCGCGGTTTCCTCGGTCTCGGCGTCGGTCATGCCGGCAACCGGTTCGTCGACCAGCAGCAGCTTCGGATCCTGCGCCAGAAGCATGCCGATCTCGAGCCATTGCTTTTGGCCGTGGCTCAGGTTGGCGGCGAGCTCGTCACGCTTGCCGCCAAGCCGGATGATGCCGAGAATGTCGTCGATCCGCCGCGCCTCGGCCGCCGAACGGCGATGGAACAGCGCCGGGAAAATTGAACGCGGGCCTTGCAGCGCCAGCATCAGATTGTCCTCGATCGTGTGGCTTTCGAAGACGGTCGGCTTCTGGAATTTACGACCGATGCCCATCATCGCGATTTCGGCCTCGTCGTGTTTGGTCAGGTCGACCTCACCGTCGAAGAAAACCTCACCCGCATCGGGCCGCGTCTTGCCGGTGACGATGTCCATCATCGTCGTCTTGCCGGCGCCGTTGGGGCCGATGATCGCCCGCATCTCACCTTTGTCGAGCACCAGCGAAAGGTTGTTGATGGCGCGAAAACCATCGAAGGAAACCGACACGCCGTCGAGATAGAGGATGGTGTTGCTCTTCGACATCAGACCATCACTCCGCCGGTTGCGGTTCGGCGCCGGAGGCCGACCAGTCGCCCGGCCTTCTCGCCGCCGAGCGGTCGGTATTCGGCGGCACCGGTGCATCGGGATCGGTCCCGGCTTCCTCGGCGACGGAGGCCGCCCGCAGCGCCTTGGCGTTGCCACGCCAGGAATCCCACATGCCGATGATGCCCTTGGGCAGGAACAGCGTGACGGCGACAAACAGTCCGCCTAGCGCAAACAGCCAGAATTCCGGCAGCACGCCGGTGAACCAGGATTTACCGGCATTGACCAGAAGCGCGCCGATGATCGGCCCGACAATGGTGCCGCGCCCGCCGACGGCCGCCCACACCACCACCTCGATCGAATTGGACGGCTCGAATTCGCCAGGGTTGATGATGCCGACCTGCGGCACGTAAAGCGCACCGGCGATGCCGGCCATCACCGCCGAGACGGTGAAAGCGAACAGTTTGACGTTCTCCGCCCGCCAGCCGAGAAAGCGCGTGCGGCTCTCGGCATCGCGCACCGCCATCAAAAGCTTGCCGTATTTGGAACCGACGATTGCCCAGGTGACGAAGACGGCAAACGCAAGCATGACGGCGCTGGCCGCGAACAGCGCCGAGCGTGTCATGTCGGCCTGTACGTTGAAGCCTAGAATGTCCTTGAAATCGGTCAGGCCGTTATTGCCGCCGAAACCCATGTCGTTGCGGAAAAAGGCAAGCAGCAGCGCATAGGTCATCGCCTGGGTGATGATTGACAGATAGACGCCGGTGACGCGGCTGCGGAAGGCGAACCAGCCGAAGACGAAGGCGAGCAGGCCGGGCACCGCAAGCACCATGATCGCCGCGAACCAGAAATGGTCGAAACCATACCAGAACCATGGCAATTCCTTGTAGTTCAGGAACACCATGAAATCCGGCAACAGCGGATTGCCGTAGACGCCGCGCGAGCCGATCTGGCGCATCAGATACATGCCCATCGCATAGCCGCCGAGTGCGAAGAAGGCGCCGTGGCCGAGCGAAAGGATGCCGCAATAGCCCCAGACGAGATCGAGCGCCAAGGCAAGCAGTGCGTAGCACAGGTATTTGCCGGTAAGCGCGACGATGTAGGACGGCACGTAAGACGCACTTGTCGGCGAGACCGCAAGGTTGAGCAGCGGCACAAGGATGGCAACCGCCAGCAGGCTGAAAATGGTGATGGCGACGCGGCGGTCGGCGCCGGCGGCAAAGAAGCGTCCCGTGATCATGCTTCCACCGACCTGCCCTTGAGCGCGAACAGCCCGCGCGGGCGTTTCTGGATGAACAGGATGATCAGCACCAGGACGACGATCTTGCCGAGCACCGCTCCGGCATAAGGTTCCAGGAATTTGTTGACGATCCCGAGCGAGAAAGCGCCGACCAGCGTGCCCCAAAGATTGCCGACACCGCCGAAGACAACGACCATGAAGCTGTCGATGATATAGCCGCGGCCGAGATTGGGCGAGACGTTGTCGATCTGGCTGAGCGCGACACCGGCGATGCCGGCAATGCCGGAGCCGAGTGCAAACGTTAGCGCATCGACCCAGGGCGTCCTGATGCCCATCGAGGCGGCCATGCGGCGATTGGCGGTGACGGCACGCATCTGCAGCCCCCAAGACGTGCGTTTCATCACGTAGAGCAGCACGGCGAACACGCCGAGCGCAAATACCAGGATCCAGAGCCGGTTCCAGGTTACGGCAAGCTGGCCGATATCGAACGATCCGGACATCCAGGACGGGTTACCGACCTCCTGATTGGTCGGCCCGAAGATGGTGCGTACGGCCTGCTGCAGGATCAGCGAGACCCCCCATGTCGCCAGCAGCGTCTCCAGCGGCCGGCCATAGAGGAAGCGGATCAGCCCGCGCTCGATGACAAGGCCGACGAGCGCCGCCACCAGGAAGGCCAGCGGCAGGGCGATGACTTGCGACCAATCGAACAAGCCGGGAAAGGAATTGCGGATCACCTCCTGCACGACGAAGGTCGTGTAGGCGCCGAGCATGACCATCTCGCCATGCGCCATGTTGATGACGCCCATGACGCCGAAGGTGATGGCCAGGCCAATCGCCGCCAGCAGCAGCACCGATCCGAGCGATATGCCGTACCAGATATTCTGGCCGGCATCCCACAGCGCCAGCGTCGAATTAATGTTGGCGATCGCCGCGATCGCCGCGTCCTTTACCGCACCTTCGGAATTGGCCTCCACCGACGTGAGTAGCGACACCGCATCGCGGTCGCCGCGCGCGCCGATAAGCGCGATAGCCGCCAGTTTGTCGGTCTCAGGCCTGTCGGAAACGAGAACCGACGCGGCGCGGGCCTGTTCGAGTAGCGCCTTGACGCTCGCCACGCTCTCATTGGCGATCGCAGCGTCAAGCGGCTCGATGTTTGCCGCGTCCGGCGTCTTGAACATTGTGTCGGCAGCGGCAATGCGCACGGCCGGATCCTTGGAGCCGAGCGTCAGCGTGCCCAGCGCGTCGCGGATAACGCGGCGCAGTGTGTTGTTGACTTTGATCTTGGTGATTTCGGCCTTGGCAGCTTCGCCCGATCTTTCGCCGGTGAGCGCATCGAGCAGCTCGATGCCGTCGCTGCTCTCCTTGCCGACAAAGACCAGTGAATCGGCCTTACGGACGTAAAGGCTGCCCTCCGCAAGCGCGGCAAGCGGCCATTCCACGGCCGGATCACCGGAAGCCGCAAGCTCGCGCACGACGGCTTCGATCGCCGGAAAATTGGCGGCGGTGGCGAATTTGGCGACGACCGGGCGCAAATCAGCTTCGCTGGCGTTCGACGGCAGCTGCATGCCGACGAGAAGGAGCAGCATCAGGCCAATCGCGCGGATCAGGATCATTGGTTTCTGGTGGCTCTTGAAGGTTGAATGTCGCCTCCGGGCAGGCTGGAGGAGAAGCCCGCCCGGAGGCTTGCGGTCTGGGAGGACAGACCGGGAGGATCAGTTGGTTCCCTTGCCACCGCATTTGCCGGTAGCAACGTTGAAGTTGCCGCAGGACAGAGGCGCGCGCCAATCGGAAATCAGTTCCTTGGAGTCAGGCAGGTAGTCGGACCACTCGTCGCCCATTACCAGGCCCGGCGTCTGCGACACGGTCTCAAACTGGCCGTCAGCCTGGATTTCGCCGATCAGCACCGGTTTGGTGACGTGATGGTTCGGCATCATGGTCGAATAACCGCCGGTCAGGTTCGGCACCGAGACGCCGACCATGGCGTCGATGACCTTGTCCGGATCGGTGGTGCCGGCCTTCTCGACTGCCTTCACCCACATGTTGAAGCCGATATAATGGGCTTCCATCGGGTCGTTGGTGGTGCGCTTGTCGTTCTTGATGAACTTGTGCCAATCGGCGATGAACTTCTCGTTCTCGGGCGTATCGACGCTCTCGAAATAATTCCAGGCGGCGAGATGGCCGACCAGCGGTGCGGTGTCGAGGCCGGCAAGCTCTTCCTCACCGACCGAGAAGGCCATGACCGGAATATCCTCGGCTTTGATGCCCTGGTTGCCGAGTTCCTTGTAGAACGGCACGTTGGCGTCGCCATTGACGGTCGAGACGACGGCGGTCTTCTTGCCGGCCGAGCCGAACTTCTTGATCGCCGAGACTTCGGTCTGCCAGTCGGAAAAGCCGAACGGCGTGTAGTTGACCATGATGTCTTCGGCAGCAACGCCCTTCGCCTTCAGATAAGCCTCGAGGATCTTGTTGGTGGTGCGCGGGTAGACGTAGTCGGTGCCTTCGAGCACCCAGCGCTTCACCGAACCGCCATCCTCACTCATCAGATAATCGACGGCCGGAATGGCCTGCTGGTTCGGCGCCGCACCGGTGTAGAACACGTTGCGCTCGCTTTCCTCGCCCTCATACTGGACCGGGTAGAACAGGATGTTGTCGAGCTCGCTGAACACCGGCAGCACCGATTTGCGCGACACCGAGGTCCAGCAGCCGAACACCGCCGCAACCTTGTCCTTCGAGATCAGCTCGCGCGCTTTTTCTGCAAACAGCGGCCAGTTCGAAGCCGGATCGACGACCACCGCCTCGAGCTTCTTGCCGAGCAGGCCGCCCTTGGCATTCTGCTCTTCGATGAGCATCAGCATGGCGTCCTTCAGCGTCGTCTCCGAGATCGCCATGGTTCCCGACAGCGAATGGAGGATGCCGACCTTGATGGTGTCGTCGGCCGCCTTGGCGGGAATGCTCATCAACAGGCCGGCGGTGACTACGCCGGCCGAAAACATTTTCGTTATTGTCGAGAAACTGCCCCTCATACTTTTAAACTCCCAAGCTGGTTAACTGCATCGGAACAGACCATGCAACGGCTGTGCCAATCACCGGAGCAGGGTCGGCGGATTTGAGATTTCCCAGCTCTGTCAGTCGGTTAATATGTTAGCTGCAGGAGATGAACCTCGCCTGTCAGGTTCGAAACGAGAAAGGATCATCCGTATCAGCCTAAGTTTTACTCACATACGGGCCAATGCCCGAATTTTGAGCAGAATGATATGCCCGCCAGTGAGGATTGCAGCGCCGCAGCGAAATGGGGCAAGTTTGAACCCCTTAAACGAGCGATCCCATGGCTTTCAGAGCTTCTTGCATTTTCACCATCATTCTTTTGTTGGCGGCCACCGTAGCGCGCGCCGGCTTCAGCGACGGCAAGCTGCCGGACGGCTCCTATCATTGCGAAGTCTATCTGCTTGGCATGTTCCTCAGCCTCGGGGACATCACGATCAAGGGAAACGTCTATAGCGGTCCGGTGAACTTCGGCATCGCGCCCCAGCGCTACAATTATCAGATGGATGCAGACGGCGTGATCACCTGGCTGGGTCCGCTGGGCGGCTACACGAGTGGCGGCAACTCGATCTCGCTCACGCAGGCAACGCTGGAAGGCGGAACCACCCCGTCCTTCGACATTATTATGAAGCAGCCGGACGGCGCCTTCACCGCCTCGACCTGCACGAAGCGTTGAAAAAGTGCGGAACCGGCGAGGTTCCGTACTCCTAGGCAGAAAGCCGCCTAGCTCTCCGCCGCCAGATTGAGCGCCAGCCGGGTCATATCGGTGAAAAGGCGCTGGCGTTCGGAATAGTCGGTCTGCTCGCCGGTTGCCACGTTGTCGACGACGGTCAGGATCGACAGCGCCCGGGCGCCGAAATCGGCCGCAATGCGGTAGAGCGCGCTGGTTTCCATGTCCACGGCGAGCGCGCCCTGTGCCTGTGCTTCGGCAAAGCGTTCGCGCCCCAGTGGATGATAGAAAATATCGCTGCAGATGGTCAGCCCGGCCCGATGGTCGATGCCGAGTTGCGCAGCCCGGGCCAACGCCTGGACCAACAATGCCGGATCCGGGCCGGCATCGGCACGATAGAGCCCAAAGACCTGGCCGCTCTCCGCATTTTCGCCGCGCACCGATTGCGCGATCACCAGGCTGCGCAGCGCCATCTCGGCGGTGAGGCCACCGCAGGTACCAGTGCGGATCAACGTCTTGGCACCATAAAAGTCCAGCAGCTCATGCACATAGACCAGGAACGAAGAGACGCCGATGCCGGTGGACTGGATGCTGACAGGCTTGCCGCGAAACAGCCCGGTAAAGCCGAGCGCGCCGCGGCGGCGGTTGACGCAGCGCGGCGCTTCCAGAAAAGCCTGCGCCATCCATTCAGCGCGCTGCGGATCGCCCGGCAGCAGCACCGTGCTTGCGTAGTCGCCCTTGCTTGCCTCGTTGTGTGGCGTCACGGCATGCTTTCCAAATCCGTCGCCCGTTTCGCCTGCAATCATGGCAGTCTCACGACATTGCGCAAGCGGAGCATTGGAAGGGTCAGGATTCCAGCATGTCCTTTACGATGGTGGCCAATTGCTTGAGCGAAAACGGCTTCGGCAAGAAGCCGAAATGCGCGTCGGCCGGCAAATTCTTGGCGAACGCGTCTTCGGCATAGCCGGACACGAAGATGAACTTGATGTCGGGCTGCCGTTTGCGCAATTCGCCAAGCAGCGTCGGGCCATCCATTTCCGGCATCACCACGTCCGACACCACGATGTCGACCTTACCGCCGAGCGCTTCGTAGACTTCAAGTGCCTCGACGCCCGAGGACGCCTCGTGGACGGTGTAGCCGCGCGACTTCAGCGCCCGCATGCCGCCCATGCGCACGGCGTCCTCGTCCTCGACCAGCAGCACCGTGGCCGAGCCCGACAGATCCTTGGCTGAGTCGGCGATCTTGGCAGGTGCGGCCGCCACTTCTCCAGCCTCACCCGCCTTCCTTGCCTCCGCGATGTGCCGCGGCAGGAAGATGCGGAACACGGATCCCTTGCCGACTTCGGAATCGCAGAAGATGAAGCCGCCTGTCTGCTTGATGATGCCATAGACCATGGACAGGCCGAGGCCTGTTCCCTTGCCAACCTCCTTTGTCGTGAAGAAGGGCTCGAAGATCTTTTTCAGCACATCAGGCGCAATGCCGCTGCCGCTGTCCTCGACCTCGACAAGCACATAATCGGCCGGAGTAAGTTCGCGGTAGGAAAAGGTTTTGCACTCTCCGGCGCTCACGTTGCGGGTGCGTACGGTGAGCTCGCCGCCGGCCGGCATCGCATCGCGCGCATTGACGGCCAGATTGACCACCACTTGCTCGAACTGCCCGATATCGACCCTGACCGGCCACAGGTCGCGGCCATGGTCGATCTTGAGCTTGATGTCGTTGCCGACCAGCCGGGCAAGCAGCATCCTGAGATCGGCGAGCACGTCGGTCAGGTTGAGCACCTCCGGCCGCAGCGTCTGCTTGCGCGAGAAGGCCAGCAACTGCCGCACCAAGGAGGCCGCCCGGTTGGCATTCTGCTTGATGTTCATGATGTCCGGGAATGACGGATCGGACGGCCGGTGGTTGGTCAACAGCAGGTCCGAGGCCATGATGATGGCGGTCAGCACATTGTTGAAATCATGCGCGATACCGCCGGCGAGCTGGCCGACCGCCTGCATCTTCTGGCTCTGCGCCATCTGGCCCTCGAGGGCCTTTTGCTCGGTGGTCTCGACGGCATAGACGATGGCCGATTCCTCGGCGCCTTCGCCGCCGGTACCGTCTGCGACCGCGTTGACGTAGAAGCGTATGTGGCGCTCCTCATTGCCGGGCAGCACCGTATCGATCGGCGCGATGTCAGCCCGTTGCTGGCGTGCCTTTTCGAACGCCGCGGCGAAAGCCGGCCGGTCGCGCTCGTGGATCACAGTATCCAGTCGCACACGCCGATCGACCGCGTCGCGGTCGACGACCGAGGAAAACAGCGACAGGAACGGCGCATTGGTGCGCAGGATGCGGCCGGCATGGTCGACGCCGGCTATCGCCATCGGCGTCGAGTTGAAGAACCGCGTGAAGCGTATTTCCGAGGCGCGGAGATCGGCCGAAGCGTCCTCGCCTTGCGTCCGGTTGAGCACGATGGTGCGAGTCGGGCCATTGAGGCCCTCTCGGCTGGCCGAAACACGATGCATGAAGCGCACGGGCAGCGCCTCGCCGGTCATCGTCGTCAGATCGAGATCGATAACGGCATTGCGCGTAGTACCCGCGTCGGCCTTGACCGAACGGACCAGCGCCATGCCGTCGCCGGCGACGATCTCCGGCAGCGTGATGGCGCCGGGGGTGAAGCTGGCCAGGTCGATGCCCAGCCACTCCGCAAGCGTCGCGTTGATATAGGTGACGCGGCCTTCCTGGTCGGCGGAAAAGAACCCCGCAGGCGCATGGTCGAGGTGATCGATGGCCTTTTGCAGGTCGAGAAAGAACCGCTCCTGCTCGGCCCGTTCCCGCGAGATATCGGCAAGCTGCCAGGCAAGCATCGGCAGCCGCTGGCCGGGAACGGCGAACGCGCGGGCCTGGACGCGGTACCAGCGCGCGCCCGGTTCGGCGCCTGGCCGAATGGACTGCGCGAGCCGAAATTCGCCGTCGCCCGGCTGGCCGTCGCGCAGGCCTGACGCCAGCCGGTATATGGTCACCGAGGCCTCGGGAACGTCTGAAAGCAAGCCTTCTACCGTCTTGAGGTCGGCGGCCGACTCGGCACCCGTCATATCGGCATAGGTCCGGTTGGCGTACATGATACGGCCTTTGGTGTCGGTGACCAGGAGGCCTTGCGACATCGAATCGACGAAAGCTTTCGACAATTCGTCGCTTGTCGAGCGCGGCGTGATGTGCACGAAGCCGATCGCAGTGGCGAATAGAAAGCCGACGCCGATCATCGCCAGCACGCCAAGCATGCCGAGCAGGAATGGGTCGCCAAGTCGCTCGCGGAAAAGGCCGAAGACGATCGCTGCCCCTGTCAGGACGACGATGAAGACGATCAGCCGGGTGACCGCTCCCGGCCGCGTGTTCTGGTCGACGATAGGTACCGGATAGAAATCGCCGCGCGCTTCCTTGGCCATGTGCCCCCTGCTCGTGAATTCCGGTGTCGGTTGAATCATATTCTCAGGGTCGGGAAAAGGCCCGGCGGCAGATGTCCGCTAAAAATGACGCCGTTCGGCTCCCGGTGTTTCGAGCTGTTCACGAAGCGTTAAAGGCAACTTGCGGTGACCTGCCGCAACAGTCTAGTGTCGCCACTCTTCGAAAGCTGATTTTGGGGGAACCAATGCTGCAATGGCTGGATGGCGTGGCGGGTCCTGGTTATGCCGCAGCAATCCTGTGGACGTTTGCAGTACTTGTCCTTCTGCTCATTGTTCTTCTTATCATCAGGCTGGTCCGCAGCCTGACATTCGGAACATTCGTCGCCGGCGGCAGGAACCGCAAGACGCGGCTGGCTGTCATGGATGCCACAGCGGTCGACAGTCACCGGCGGCTGGTGCTGGTGCGCCGCGACGACATCGAGCACCTGCTCTTGATCGGTGGTCCGACCGACGTCGTCGTCGAGCGCGACATCAGGCTCTCGGCGCTACGGCGCCCGGCATTGACCGGAGATAATAGCCAGCAGCCGGCAGCAAGATCGGCTCCGACCACGGCCGCGCCGGTGAGGCAAGCGCCGCAGCAGCCGGCAAGCGTGGCCGCAACCCCTGTCCGAGCCCGCCAGACGGCGACGATGCCTGCAGCAATGCCGGCGCCGGCGCCGAAACCGGCATCGAACGTCACGCCGTTGCCAAGTTATGGATCCGTCAACGCCAATGCCTCGCGACATGCGCCGCCGTCGGCAAGACAGGACTCCCCGGCAAGATACGAGCCGCCGGCACAGCATGAGTCGATCGACGATGCGCTGATGAAGGAGCTGGAGGTTTCCCTCGACGAGCCACGCTTCAGCCAAACGCCGAGCAAGTCGGTGGCGAAGGCATCGGCCTCTCTCGACGACGAGATGACGAAGCTCCTCGGCGAGTTGTCCAATCAGAAGAGATAGGCCGATAGCGAACGGCCAATGAAAATGGCCGGAAAACCGGCCATTTTGAACGCTTTGCCGATGCTGCTGTTTTTCTCGCCGACTCAGTCGTCGCGGTAGACCTTTTCGCGCCGCTCATGGCGCTCCTGTGCCTCGATCGACAAGGTGGCGATCGGGCGCGCGTCGAGCCGCTTCAGCGCGATCGGCTCGCCCGTCTCCTCGCAATACCCGTAAGTGCCTTCGTCAAGGCGCTGGAGGGCGGAATCGATCTTCGAGATGAGTTTTCGCTGGCGATCGCGGGCGCGAAGTTCGATGGCGCGGTCGGTTTCCGAGGAGGCGCGATCGGCGAGGTCGGGGTGGTTAGCGTTTTCCTGCTGCAGAATTTCGAGAGTTTCGCGCGCTTCGCGCAAGATGTCGTTCTTCCAGGTGACGAGCTTCATGCGAAAATAGGATTTCTGCCGCTCGTTCATGAACGGCTCGTCTTCGGAGGGTACGTAATCGGCGGTAACGATGTCGTTCATTCGACTCACCCAACAAACCCCAAATTTGGCGCCTATATATTCGCGGACCGAAAACTGTACAAGCTCAATCGACGACAGTTTCACGCAATTGTTAGTCCCGGACAAACCGCCATCTGCGATGCCCTTTTTGCGAAGAATGCGACCGAATCGCTACAGGATTCGCTATGTTTGAGGGCCGCTAGCCATTGCGCGCGGAGCTCGTCTGATGGCAAACCCTGCGGTGTATTGACGGGTTCGGTGCCGGCACAATGGGGGTCCAGTGACCAGACTTTACCTGCTAAGGCATGCGAAGGCCGGCT
Source organism: Mesorhizobium sp. WSM4836 (assembly GCF_055811815.1). Classification (NCBI taxonomy): domain Bacteria; kingdom Pseudomonadati; phylum Pseudomonadota; class Alphaproteobacteria; order Hyphomicrobiales; family Phyllobacteriaceae; genus Mesorhizobium; species Mesorhizobium sp. WSM4836. The sequence goes on from NZ_JBVVQF010000004.1 coordinate 267,378, forward strand.
GGGCACTGCCTGGCATGGCTGACGTCGACCGCCCGCTCGACATATCTGGCTTCGCCGATGCCGAGGCGATGGGTGTGCTGATGCGTTCCCGCAAATACGTACCGGGCCTCACACTTTGCTCAAACGCCAGGCGCGCCCGCCAGACGCTGGAAAGCTTGGCCGGCCACACCGACACGGGCCGGGTGCTGTTCTGTGACACCCTCTACAGCGACGATGCGGCCGCGTACCTCGGCGTCATCCGGCAGAATGGCGGGCTGGATGCCTTGCTCGTCATCGGCCACAATCCGATGATTGAGGATCTCGCCATGGCGCTCTCAGACGAAGGCGACGAGACCGCGCGGGCCATGCTGAACCACGGCTTCCCGACCTCCGCACTTGCGGTGGTCCGGTTCAACGGCAGTCTTGCCGAGGCTGCGCCGGGCGCCGGCTATCTCGAAGCCTTCCTGATGCCTGCCGATATCTGAGGCCATTTCAAAGGCGTGCATCAAAGCCTATATCGGAGCCTGACCGGCCCGCGAGAACAGATTTGGCATCATCGCTGACGACTTTTACCGACGAGGCGAAGATTGCCTTGGATACGTTGTCAGGCCGCGCTGCCGGACTTCTCGCTCCGTCGCTGCGTCTTGGCGTGACCGGGCTGTCCCGCGCCGGCAAGACGGTGTTCATCTCGGCCCTTGTGCACAATCTCGTCCATGGCGGACGCTTGCCGCTGTTTGAGGCACAAAAATCGGGGCGCATCGCCCGCGCTTTTCTCGAAGAGCAGCCGGACGACGCCGTACCACGCTTCCAGTACGAGGATCACATCGCGGCTCTTGTCGACGACCGCGTCTGGCCGGATTCGACGCGTGCGATTTCCGAACTGAGGCTCACCATCGAATACGAATCGGCCTCTGGCTGGAGCCGCATATTTTCCGCCGGCAAATTGTCGGTCGACATCGTCGATTATCCCGGCGAATGGCTGCTCGACCTGCCACTGCTCGGCAAGTCCTACGCCGATTTTTCGCGTGAGGCCTTCGAGATGGCCGTGTTGCCGGTGCGTGTCGATCTTTCGCGGGAATGGCGGGCGCTCTCCAATCCGATCGACCCCAACGCCGACGCCGACGAGATGACGGCGCGTCGTCTCGCCGAAAGCTTCGCCGCCTATCTCAAGGCTTGCAAACTCGACGAGCGGGCGCTTTCGACCTTGCCGCCCGGCCGCTTCCTGATGCCCGGCGATCTTGAAGGATCGCCGGCACTGACCTTTGCGCCGTTGCCGAAACTCGGCGCGGGGCGCGCCCGCTCGGGATCGCTGCAGGCGATGATGGAGCGGCGCTACGAGGCGTACAAGACGCATGTCGTTAAACCGTTCTTTCGCGAACACATCACGCGTCTCGACCGCCAGATCGTGCTCATCGACGCATTGCAGGCATTGAATGCCGGCCCCGGCGCGATGGCCGATCTGGAACGCGCGGTCACCGAAATCCTGTCCTGTTTCCGGCCCGGCCGGGGCAACTTCCTGACCGACCTGTTTTCGAGGCGCATCGACCGCATATTGGTGGCCGCGACCAAGGCCGACCATCTGCACCACGAAAGCCACGACCGGCTGCAGGCGATCGTGCGGCGGCTTGCCGACCGCGCCGTGGCGCGGGCGAATTTCACAGGCGCCGACGTCGACGTCGTCGCCATGGCGGCCATGCGCGCGACCCGTGAAGGCACGGTCAAGCAGGGCCGCGAGACTTTGCCGGTCATTATCGGCACGCCATTGCGTGGCGAAAAAATCAATGGCGAAACCTTTGACGGAAGCACCGAAACAGCCATATTTCCCGGAGACTTGCCGGAGAAAGTTGATGGGCTGTTCGACGTTTCCGAATCGGCCCGCCGGCAGAACAATGACGACCCCGCGATCCGCTTCGTGCGCTTTCGCCCGCCGAAACTCGAGCGCACGGCCGAGGGCATGACGCTGTCGCTGCCGCACATCAGGCTCGACCGCGCGCTGCAGTTCCTTATCGGAGATCATCTCGCATGAGCGCGCCCCGCAGACCGGCGGCCTTTCGCATCGAGCCGGAGCCCCAGCTGAAGGAAGATCCGACGGCTCGCCGTGCCGGGGCCGAGGCCGCGCCGGCGCGAAAGCCGCGTACCGTGAAGGCGGATCTAGCCATGGTCACACCGGCGGAGATCGACGTCTTCGACGAGCCTGATATCGTCGCTGCCGAACCGCCGCCGGCGATTGCGCCGCGAAAACGTTCGCTGCTTGGCAGCGTCTTCTTCGGCGCGCTGGGCGTTCTGGTTTCGCTCGCCGTCGGCCTCTGGACCGACCAGCTAATTCGTGACCTGTTCGAGCGCGCCGAGTGGCTGGGCTGGCTGGCTGCCGGCATGGCCGCGATCGCCACCCTGGCGCTTCTGATCTTCCTCGTGCGCGAGTTCATGGCGATTGCCCGCCTTGCCGAGGTCGAAAAGTTGCAGGAGCGGGCGCTCGATGCGATTGCCCGGGACGATCCGAAGGCCGCCCGCGCCGTGGTCGACGAGTTGTCGGTCTTTGTCGCGGCCAAGCCCGAAACCGCGGCCGGCAGGCGCTCGCTGGCTGAATTGCGCGGCGAGATCATCGACGGCGGCGATCTGGTGCGGCTGGCCGAGACCGAGATCCTCGGCCCACTCGATGCCCGCGCCAGGGTGATGATTCTCGAAGCGGCGAAGCGCGTCTCTCTGGTGACCGCGGTCAGCCCACGTGCGCTGGTCGACGTCGCTTATGTCGTGTTCGAAGCCGGCCGGCTGATTCGCCGCCTATCGGAGCTCTATGGCGGGCGCCCCGGCACGCTTGGCTTTTTTCGCCTGGCGCGCAGCGTTCTGGCCCATCTCGCGGTCACTGGGTCGATCGCCGTCGGCGACAGTTTCGTCCAGCAGATCGTCGGTCACGGCCTTGCCGCCCGGCTCTCGGCCAAGCTCGGCGAAGGCGTCGTCAACGGCATGATGACGGCGCGCATCGGCATTGCAGCGATGGAAACCGCAAGACCCCTGCCCTTTTACGCTGTCAGGCGGCCCGGATTGGGCGATTTCCTCTCAGCGCTGACCTCCTTTGCAGCAAAGAAAGAAAAAGAAACATCCGCTTCCGGAACGTGACTATTGCCTTGGGGTGACAAAGCATTAACCAATCTTGTCCATGGTCGGAAGCGTCCAAACTAGTCCCTTTGTTGCCGGGTGTCGTCGATGAAAAGCGTTATTCTGTCCAGCGGGCTGCCCGTGGCGCTCGCGCTTGTCGCAACCGTCGGCATAGCCGGAAAGAGCTCGGCGGCGGAACCGGACAAGCAGTTCTTTCGATCGGTCGAAGGCAAATGGGTCGGCCCCGGGGAAATCGTTGCCGGCAAATACAAGGGCACGAAATTCACCTGCAGCTTCATCGGCTCGACGCCTGGCGGCAAGGTCGGCATGTCGCTCGACGGCGGCTGCCGGGTAGGCATGTTCACCCAGCAGATGTCGGCAACGATCGAACACAAGGGCCGGCAGGGCTACAAGGGCAGCTTTATGGGCGGGGCCGCCGGCTCCGGCCTCGACATTATCGGCGGCAATGTCGTCGATGCGCACAAGGTGGTTTTCACCATCAATCGCAATCAGTTGCGCGGCGTGATGCAGGCGCTTGTCCCCGACGACAATTCGATGACCGTGACAATTGCCGTGCGCGTCGACCAGCAGTTGGTCCCGGTCATCGGCATGAAGTTGAACCGGATCGATGCAGTCGAGGTCGGCTCCGTAACTCCGAACTGACTTTCGGCGGGAAAGAGGCGGCGGCCAGACGGCGCCGCCCTCTTTTGATTTGCAATTAAGTGCTCAGCCCTTGATCGCGGCAATCAGCTCGTCATAGGCCATCGCTCACCCTCCATTGGGCCGAAGCCGGGCGTCCTTAGCGCCGGATCGCTGGAACAAGCAACGCCAGACACCCCATTATCCTGGGGAGTGCGCCTGCAATATCGTCTTCACAATGCGCCGCATTCGCACTGTTCGGTCCGCCCCGAAGCCCCTATCTTGGCCGCTTGTTGCAAGAGAGCGGAATGGCAGGCATGGCGGCAGAGGCATCGAACAGCGATCTGATCCAGGTGGTGGCGCTGCTTGCCGCCGGCGTCGTTGCGGTGCCGATCTTCAGGCGCATGGGACTGGGTTCCATACTCGGCTATTTGACCGCCGGCGTCGTGATCGGCCCGTTCGGGCTGCGCATCTTTTCCGAATCGGAAGCCATTCTTCATATCGCCGAACTCGGCGTCGTCATGTTCCTGTTCATCATCGGGCTGGAGATGCAGCCGTCACGGCTATGGGGCCTGCGTCGCGAGATTTTCGGGCTTGGTGCGCTGCAGGTCGGCGTCTGCGCGGTCCTGCTGACCGGCGTCGGGCTGGCGGGAGGTTTTCCCATCGCGCAATCCTTCGTCGCCGGCGCCGGTTTCGTGCTCACCTCGACGGCAATCGTCATGCAATTGCTGGAAGAACGCGGCGAACTAGCCACGCCCAAGGGCCAGCGCATCGTTTCGGTCCTGCTTTTGGAAGACCTGGCCATAGCGCCGCTGCTGGCGCTGATCGCCTTCCTCGCGCCGGGCGGCGCCGATATGAGCCTGTCGGATCGGTTGACCGAGGTCGGCGTCGGCCTTGCCGCGATCGTCGGGCTGGTGCTTGCAGGACGCTATCTGCTCAATCCATTCTTCCGTGTCCTGGCGGATGCGCGCGCCCGCGAGGTGATGACCGCAGCCGCCCTTCTGGTCGTTCTCGGATCGGCGCTCGCCATGCAGCTTTCCGGCCTGTCGATGGCGATGGGGGCCTTCCTGGCCGGCGTGCTTTTGTCGGAATCGACCTTCCGCCACCAGCTGGAGGCCGACATCGAACCGTTCCGCGGCATTCTGCTCGGGCTGTTCTTCCTCGCCGTCGGCATGTCGCTCGACCTGCATGTGGTCGTCGTCAACTGGCAGCTCATTGCCATCTATGTCGTCGCCTACATAGTGATGAAGGCGATCGGCATCTATATCGTCGCTCGCATTCTCAAAACCGGCCACCGGGAAGGCCTCGAACGCGCGGTCTTCATGGCGCAAGGCGGCGAATTCGCGTTCGTCCTCTATTCCGCGGCGGCGGCTGTCGGGATCATCGATAACCAGGCCAATGCGATGCTGACCGCGATCGTCATCATTTCCATGGTCCTGACGCCGTTGGCAATCATAGCCCTGCGGTATCTGACACCGCACGACGAGCAGTCGCTTCAAGGCGTCGATGTCGCCAACGGCCTGACCGGCAGCGTGCTGATCATCGGCTTTGGCCGGTTCGGCCAGATCGCGAGCCAGCCGCTTTTGTTGCGTGGGATCGACGTATCGATCATCGACAATGAGGTCGAAATGATCCAGGCGGCAGCCGATTTCGGCTTCAAGGTCTATTATGGCGATGGCACGCGGCTGGACATCCTGCGGGCCGCGGGAGCCGGGCGGGCACGCGCGGTGCTGATCTGCGTTGACAAGCCCGATGCCGCCGTGCGCATCGCCGAACTGATCAAGGCGGAGTTTCCCTTGCTGACGGTGCTGGCGCGCGCCTTCGACCGCGGCACGGCGTTGCAGCTCATTCGTGCCGGCGTCGACTATCAGCTCCGCGAGACGTTCGAATCGGCGCTTGTCTTCGGCGGCTCGACCCTGGAAGCCCTTGGCGTCGACCCGGAAGAGGTCGCCGAGGTGGTCGAGGACGTCCGCCGCCGCGACGCTGCCCGTTTCGAGCTTCAACAGGCCGAAGGCATCCGCGCCGGACGGCGCTTTCTCAAAGGCAATATCGGCACCCCCATCCCGACGCCGCTCAGCACGCCACGGCGCGCGGGCCAGCCGCTCAACGAAGAGACCGCCGGCGTGTTGCAGAAGTCCGAACCGGCCGATTAAACCTTGGAAAGACGGGAATGATGGACGAACTGGATGAGCGCGCTGTCTCCGTCACCAGATTCTGGCGCGACGCGGGGGAGGACGCGTGGTTCGAGAAGAACGACGCCTTTGATACCGACTTCCGCACCCGGTTTTTCGATCTGCACTTCGCCGCCGCCCGCCGCGAATGCGACAGCTGGTCTCAACACGCCGAAGGGTCGCTGGCGCTGATGATCCTGCTCGACCAGTTTCCGCGAAACTGCTTTCGCGGCACCGGCCACATGTACGCCACGGACCCGCTGGCGCGGCATTTCGCTGGGAAAGCGATCGCGGCCGGCCATGACCTGGCGCTCGACGAAGACCTCCGCGTCTTTCTTTATCTGCCCTATGAGCATTCGGAGGACATCGCCGATCAGCTCAGATCGATGGAGCTTACCGCCGCCAAGGCCCCCTCCTACCTGAAATATGCGGTCGAGCATCGCGATATCATCCAGCGCTTCGGCCGTTTTCCGCATCGAAACAAGATGCTTGGCCGCGAGACGACACCGGACGAACAAATATTCCTCGACGGAGGTGGGTTTTCCGGCTGACTTCGGGCGCCGATGGCGGCAGCATCAAGCCTTCCACCAATCCCGGCCCGACGGCAGCCGTTCAATGCCCAATGTGTCGGCGGCGGCCAGCCGCTCCGATACGCTCTTGCCGTCGACCACAAGCTCCGGCGCAATTTCTGCCAGCGGTGCCAGCACGAAGGCGCGCTCCAGCATGCGCGGATGCGGCACCTCCAGTCCGGTCTCGTGGATGATGCGGTCGCCGAACACCAGAATGTCGATATCGATCAGCCGCGGGCCCCAGCGCTCCTCGCGCACCCGCTTCAGTTTTCGCTCAGCGTCGAGGCAAAGGTCGAGTAAAGCCCGCGGCGCGAGCGCTGTCGAGATTTCGGCCGCTGCGTTGAGGAAATCCGGCTGATCGAGCTTGCCCCAGGGCGGCGTTCGGTAGAGCGACGAAACGGCAACGACGCGCGTGCTCTCGTCGGCATCCAGAATGCCCAATGCCGCAGCCATCGATTTCGCCGGATCACCGAGATTGCCGCCAAGGCTGAGATAGACGGTATTATTCTGGCCAGACAACGGTCACCTCGACATGATCGAGCACACCCGGCACCGGGGCGTTCGGCTTGCGCACGGTGATCTCGGCCTTTCTGATCTGCGGAAACCGCGCCGTCAGCGCCCTCGCCACTTCGAGTGCCAACGCTTCGATCAGAAAGCGCCGCTCGCCGGTAATGATCTTTTCGATGACCGCAAAGGCGATGCCGTAATTGACGGTGTCGTCGATGGAATCCTCGACCAGTGCCCGTCCGGGATCCACCGTGAGTGCCGCATCGACATAAAAGCGCTGGCCGAGCGTCTCTTCTTCGTCCAGCACACCGTGCCGGGCAAAGAAGGCGCAGTTCTTCATGCGGATGATATACATGGCTCAGCTTTCCCCGATCTCACGAGCCAGCATAGCATCGGCAATGGCCAATGCGTCCACGTTGATTGCGACATCGTGGACGCGAAAGAGATGCGCGCCTTTGAGCCTCAGGATGACGCTGGTGGCCGCGGTTCCGGCGCCCCTTGCAGCCGCATCGCGGCCGGTGACGGTGCCGATAAAGCGCTTTCGCGATGTGCCGGCCATCAGTGGAAAACCTAGCGCATGAAGCTCGGAAAACCGTGCCATCAGGTCAAGATTTTCCGCTGCCGTCTCCTTGGCGAAGCCGAAGCCCGGATCGAGCACAATATGGTCGTCGGCAACACCGCTCCGCCGCGCGATTTCCAGCGACTTCCTGAGGAAGACAAGCTGATCGGCAATCACGTCGGGCAGTTTCTGCCGGTCCCGTCCCGTGTGCATGACGACAAGCCCGGCGCCGGTTTCGGCAGCGACGCGGGCAATGCCCGGTTCGCGCTGCAAGCCCCAGACGTCATTGACGATATGTGCGCCGGCTTGGACGGCAAGCCGGGCCGTAGCCTCGCGATAGGTATCGACCGAGATCAGCGTTCCGCCAGACGTCGCGAGCGCCTCGATCACCGGCAATATGCGGGCCTGCTCTTCCTTTGCGGAGACCCCAGATCCCCCGGGACGTGTCGATTCTCCGCCGATGTCGATGACGGAGGCCCCCTCCTCCACCATGCGGCGCGCCTGGGCCACCGCCTTTTCCGGCACATCGAACAGGCCGCCGTCGGAAAAACTGTCTGGCGTAATGTTGAGGATGCCGACGACCACGGCGTTGCCGCCAAGGTCGAGATGGCGTCCGTGCGCCAGCTGCCATCGCCCTGTCATCATTGCCCATCAACCATGTTCCATCCCGCGGCGTGGCCGGGGATCAATTCCGTTGCGCCGAGGACGGCGGTAAGGCAAGGTGGGAAAAGAGGCAACACGATGAAACGATCCCTCCTCTGCGCCCTGATGCTCGCTCTGACCGCATTCCCAGCCGGCGCTGCAACTCTCGTCAAGACATATAGTTATTTCCCGATCGGCGGCAGGACGCTCGACGACATCGAGACCCAGCTGTCGAAACTCGGGCCTCAGGTGAAAAGCACCGGGTCGCGGCATCCAGGCGCTACCCAGATGGCGTTCACTACCCGCGTCAGCTATGCGCAAAAGCCGGGCTCGTGCTGGATTGCCGACGCTGTCGTCACCGTCAAGGTCAAGGTGATCCTTCCCGAGTGGCGCCGTCCGCGCAAAGCCGATGCCGGCGTCAGGCTGTTCTGGGACACGTTGTCCGCTGACATCAAGCGCCATGAGGAACGCCACGTCGAGATTGCCAAGAACCATGGCCGCGAACTCGAGGACGCCCTGAAGGCGAGCTACCCGGAAAGGACCTGCGAACTGGCCAAGACGAAGGCCGCGAAAATTACAGCGGCCATGCTTGCCAAGCACGACCAGGAGCAGATGCGCTTCGATCGCGTCGAAAGCGTCAATTTCCAAAGCCGTATCCTGCGGCTTTTGCACTATCGCATCGAGCGCATTGAGAACGGCCGACTCGCTCCCGGCTGAACTCCGCGTCGTCGGACAAAGCGAATTTGGAACAAAGCCAATTTTGCCGAAGCATGGTGCCAGCTTCGAAAAACTTTCGAGCCGCTGTCGAAATCGGCCTATAGCGAACGACATATGTCAAGTTCGCAACGCTCAGTCCCAAGGCGCGAATACACGGCCAATCTGCACACTCGACGCACTCCAGCCGCCTCGCGGAACGTGCACGCAAGCGTAATGGACGAACGGATATGGACCAGGCTATCGACAAGCAAGCGATGGTGGAAACCAGCACGCCGCTGACCGAAACCGAGAAAAACGCCATCATCGGCGGCGTGCTTTTGTCGATGCTGCTGGCGGCGCTCGACCAGACCATCGTTGCGCCGGCGATGCCGACGATGGCACGTCTGCTCGGGCATGCCGAATATCTGCCGTGGATCGTGACCGGTTATCTTCTGACCGCGACCGCCGTGGCGCCGCTCTACGGCAAGATCTCCGACATCTACGGCCGCCGGCCGACCGTCTATGCTGCAATCCTGATCTTTCTCGCCGGCTCGCTGGTCAGCGCCACAGCCCCCAACATGCTGGTCCTGGTTGTCGGCCGGGCGATCCAGGGCGCCGGCGGCGGCGGGCTGTTCGCCCTGACGCAGACCGTGATCGGCGATCTCGTGCCGCCACGCGAGCGGGCCCGCTACGCCGCCTGGATCTCGGGCACCTGGGCCGTCGCCAGTATCGCCGGGCCGCTGCTCGGTGGGACCTTCGCCGAACATCTGCATTGGTCGTTGATCTTCTGGATCAACATCCCGCTCGGCCTGTTGGCCATGGCGATCATCAACAAGCCGCTCAAGAAGCTGCCGATCGCCGCAAAACATCACCGCATCGACGGCCTCGGCGCGCTGCTTCTGGTCGCGGCCACCTCGTTGCTGCTGCTTGCCTTGAACTGGGGTGGTAGCGAGTATCCGTGGCTGTCCACTGAAATCCTTGGACTGCTTGCGTGCTCAGCGGTGTTCTGGGGCGCGTTCGCGCTGCGGCTCATGCGCGCGGCCGAACCGCTGATCTCGCTCGAAGTGCTCGGCAATCCGATCGTTCTCGCCGGCACGCTCTCGATGTTCCTGCTGCAGGCCGCCAATGTCGGCTTGTCCGTCTATCTGCCGGTCTACCTGCAATCGGTCGTCGGCCTGTCGGTCAGCGAATCGGGCACCGCGTTGCTTGGGCTGATGCTCGGCACGGTGGCCGGTGCGACATTCAGCGGGCGAATGATCCCGCGCTTTTTTCACTATAAGCGTATTGCCATGATCGGCACAATTTTCTCGATCCTGTGCCTCGCCGTGCTCAGTCTTGTCGCCGGGAATGCCTCGTTATCGTTTGTTGAGGTGTTGACGACCTGCGTAGGCCTGGGCACAGGCACGACCTTTCCGGTTGCCACCGTCTCGGTCCAGAACGCAGTCGATCGCATGCACCTTGGCGTGGCGACCGGCGTTCTAACCTTCCTGCGCTCACTGGGCAGTGCGCTTGGCGTCGCCATGCTCGGTCCCGTCGCCCTTGGCTACGGACTGCCGCTGGCCAGCGAAGGCACACAGCCGGCCGGCCATATCGCCTCGGCCATGCCGTTCGTGATGATCTTCCTCGTCGCTGCCGCCACCTTGCTGCTGTCGTTCATCACGCTCTGGCTGATGCCGGAAAAACCGCTTCGCGGCCATGCCGACGCTGTCGCCCCAGCCTTGGCGGAGTAGACCGGCCCGACGAAATACCGCGAGGTTCAGTCGACCACGCCGAGCTTCTTCTGCAGACTGGTCGACGAGGTCGTATACTGGAACACGATGCGCTCGCCGGGGCTGACGATGTGCTTGGCTGCCTGCGCCATTAGAGCGACCTCATGGAAGCCCGACAGGATCAGCTTCAGCTTGCCGGGGTACCAGTTGATGTCGCCGACGGCAAAGATACCCGGCACCGACGTCTGGAATTTTTCGGTGTCGACCGGGATCAGGTTCTCGTGGAGATTGAGGCCCCATTCGGCGATTGGGCCGAGCTTCATTGTCAGGCCGAAGAACGGCAGCATCCGCGTACACGGCACTTCGATATTGCCTTCCGGTCCCTTGATGGTGGCGGAGGCGAGCTGGCCGTCGCTGCCGGCCAGTCCGGTTACCTGTCCGACCTGGAAATCCAGCTGCTTCATCTCGTGCATGGCATACATCTTGTTGACGCTGTCGGGCGCTGCCCGGAATTCGGGCCGCCGGTGCACCAGTGTCACGCTCTTGGCCACCGGCTGCAGGTTCAGCGTCCAGTCGAGCGCCGAATCGCCGCCGCCGACGATAACGAGCTCATGGCCGCGAAAGTCCTCCATCCGGCGCACCGAGTAGAACACGCTCTTGCCTTCATAGGGTTCGATTCCCGGAATCGGGGGCCGCTTCGGCTGGAAAGAGCCGCCGCCGGCGGCGATCACCACAATTTTGGCTTCGAACACCTCGTTTTCGTCGGTAGTGACGCGGAAGCTGCCGTCCGCCAGCCTTTCCAGGCTCGAAACCATGCGGTTATAGGTGAATTCGGGCTTGAACGGCGCTATCTGCTCAAGCAGCTTGTCGACCAGACCTTGCGCCGAAATCGAGGGCCAGCCCGGAATGTCGTAGATCGGTTTTTCCGGGTAGAGTTCGGCGCACTGCCCGCCGGGCCGGTCGAGTATATCGATCAGATGGCACTTCATGTCGAAGAGGCCGAGCTCGAATACGGCAAACAGGCCGACAGGCCCTGCCCCGACAATGAGTACGTCCGTCTTGGTGATAGCGGTCATGAAGCATGCGCCTTTATGGGAAAACGGCGCGACACTGCATGACCATTGGCCCGCTGCCAAGCGGCAGCGGCAAAAATCGGCGTCAGCCCTGGCGAGCCGGCACCCGCACGACCAGCCCATCGAGCGCGTCGCGCACCTTGATCTGGCATGACAGCCGCGAGTTCGGCTGGACCTCGTAGGCGAAATCCAGCATGTCCTCTTCCATGGCTTCCGGCTCGCCGACCTCAGCCGTCCAGGCTTCATCGACATAAACATGGCAGGTCGCGCAGGCGCAGGCGCCACCGCATTCCGCTTCTATTCCCGGCACCGCATTGCGGATCGCATTTTCCATGACGGTCGAGCCGTTTTCGGCATCCACGTCAAAATGCGTGCCGTCATGGGCGATGAAGGTCAGCTTGGTCATTTGTCACCTGAAGGGAGTCTGAGCCGACATAATCACTCTGCCGACAAGTCAACTGCGGCGCGAAAGCGCCGCTGTGTGGCGTTTTGGGAATAAGTTCTATTGGCTGATGGCGGCGACGAAGTCCCGTACTTCTTCGATTAGCGAGCCAAGCCGCTTCAGCCTGCTGGCGTCTTCGGGCCGGCATTCGATCGCACTGGCGCAATCGGCGATGGCGAAGGCGCCGACCCCGCGCGCCGAGCCTTTGAGCCCGTGTGCCAATAGCAGCCGCTGCCTGACATCCGCATCGACGATCTTGTCGCGCACCGATAGCGCCTGCTGCACGAATAATGCCAGCACCTCCTGCTCGAGGCTCCGATCGCCCATCGTCTGGCGCGCAAGATGCGCCAGGTCGATCGGCCGCGCCCCGGCTGTCCCCGACACGTCGCCGCCAAGCATCGAGAAGGCAATGCCGTTTTCGCCACGTATCACTTTGAGACTCCGTTCTTCGACCGCCCCAAAAACTAGGCCTATCCGGTGGACAACGGGTTAATGATTGGCCTGGAAAAATGTCGCGATGACGGCGCCGAAATCACGGCCGTGTTAACCTTATATTTAAAGTTTTACGTATCGGGCGGAATGCATGTTTTCTTTACCCGGCTGTGTCATTACGATACGACAGGTCCATTTTCAGCCTCCTGCGCGGGACACGCTAGGCAGAATCAATAAGCAGAACCATAAGTCCCGCGGCAGCTTGTACAGGGTAGCGAAGGCATGGCGAAGAAACCAACGACGACAAGAACGCTCGACAGCGACGTAGCCAGGGAACTCGAAAAGGCACTTGATATCGATCTGAGCGGAGATGCCGGAGGTGACTTCGACATGGCGGCATCCATGGAAGACCTGGAAGCGCAAATATCGCAAGCCGCCGACGAACTGGCGCGCGAAGGTCGCAGCCAGAACGAAGCACCTGCCTCCGACCAGGCCCAGAACGCGCCACCCGCCGCCAATCAAAGCCAGAACGCAAATCCCGCGCCAAAAGCCAAGCCGGCTGAGTTGCGTCCTGTCGCAACGCGCAATGGCTCGCAGCCGGCAGCTTTCTCGCCGGCCAACGACGATCGCCAAAAGGACTATAAGACCCTCCTGCACACCCTCAACCGGCGCGCATCGAACACGATCTATTGGGTCGTGGCTTTCGTTTCGCTGGCCTGGATCGCCGGCGCCGGCGGCCTTGCCAATCTTTTGTTCGGCCCAGGCATCTGGAATATCCGCACCTTCGATCAATTCTTCGCCCGTCCCGAGCTGATCGGCCTGGCGGTCGCGGCAATCGTGCCCGTCATCCTTTTCTGGGCATTCGCCGTGATGATTCGCCGCGCTCAGGAGATGCGCCTTGCCGCGCAGTCGATGACCGAGGTGGCCTTCCGTCTGGCCGAGCCGGAAAATCTTGCCCAGGATCGCGTCATGATGATCGGCCAGGCGGTTCGGCGCGAGGTGGCGGCCATGGGCGAAGGTATCGAACGCACGCTGGCGCGTGCCGTCGAGCTCGAAACGCTGGTTCACAGCGAGGTGAACCAGATCGAGCGCTCCTATTCCGAGAACGAGTCCCGCATCCGCTCGTTGGTCGACGGGCTGGGCAGCGAGCGCGAAGCGGTCGTCACCCATGCCGAGCGCGTGCGCGCCTCGATCACCGGCGCCCACGAGACGCTGAAGGACGAGATCAACGCCGCCAGCGATATCATTCGCGACAGCATTCTCAACGCCTCGACCAAGCTGTCGATGACGATCAACGAATCCGGCGACACGCTGATCGACAGGATCAACGGGAGCTCGATGTCGATCTTCGATTCGGTGGAAGGCCGGCTCGAATCGATCACCGACCGGCTGTCGACGTCGGGCGAGGCCTTTGCCAGCCTGCTCGACACCCGCATCGCCAAGTTGACGGACACCACCGATGGCCTGACGCGGTCGCTGACCGACCTGCTCGACGATCGCACGACCGGCATGGTGTCGCTGCTCGGCGGCGCCGCGCGCACGCTCAATTCCGAATTCGAAGCCAGCCTCAACGGGATCGAGCGGACGCTTGCCGAACGTGGCCAGGCGCTTATCAGCGAGTTCCAGACCCGCGCTGAGGCGCTCGACACCGGTACGCAGAAGCTCAACGCCGCGCTGGAAGCTCGCGCACGCCAGATCAACGAGACGCTGGTCGAGCGCGCGCGCGAAATCGCCCACACTTTCCAGGATAGCAAGGAGACGCTGTCGGCGATGATCGATCAGGGCAAGACCCAGATCGGCACCGACATGGCCGACATCATTTCATCGACCTCGACCATGCTTGAAGCCCGCGCCGGCGATTTCGCCGGGCGCATGGAAGCGGCGCGCCATGTCGTATCACGTTCGTTCGATACGGACATCCAGCGGCTTGCCGATGCTCGCGCCGGGATCGAGGAAGCCGTCGAAAACCACAGCCGCAAGCTTTCCGAAAGCCGCGACCGAATGGCGGCCGCAATGCAGGCCGATCTGGCGAAGTTCGCCGAAGGTCGCGCCGAAATCGACGCAGCGGTGGCCAACCAGGTGCAGAAGCTTGCCGAGGGCCGCGGCTTGATCTCGCGCGCTCTTGAAGAGGATCTGCGCAAGGTCAACGAATCGCGCGCAGCGATCGACGCTTCGCTGGGCAGCCATCTCGAAAGCCTTGAAGAGGGTCGCAACAGGCTTGCCCAGGCCTTGAACGAAGACTCTGGAAAACTCGTGCAAGCCCGCACGATAATTGATGAAATGGTTGCCGGACACGTCGGCAAGCTCGCTGAAGGCCGCAGCATTCTTTCGCGCGCGCTCGAGGCCGACCTCGGCAAGCTGGCAGAGAGTCGCGCTAGCATCGACGGCCTCGTTGCCGGTCAAGTCGAAAAGATCGCCGAGGGCCGCGCAATACTCGCCAGTGCGCTGGAAGCCGATATCGCCGGCATCAATGGCCTCATCGAGGCCCATTCGGCGAAATTGGCGCAAGACCGCAGCGGGCTTTCCCAGTCGCTCGATAACGACCTGTCCGACATCAGGAGCCTGATCGCCGATCATTCTGGCCGGCTCGCCGAGGATCGCAGCCTGCTTTCGAAGACGCTTGGAGACGATCTTGCCAAGCTGGCCGAAAGCCGGTCGAGCATCGATGGGCTGGTTGCCGGCCAGGTCGAAAAGCTGGCCGAAGGCCGCGACATCCTCAAGCGCGCGCTTGAATCGGACCTGAACGCGATCAAGGGCGTCATCGCCAGCCAGTCCGAAAAGCTGGCGGAAGACCGTGGCCAGTTGTCACGGGCACTGGAGAGCGACCTGGAGGCTGTGCGGGGCGTTGTCTCCGATCACATGAACAAGCTCGCCGAAGACCGTTCGACCCTTTCGAAGGCGCTCGAAGACGATCTCGCCAAGGTGGCCGAAAGCCGCTCGAGCATCGATGTGATGGTTGCCGGCCAGGTCGAGAAGCTGGCAGAAGGCCGCGACATCCTCAAGCGTGCACTCGAAGCCGATCTGAGCACCGTCAAGGGTGTCATCGCCAGCCAGTCCGAGAAGCTGGCGGAGGATCGCGGTCAGCTGTCGCGGGCACTGGAGACCGATCTCGAGACCGTGCGGGGCGTCGTCTCCGAACATATGAACAAACTCGCCGAGGACCGTTCGGCCCTGTCGAAGGCGCTCGAGGACGACCTCGCCAGGTTGGCAGAAAGCCGGTCGAGCATCGACGGGCTGGTCGCCGGCCAGGTCGAGAAGCTGGCCGAGGGTCGCGGTATCCTCAAGCGCGCGCTGGAGGACGATCTTGCCAAGCTGGCCGAAAGCCGCTCGAGCATCGACGGATTGGTTTCCGGCCAGGTCGAGAAACTGGCCGAAGGCCGTGACATTCTCAAGCGCGCTTTGGAGGCCGATCTCAACACCATCAAGGATGTTATTGCGGCCCAGTCCGAGAAACTGGCGGAAGATCGCTCAAGCTTGACCAAGGCGCTCGAAGACGACCTTGCCAAGCTCGCCGAAAGCCGCTCGAGCATCGACGGGCTGGTTTCCGGCCAGGTGGAGAAACTGGCCGAAGGCCGCGACATCCTCAAGCGTGCCTTGGAGACCGATCTCAGCACGATCAGGGGCGCTATCGCCGATCAGTCGCAGCTATTGACCGACAATCGCGCACAGTTTTCGCGTGCATTGGAAGCCGATCTCGGCAACGTCAACAGCCTGGTCGCAACCCACGCAGAGAAGCTCGTCCAGGACCGCTCGACCCTGTCCAAGGCGCTCGAGGACGATCTCGCCAAGTTGGCCGAAAGCCGCTCGAGCATCGATGGGCTGGTTGCCGGCCAGGTCGAGAAACTGGCGGAAGGCCGCGATATCCTCAGGCGCGCGTTGGAAGCCGATCTGGAGAGGCTTGCAACGAGCCGCAGCGAGGTCGACGAGATCGTCGCCGGTCATGTCGGCAAGCTGAGCGAGGGCCGCGACCTGCTGACCCGCGCATTGCAGGATGATCTCTCCAGGCTCGCCGAAACGCGCAAGGATGTCGACCGTTCGCTGTCCGGCCATATCGAGCAGATCGCCGCCAGGAGCACCGACATCTCCGATGCTATCGCTGCCGACGTAGAAAAGATCGAGCAGGCGTTCAGCCGGCAGACAGGCGTCATCGAGGAGCGCGCCAGCACCATGGAGCGGGCGCTGTCGACGGGTGTCGACAACGTTCGCAGTGTGCTCGAAAGAAGCGCGGTCTTCGTCGCCGGGGCGCTGCGCGAAAAGGTCATGGAAGTCACCAGTGCGCTGCATGAGCAGGCGGGCGCAGCATTCAGCGATGCCGACCGCAAGATCGCCGAGCGCGCCGAGCAGACCTCGGCTGCCCTGCTCGCCAGGGCGGAGGACATCGCCCGCACCTTTGAAGAGGCGGATCAGCGCCTTGCCGCGCGCGCCGAGGATACGTCGAGCGCGCTGATTGCCCGGGTCGACGACACTTCGAACACCTTGCTCGCGCGTGCCCAGGAGACGGCCGATCAGCTGGCAGCCAGAGCAAGTGAGATTGCCGGCACCTTCGATGCGGCGGACCACAGGCTGGTCTCTCGCGCCATCGAAACGGCCCAGTCGCTGGCGGCACGTGCCGGCGACATCCTGCGCAATTTCGAAACGGCCGACGAGCGGCTGGGCGTGCGCATCGGCGAGTCCGCCGAAGCGCTCGCGGCACGCGCGTCGGATCTGGGTCGCATTTTCGATGCCGCCGACCAGCAACTTATTTCGCGCATTGCCGAAGGCTTCGAAGCACTTTCGGCCCGTGCGTCCGAGATCGGCCGCATCTTCGAGGAGGCGGATCATCGTCTGGTGTCCCGCATTGCCGACAGCAGCACCGCCATCGGCGAACATGCCGACACCATTGTCGGTGCCTTCACCAGCACCGAGCAGCGGGTTGCCGAGCGCGCCAGGCAGACTGGCCAGGAACTCGCCGTCCATGCCCGTGAAATCGAGCAAGTGCTTGCCGGTGCCGACGAACGCCTGGCATCGAGTGCCGCCGCCACCGCGGCCCGCGTCGAGGAGCAGGTCGCGAGCGTCGAGAACCGCCTCGCCTACTCCGCCGAGACAATGGGCCAAAGGCTCAACGAGCAGGTCTCGAACGCCGAGGCGCAGTTGGTCTCGCGTGCCAACATGATCGCCGAAACCTTCACTGCGGTCGGCCAGCATATCGGCCAGAGCACTAACGACGCTGCAAAGACCATCGGTGCCAATACTCGCGATCTCAACACGATGCTTGCGGCACGTTCGGCCGAAATATCGAAAATCCTGGACGAGACGGCACGGCCTCTGGTCGAGCGCTTTGCCCAGGGCGGCTCCGAGCTGCAAAAGAGCATGGAAGAGGTTACCGAACGTGCGACTGAGAAGCTGCGCAATCAAAACGCCGCCCTCGTCGACGCCCTCGCCAGCCGCACGGCCGAAACCCTGTCGGCGGTCGAAGGCGCGCGCTCGACGCTTGCCGACAGCGTTGCCGACCTCATCGGCCGCATGACCACGTCCAGCTCGCAGCTCGGTCAGTTGATCGAGCAGGCGGCGACCAATCTCGGCCAGGTCGACGAACGCCTGACCGGGAGCACGCAAAGCTTCGCGGCGACCACGGAAAAGACCGCGCAGACCTTCGCCAGCTCGGCGCGCCTGGTTGATTCGAACACGACGCGGCTCACCGAGCTGTCGTCCTCGACCTTGCGTGAGGTTGCCTCCATCGCCACCAAGTTCGACGAGCACAGCCGGTTGCTTTCCAGTGCCTCGGACCTGTTGAGCTCGGCCCAGAGCAATCTCGAGCACACGCTCGAAAGGCAATCGTCGCTGGAGGACCTTGCGGTCGGTCTTGTCAAGAAATCGGAAGATCTCGAAAGGGTCATGCGCTCGTTCGAGAATCTGGTCGGCCAGACGCTGCAGAACGCCGAAGGCAAGACGCTGGAATCCGCCGACAAGATCCGAACCGCGATTTCCGAAGTGGTCGATTCGGCCACCAAGCGCTTTGCCGATGCGACCGAGGAGATGCGGCGCACTGCCGGCTCGATCAAGAGCGAGCTCGACCTCACCCGGGCCGAGCTCAAGAAAGGCGTCATCGAGATGCCAGAAGAAGCAAAAGAATCGACCACGGCTATCCGCCGTGCGGTTTCCGAGCAGATCAACGCGCTGAAGGAACTTTCTGAAATCGTTGCGAAATCTGGCCGCACCGGCGACAGTTCGGAACAGCGCAACCTGCGTCCGGCGCCGCAAGCGCCCGCCCCGCGCGCCACCGAACCGCCTCGTCGCCCGGCTCCGGCTCCGGAACAGCGTCGTGCGCCGCAGGCGCCTTCGGGCGAGACGGCGCTGCGCGGCACGCTCGACCTCGAACGTCCCACAGACCAAGCGCCGCGCCAGCGCGACCCCAACGGCCGCACGCCGCAAGGCGGCTGGGTGCGTGACCTCCTGACTGGTGCATCGCGCGAAGACGACGCCAAGCCGGCGGCGCCCTCCGAAGCGCCGCGCCCGGCTCCCGCTGCGCGTTCGCCGCTTCATGTCGTGGAATCGCTGAACTCGCTCTCCGTCGATATCGCCCGCGCTATCGATCACGATGCCTCGATCGAGCTGTGGAACCGCTACCGGCGCGGCGAGCGCGACGTCTTCACGCGTCGACTTTACACGCTGAAAGGCCAGCAGACGTTCGACGAAATCCGCCGCAAATATCAATCGGAGGCGGAGTTCCGCGCTGCTGTCGATCGTTACTGCGACGATTTCGAAAAGCTGCTCAAGGACGTGTCGCGCAACGACCGCGACAACATCATGGCACAGACCTACCTGACGTCGGATACCGGCAAGGTTTATACCATGCTGGCCCACGCCAGCGGCCGCCTGCACTAAGCGAGCGATAGAGAACAAACGAAAAGGCGGGATTTTCCCGCCTTTTTATCTCGTACCGAATTCCATTGGCGCTGCAGAGCGCCGCGCCGGCAGTTCCGGCTGCGTCAGATCACAGTGTCGGTCCAGCGGACGATTTGCCCGGCCGCATCGCCGAACGCGGCATCGAGCGCGCCGACATAGGCCTGGTTGCCATTGCCCGAAACGGGTGCGATGGCGCTAAACGTCTTCGAAGCGCGCACTTCACCATTGCGGTCGTTCAACAGGCGCACAAACAGCTCGACCTCGGCATGTTCGCCGCCATCGACACGCACCTCGAACGAGCGGATCTCGACGATCACCTGATAGTCGATCGCCAGGCCCTCGCCCGGCTTGCCCACGCCGGTGAAGCTGCCCGAGCGCTGGAACGTCTCTGCCAGCCGCGCCTGTACGATCATCGGCAGCCGGTCGGCCCATTGCGCGCCCTTCAGATACTGGATCGATCGCGGCGATGGCTTGATGACGATGTTCTGGCTGTCCAGCGCCTTGAGCGCCGATGGCTGGGCGATGAGTATCTGGCGACGGCTGTGGGCACGCGCTTCCAGCGACGGCGCCGAAAGCTCGAACGTATCCAGCGGCGCCGGTCTGCCGCCCGGCAAAGCCGCGCAGCTTGCAAGCGAAAGCGCCAGCAACACCGCCCCAACCTTAGACCCACCCGATGTGATGCTGCCTGAACTGATCGACTTCAAACGCGATCCCCCCCGGATCGTGAAAACAACGCGCATCTGCAAGCTATGTTCTTGCGGTGGTCGGGGATCGAAGTCAACGGCGCACCCTGCCGTCGAACTGCCGGACCTCGCCCTCTCCGCCGGACAGGATCCGCTGCGGGTTGCGGCTGAGATCGGTCACCGCCTCTTCGATACGGTTGATCGAACGGCGGCTGTCCTGGACCAGCGCTTCGACGTTTTGCAGCCCCTGCCCCGAGAATCGCGCCAGATTGTCGGTGATGGTACCGAGACGGGCGTTCAGCGTGTCAGCGACCTGCTTGAACGATTTCAGCGTCGCTCTGGCGTCGGCCATGATGCCGTCGGCCTGGCCGGAGCCGAGCAGTTTGTCGACCTTGGCAAGGATGCCGTCGACTCGCACCGAGGCATCGTTGAGACGTCCTGCGAGTTGGTGCGCGTCTTTGATGGTTTCATCGATGTCGTCGGCTCGGTTGGCGAACTTGTTGGTCACCTTGGCGATGTCGGCGGCAGCCTCGTTTGCGTTTTCGCTGGCCTTCTGGATATTGGCCAACGCTGTGCGAACCTCAGCCGGATCGATGCCGTCGAGAACGCCGTCGACCTTGGCCAGCGTGCCTTGCGTCTTCTGGGCGAAGTCGTTGATCGAGCCGACCGCAGTGTCGACGTTCTTGATGACCGTGTCGAACTGCTTGGTGGTTTCCTTGAGGTTCGAAGTGACCGTATCGACGTTGGCGACGATGCTCTTGATCTGGTCCTTGTCGACCGCGTTGAGCAGCCCTTCCGCCGCTTTCAGGGTGCTGTCGAGCTTGCCTGAAACACCTTTCAGTTCGTCCGCCAGCGAGCTGACGCTGGCCAGGAACTTGTCGACGCCGTCCGAATTCCTGGCTAGCGCATCGGAGAAGGTCTGGACATTGTTGACGGTCTGCGTCAGCGGCCCGCGAACGTCCTTGGTGAAGCCTTCGAGCTCCGAAAGGACCTTGTCGGCGCGGGTGAAGATGTCCTGCGCCGTCTGCAGCAGATTGGTCACCGCCGATGGGTTGGCAACGATCTCGGCGACACGGCCTTCCTTTTCCGCCTCGTCGAGGAGTTTTGGCTCCTTAGGGTCGGCACCCTTGAGCTCGATACTGGCCTGGCCGGCGAGGCTGACGATGCCGATATCGGCCTGCGTCGACTTGGTGATCGGCGTATTCCTGCCGATCTCAGCGTCGGCGATAGCCGCGGTCGGATTGTCAAGGTCGATATAGACACGCTTGACCTCACCAACCCTGACGCCGTTGAACAGCACGAAGCTGCCGCGGCCAAGACCGGAAGCCGAGCCTGGAATGCGCACACGCAGCATCGCCGTCTCACCCCTGTCACCGATCGCGGCCGTCCAATAGACAAACGCGAAGGCCGCCAGGATCGCGGCCAGCGTGAAAATGCCGACAATTACGTAGTTGGCTCTGGTTTCCATTGCCCCACTTATGGCTATGCGCGCGTCGCAAGATCAAGTTGCCGGGCGCGTTTTCCGCGGAAATAGGATTTTACCCAGGGTTCCTCGCTCCTGAGCATGTCGTCAATCGTGCCCTCGACCAGCACTTTCTTGTTGCCGAGCACCGCCACGCGGTCGCACGCGGTAAACAGCGTGTCGAGATCATGCGTGACCATATACACGGTCAAATCCATCGTATCGCGCAGCTTGACGACCAATTCGTCGAACTCGGCAGCGCTGATTGGATCGAGCCCGGACGTCGGTTCGTCGAGGAAGACGATATCCGGATCGAGCGCCAGGGCGCGCGCCAAGGCGGCACGCTTGATCATCCCGCCGGAAAGCTCGGAAGGGAATTTCTGCGCCGCATCCGGCGGCAGCCCGACCAGCTCGACCTTGAGCATGGCAAGTTCGTCCATCAGCTTCTTCGGCAAATCGAGATATTCGCGCATCGGCACCTGGACGTTTTCGAGGACCGTCAGCGCCGAAAAAAGGGCGCCATGCTGGAACAGCACGCCAAGCCGCATGTCGATGCGAAGGCGCTCCCTTTCGGTTGCCTTCTCGACGTCGACGCCGAACAGTTTGATTGTTCCCGATTGCTTTCGCGTCAAGCCAAGGATGGTGCGTAAGAGCACAGATTTGCCCGCACCGGAGGCACCGACGAAGCCGAGAATCTCCCCGCGCCAGATATCGAGCGACAATTTGTCGAGAACGACTTGGTCAGCGAACGATACCGTGACGTCGTGCGCCGACAGCACGATCTCGTCTTCTTTGGCCTTCGCCGCCACCTTGGTCGTGTTTGTGCCCGTCAGCGCCATCTCAGAACTCGATCGCTGCATAGAACATGGCAAAAAGCCCGTCGAGAATGATGACCACAAAGATCGACTTCACCACTGAGGCGGTCACATGCTGGCCAAGCGATTCGGCGCTGCCGCCAACCTTCATGCCCTCGACCGAGGCAATTATGCCGATGATCATCGCCATGAACGGCGCCTTGATCAGGCCGGCAAAGATGGTGCTGAGGTCGATTGCGACACGCAGCCGGTCGATGAACGCTGCCGGTGCAATATCGGAGTAGAGCCATGCAGCCAAAATGCCGCCGCCCAGCGCGGCAAAGTTGGCGATGATCGTCAGGCAAGGCAGCGCGACGACCAGCGCGACCAGCCGCGGAAACACCAGCACGCCGATTGGATTAAGACCGATCACCTTCAGCGCATCGACCTCCTCGCGCATCTTCATCGAGCCGATCTCGGCGGTAATCGCACTACCGGAGCGGCCGGCGATCATGATCGCCGTCATCAGCACACCGAGCTCGCGCAGGATCAGCACCCCGACCAAGTCGACGACGAAGATGTCGGCGCCGAAATAACTGAGCTGGTAGGCGCCTTGCTGGGCGACAATCGCACCGACGATGGCCGACATCAGCACCACGACCGGTATGGCGCCGACGCCCATGCGATCGATCTGATTGAAGATCGCCGCCATGTTGACGGCATGGCCGCGGCCAAGCTTCATCTGCGAGCCGCGTATGGTGGCGCCGAGGATGTTCATTGCGGCCAGGAAATCGTCGCGCATCTCATAGACGCGCCGGCCAACCGCCTCGAGCCCCCGAATGATGAAGTTGGGGGGCTTTGCCGGACCAGATTCGGGCTCGCGTCGAACCGCATCACCGACGGCGCCAAGCAGGATCGAGGCGATCTCGCTTTGCCCCTGCATCGTGATCTCGACGCCCTTCTTTTCGAAGCTGCTGACCAGGCGGTCGATGAGCCAGGCCCCGGCAGTGTCCATCTTCTCGATTTTTGAAAGGTCGAGCGCCAGTGTCTTGAAGCCGCTGCGCTTCTCCATCTTGCGCATCTCGGCATCGACTAGCGCCACGGTGCGTGTCGTCCAGCTTCCCGAGAAAGCGCAGCCGAGAACGCCGCCCTCTTCGCCGATCGCGATGCGCGGCTGGTGGTCGGGCTCCTTGGCAAGGCCGCTTGCGTCGCGTCTGCGGATGGTCAACATGGCGTCCTGTTTAGCCTGACGGGGCCGACCTGTCGATTTGCCGACATCCTCCTTGTTGCACAGCCGGAGCAGAAAAATATGGCGCGTGTCATTTCGGTCGAGGCCGAGCGCTTTCCCATCGCCGGGACATTCACCATTTCGCGCGGCTCGAAGACCGAAGCTGAGGTGATTTCCTGCGCCATCACCGAAAACGGCCATACCGGCCGCGGTGAATGCGTCCCCTACAAACGCTATGGCGAGACCGTGGAGGGTGTGCGCGACGCCATCGAGGCGATGCGCGGTCAGATCGCCGGCTGCATCAGCCGCACCGCCCTGCTCGACGCCATGCCGGCAGGCGCGGCGCGTAACGCCATTGACTGTGCGCTCTGGGACCTGGAAGCGAAGATCAGCGGAACACCGGTCGCGCATACGATACGAGCCGTTCCGTTACGGACGCTCGAGACGGCGTACACATTGTCGCTCGCCGAGCCGGAGGCGATGGCGGCGCAGGCCCGTGCCAACGCCCAGCGCCCGCTGCTCAAGGTCAAGATCGGCGGCGATAACGACATCGCCCGCATCCGTGCAGTGACGACGGCGGCACCTGACAGCCGAATCATTCTTGATGCCAACGAGGGCTGGACGAACGACAACATCGTAGAAAACCTCGCCTTTGCCGCTGCGCAGGGCATCGCTCTTGTCGAACAGCCGCTGCCGGCGGGATACGACGGTATTCTTCGCTACATCGTGCATCCGGTGCCGATCTGCGCCGACGAAAGCGTGCACGAGGCGAAAGACCTAGACGCACTTGTCGGCCTCTACGACGCCATCAACATCAAGCTCGACAAATCGGGTGGCCTGACCGCAGCACTTGTGCTTCGCGACCGTGCCCGCGAACTGGGTCTTGGCGTTATGGTCGGCTGCATGGTCGGCACATCGCTTGCGATGGCGCCGGCCGTGCTGTTGGCGCAGCGTGCCGATTTCATCGATCTCGACGGTCCGTTGCTGCTGGCCCGCGACCGCGTTCCAGGTCTCGTCTACCGAGGTTCGCTGGTGTCACCGCCCGAGCCGGCGCTGTGGGGCTGAACGCGCCGCAAACCCGATCAGCACCAGGCCCGTCAGGGCGATCGGGATCATGGCAAAGAAGCCGTTCGCGCCGAAGCGGTCGTAAAGAGGACCTGAAATCAGCGTCGCCACCGCCATGAAGAAGCGGTTGGAAAAATAGGCTATGCCTTGCGCCGCCCCGGTGCGTTCTTCCGCGACCGTCTCACCGATCATCTTTTGCAGGCCGATCAGCACCAGCGCCACCGAGACGGCATGCAGTGTCTGGATCGCGAAAAACCCGCCAACGCCAAGCCCGAGCGGCCAGATCAGGGGGAAGGCAATCCAGCGCATGATCGCGCCTATCCCGGCGATCAGCATGATCGAGACGACCGACCATGAGGCGAAAGCCCGGGTGAAGACGACGAACATGCATATTTCGGCGACGACCCCCCACCCCCACAGCAGCCCGACAACCGAATCGCTGATGCCGATCGACTTCCAATAGATCGACACGAAACCGTAGAGAAATGCGTGGCTGGCGGTGATGACGCCGACGCCCGTCGAAAAATAGAGGAAGTATGGGTTGAGGAGCTTCGGTCCCGATTGCTGGATATCGGCGGCCGAAAGCGGCGAGGGGCGACGCGGACGGCCGAGGCGCGGCGCAATCAGCCCGGCGGTTAGCGCGGCGCATAACGACACGAAGATGATCACCGGGACAGCCTGAGCACCGCTTGCCGACAGGATGAAACCGCCGGCGAGATTGGCACAGAGATAGGAGATCGAGCCCCATTTGCGCATGGCGGCGTAGTTCGAGCCGAAGCGGCGAACACCTGAAAGGGCTAGCGAATCGGCAATCGGCGAATGCGGGGTCCAGACGACCGTCAGCACCAGGGATACGGCAAGTACCGTTGCGTAGGTCGGCGGCAGAAAGTAACCGGCGGACAGGATCAGCGATGCGGCGACCAGCGCAACATAGACATTGGCGCGGTCGCTCGCTTTGTCTGCCAGCGCGGTAAGAAAAGGCGTCGTCGCCACGCGCAGGAACATCGGTGCGGCGAGGATCACGGCTATCTGCTCGGCGTGGAATCCCTTGGCCTGCAGCCACAGCGGAAAATACGGCACATGCGTCCCGAGCGGAACGAAGAGGGTGAAGAAGATCAAGCTCATGCGCAGTTCGAAATGGCGTGGCCTGACGAGCTGTTCGGGCGAAAGCGGCGGCAGCGAAGACATTTACAGGCGATCCGTCGGCACGGCACCCGGCCGGAGCGGCCAGCAGCGCACGTCGATCCCATAACATGCCAAAAAAAGCGACGAAACCGCTTGGACTGATCGATTAAAGCACGATGAGGTCAGGCAGCCTGGACTGCCCTGCCCTTGATGTCGACCGGCACCAGCACTTCGCCGCCGACCGGGGCCTCCGGCAGAACGTGCGCCCAGTGCAGTATCTCCATCCGGCCGTCGAAATGCTCGACCACCGCCGTGCAACTCTCAACCCAGTCGCCGGTATTGATGTATTGCACGTCTTCGTAGGTTTCGATCGCGGCATGGTGGATGTGCCCGCAGATCACGCCGTCGACATGCGAGCGGCGCGCTTCCTCGGTCAGCATGGTCTGGAACGAGCCGATGAAATTCACCGCCTTTTTGACGTTCACCTTGGCCCAGGACGAAAACGACCAATAAGGCAGGCCAAGCAGTTGGCGAAGCCGCGTGACCACGCGGTTGACGAGCATAGCCGCGTCGTAGGCGTAGTCGCCAAGATAGGCGAGCCAGCGCGCATTGTGGACGACGGTGTCGAACTGGTCGCCATGGATGACCAGCAAGCGCCTGCCATCGGCGGTCTCGTGGATGGTACGATCGGCGACGACAATGCCGCCGAAATGCACACCCTGGAACTGGCGCGCGAACTCGTCATGGTTGCCGGCGATATAAGTGATGCTGGCGCCCTTGCGCGCCTTGCGCAGCAATTTCTGGACCACATCATTGTGGCTCTGCGGCCAATGCCAGCTCCGTCTCAACCGCCAGCCGTCGACGATGTCGCCGACGAGGTAGATGATATCGGCGTCGTGATGGCGCAGGAAATCGATCAGGAACTCGGCCTTGGCCGCCTTCGATCCGAGATGGACGTCGGAGATGAACATGCTGCGGAAAGTGCGGGGCTCTGCGCCGGACATCGTTTGTCACCGTTGCTTTCGCCTGAGGCTATGCCCCGATTCATGCAACAACCGTATGACGGTTGCGATTGGTCCAGCCATACGGCTAGGTTGCCGCGGCAATCAGAGGAGAAATCACCATGGATCTCGGCATTCGCGGCAAGAAGGCCATCGTCTGCGCTTCGAGCAAAGGCTTGGGACGCGGCTGCGCCATGGCACTGGCGGAGGCAGGCTGCGATCTGGTCGTCAACGGCCGCAACGCCGACGTGCTGGCCAAAACCGCCGCTGAACTGCGCGAGAAATTCGGCGTCAGGGTGACCGAGATCGTCGGCGACGTATCCAAGCCCGACGTCCAGAAGGCACTGCTTTCCGCCTGCGCCGATCCCGACATCCTCGTCAACAACAATGGCGGTCCGCCGTTCCGCGATTTCCGCGCGCTCGACCGGGCAAAGATCCTCGAAGGCGTCACCCAGAACATGGTGACCCCTGTCGAGCTGGTTCAGGCCGTGATCGACGGCATGGCGGCGCGCGGCTTCGGCCGTATCGTCAACATCACCTCGCTATCGGTCTATGTACCTATCCCCGGCCTAGACCTGTCGTCCGGCGCCCGCGCCGGCCTCACCTCGTTCCTGGCAGGCGTCGCGCGAACGGTCGTCGACCGCAATGTAACGATCAACAACATGCTGCCGGGAAAACTCGATACCGACCGGCTGCGCGGCCCGCACGAGGCCGGCACACCCGAAGATCCGGCCGCCGCCGCCGCGCGCAAGGCGCAAGCGGCAGCCAACGTCCCGGCCAAGCGGCTGGGCACGCCGGAGGAATTCGGCCAGATCTGCGCTTTCCTGTGCTCGGTTCACGCCGGTTACCTGACCGGACAGAACATACCGGTCGACGGCGGTCTGTATGTCAGCGCGTTCTGAACGGCGGAGAGGACAAGACCTGAGTGGCACGGCAGGATTTTAGCACAACTAACTGAAACAAATCGATTTTACTCGTTTCGCAAAGCAAAATGGCGGTTGCGTCATTTGGCGTCGTGAAAAACCAATGCTGCATGCTAAGAGACTCAAAACACCAAACGGACTGAACCGAGGAGGCGGCCGTCATGACAGGCGAAAGCAAGAAGGCGGCCCGATCCGACCTCGACGAAGCGGCGCTCTATTTCCACAAGCACCCTCGGCCCGGGAAACTTGAAATCCAGGCAACAAAACCGCTCGGCAATCAGCGCGACTTGGCGCTTGCCTACTCTCCGGGTGTCGCCGCCCCCTGCCTTGAAATCCGCGACGATCCGGCAACCGCCGCCGACTATACAGCCCGCGCCAATCTTGTTGGTGTCGTTACCAACGGTTCGGCGGTGCTGGGCCTCGGCAATATCGGTCCGCTCGCCTCCAAGCCGGTGATGGAAGGCAAGGCGGTGCTGTTCAAGAAGTTCGCCGGCATTGATGTCTTCGACATTGAGATCGACGCACCGGGCATCGAGCGCATGGTCGAGACGATCTCGGCGCTGGAACCAACCTTCGGCGGCATCAACCTGGAAGACATCAAGGCGCCCGAATGCTTCGAGGTCGAGGAGCAGTTGAAAGCCCGCATGAGCATACCGGTCTTCCATGACGACCAGCACGGTACCGCCATCATCGTCGCCGCCGCTGTGCTCAATGGGTTGGAATTCGCCGGCAAGTCGATCGCGGACATCAAGATCGTCACGTCGGGCGCCGGCGCTGCCGCTCTTGCCTGCCTCAACCTACTGGTCTCGCTCGGCGCGCGGGTCGAAAACATCTGGGTTACCGACCGGTTCGGCGTCGCCCATAAGGGCCGCGTCGAGGAGATGGACCGCTGGAAAGACCCCTATGTTAAGGAGACCGAGGCGCGCACGCTGGCCGACGTTCTGCCCGGCGCCGACGTGTTTCTCGGCCTGTCCGCCGCCGGCGTGCTGAAGCCGGAATTGCTCCACCACATGGCTCCCAAGCCGCTGATCCTGGCGCTGGCCAACCCCAATCCCGAGATCATGCCGGAAGCGGCACGGGCAGCACGGCCCGATGCGATGATCTGCACCGGCCGCTCCGATTTTCCCAATCAAGTCAATAACGTACTCTGTTTTCCTTACATCTTCCGTGGCGCGCTGGATTGCGGCGCAAGCGCCATCAACGAAGAGATGAAAATGGCCGCCGTGCGAGCGATTGCAGCGCTTGCCCGCGAAGAGCCATCCGACGTTGCCGCGCGTGCCTATTCCGGCGAGACGCCCATCTTCGGTCCAGAGTTCCTGATCCCCTCGCCTTTCGATCCGCGGCTGATCCTGCGCATTGCCCCTGCTGTCGCCAAGGCAGCTTGCGAGACCAGCGTCGCGACCCGGCCGATCACCGATTTCGCCGCCTATATCGACAAGCTGAACCGCTTCGTCTTCCGCTCCGGCCTGGTCATGAAACCGGTGTTCTCGATGGCCAAGACGTCGAGCGCCAAGCGAGTCATCTATGCCGACGGCGAGGACGAGCGCGTGCTTCGCGCTGCGCAGGTCGTGCTCGAGGAAGGCATTGCCGAACCGATCCTGATCGGCCGCCCGCATGTCATCGAGGTTCGCCTGAAGCGCTACGGGCTGCGCATCAAGCCGGGCGTCGATTTCGGCTTGATAAACCCGGAAGACGATCCGCGTTACCGCCACTATGTCGACCTTTTGATCGAGCTTGCCGGCCGCCGTGGCGTGACCACGGAAGCGGCGCGCACCATGGTGCGCACCGACAATACGGTGATCGCCGCCCTTGCCCTGAAGCGCGGCGACGCCGACGCCATGGTCTGCGGCCTCGAAGGCCGTTTCGAGCGCCATTTGCGCAACGTGACGCTGATCATCGGGCCGCGCGCCGGCATTAGGGATCGCGACCTGTCGACACTTTCCATGCTGATCTCGCAGCGCGGCATCATTTTCCTCACCGATACCCATGTCTCAGTCGATCCGACCGCCGAGGAGATTGCTGAGATGACCGTTTTGGCGGCCG
Organism: Mesorhizobium sp. WSM4836; assembly: GCF_055811815.1. NCBI lineage: Bacteria > Pseudomonadati > Pseudomonadota > Alphaproteobacteria > Hyphomicrobiales > Phyllobacteriaceae > Mesorhizobium > Mesorhizobium sp. WSM4836. The sequence continues at coordinate 297,101 of NZ_JBVVQF010000004.1, forward strand.
AGGAGATTCAGCGTTTCGGCATCGAGCCCAAGGCAGCGCTGCTGTCGCATTCGGATTTCGGCTCCCGCGATTCGCCAAGCGCCATGAAGATGCGGCAGGCGGCGGCGATCCTGGCGCGCATCGCGCCCGACCTGCAATGCGACGGCGAGATGCATGCCGACTCCGCGCTATCGGAGCAGCTGCGCCAACGCGTCTATCCGCATTCGCGGCTAAGGGGCGAAGCCAATCTGCTGGTATTCCCCAACCTCGATTCGGCGAACATCACGCTGACCGCGCTGCGCACGATGATGGACGCCCTGCATGTCGGCCCGATCCTGCTCGGCACCGACAGCCCGGCGCATATATTGACGCCTTCGGTGACGTCGCGCGGCGTCGTCAACATGACGGCGCTGGCCGTGGTCGAAGCCGCGCATAAGGCGCAAGCTATCGCCGATTTGGGCTGAAGACGGAATCGGCGGTATGCTAAACAATCGGTTAACCGCAAGCGCGGTAGCTTTCTGAACGACAGGCAGGTGGAGTTCCGGAGGAATGACGGGCCCATGTTGGAAGCTGACGCGGACGGCCGCGCTGCTCGGCGCCCTGCTACTGTGCGGCATTGCCGTCACTCAGGCGCCGGCCGCTTCGCGCCTCTGCCGCCAGCTCGAAGCTGATCTTGCCGCCGCTTCTGGTAGTGGCGGCGGCAAGCCGGCCTTGCTCAGCAAATATGACGACGCGATCGTCCGGCAGCGCCAGCAGATTTCGAAGGCCGTCAGGCGGTCCAGCAGCGCCGGCTGCGGCTTTTCGCTGTCTCGCCGCAACGCCAATGCATGCGCAGCACTCGACGCCACCATCGATCGCATGGTAGCCAATCTCGACGCCTTGCAGGCCAAGCGCGCCGGTCTTGCCGGCGGTGGTTCGCGACGCGATCGCGCGCGCATATTGGCCTCGCTCGATGCCAATGGCTGCCGCGACGAAGCAGCGCCGCCGACGCTCGCACCGGCTCGCGAAGCCGGCGGTGAAAACGGCAACGGAAACCTGCTCGACCAGCTTTTGGGCAGTGAACCCGGTGCACCCGACCAGGCTGAAGAATTAAGTCAGCCGCGCAACATCCGCACCGTGCTCAACAACGCCGATGAGTTGGGCCAGCCCCGAGGCGAATTCCGCACCATGTGCGTACGGACCTGCGACGGCTATTTCTTCCCGATGTCGAATGTAGCCTGGCTGGGCGATTTCGAGCGCGACCAGAAGAATTGCGAATCGAGCTGCCCCGGCACCGAGATGCAGGTTTTCTACACGCGCGGCATGAACGACGATTCGGCATCGATGACGTCTTTGGTGACCGGCAGGCCTTACATCGAACTACCGACGGCCTACCTCTACAAGCAGTCCGACATGCCGCGGCCGCCAGCCTGCGGCTGCAATGCCGCGCAGAATTTCGAGATCATCGCCGGCAACGGGCGGAGCCCGGAACAACCAGAGACGAACGTGGGCACCGGCCCGTCCATTTCGCTGCCGGTTGCCAGGCCAGATCCGGGTGCCGGCCCGGAGACCTTGGCCAACGCGCAAGGCGGTCTCGACCGCGACGCGATTGGACGGCTTGCCGTCAAACCTGTCCCTTCGCCGACGTCGCTGCCGCCGCCGGAAGAGCGCAAGGTCAGGGTCGTCGGGCCAACGTTCCTTCCCGACCCAGCAGCGGCAACAGATCTGCAAGCTCCGGACCCGAAGACTGTCCCGTAAGCGCCAGCCTGAGCGGCATGAACAGGGCCTTGCCCTTGCGGCCGCTCGCCTCCCGGATCTTGCCCGTCCAGTCCTTCCAGACCGTGCCGTTCCAAGGCTCTTCCGGCAGCAACTCGAATGCCTGGCGAAGAAAGTCGCGGTCCTCGTCGGAAAACTCCGCCGGCTCCTCTGGGCCGTCCCGAAGCATACGCCACCAGATCGCCGCATCGGCCAGCCTGTCGAGATTGCCGCGCACTGCCAGCCAGAAAGGCTCGGCCTGTTCGCCGGAGATGCCGAGCACGATCAGCCTGTCGCGCGCCTCCGAAAACGGCATGTGGTGCAGCAGCGTGCGGTTGAGCACGAAGAGCTCGTCCGGGTCGAATTTGGCGGCGGATTTCGATGTTGCAGCCGGATCGAAGCGCTCGGCTAGCTCGGTCATCGTCGGCACCGCCACGACGTTTTCCGAGGTGCCGACGAGCACCGCCAGCGAAGCGACCGCCATCGGCTCGATGCCGCTCTCACGCAGGCTCTGGATGGACAGCGCGCCGGTGCGCTTGGAAAGTCCCTCGCCTGATGCCGTTGTCAGGAGATTATGGTGACCGAACACCGGCGGCTCCGTGCCAAGGGCTCGGAACAGGGCTATCTGGACGCCGGTATTGGTGACGTGGTCGTCGCCGCGAATGACGTGGCTGACGCCCATGTCTATGTCGTCGATAACCGAAGGCAGTGTATAGAGGTAGGTGCCGTCCTCACGCCGCAGAACCGGGTCTGAAAGCGAGGCGAGGTCGACGGTTTCTTCGCCGCGCACCAGGTCGTTCCAGTGGATTTCCGTGCGCTCCGGCTGCAGCGGATCGCCGGTGAAATTGGGTAGCAGAAAGCGCCAGTGCGGCCGCCGCCCATCGGCCTCATATTCCGCCACCTGCTCAGGTGTCAGCGTCAGCGCCTCGCGGCCATAGACTGGCGGCAGGCCACGCGTGCGGCGCACTTTGCGCCTCAGGTCGAGCTCTTCCGGCGTCTCATAGCAGGCATAGACGAGGCGCGCCTCCTTCAGCCTCTCCAGTGCGGCATCGTAGATTTCCACGCGCCGCGACTGGTACTCCGTGGCGTCAGGGAAGATGCCCAGCCAATGCAGGTCATACAGAATAGCGTCGGAAAACTCCTGCGTCGAACGGGCGACGTCGGTGTCGTCGAAGCGCTGGATGAAGCGGCCTTTGTTCTTGATGGCAAACAGCCAATTGAACAAAGCGGTGCGCGCATTGCCGATGTGGATGCGGCCGGTCGGTGACGGGGCGAAACGGACGGTAACTGTCATGAGCGGGGCGTACCGGATGGTTTTGCTGTTGACAAGACGCGCCCCCGCGCTCGGCGGCAGACATAGAACATGATAAAGCCGAAGAAAAGAGTGCAGCGCCGCACGTCTATCAAGACGCGCGGCACCGCAACCGTCAGATCACCAGGCCTTTTGTCAGCTCAAGCGCTTGGCGTTCGAACAGCCGGCGGTAGATGCCGCCTTGCAGTCGGATCAACTGGTCATGCGAGCCCTCCTCGACGATGCGGCCGCGATCGAACACCAGAAGCCTGTCCAGCGCCCGCACCGTCGACAGCCGGTGGGCGATGACCAGCGTCGTGCGGCCGACCATCAAGCGCTCCATCGCCTGCTGGATCAGCACCTCCGACTCCGAATCGAGGCTCGACGTTGCCTCGTCCAGGATAAGGATGCGCGCATCGGCAAGGAAGGCGCGTGCGATTGCAACGCGCTGACGCTCACCACCCGATAGCTTTACGCCACGCTCGCCGACCAGCGTGCCGTAGCCTTTCGGCAAATTGGCGATGAAGTCATGCGCGCTGGCCAACCGCGCCGCGTGCTCGATCTCGGCCTGCGTGGCGCTCGGCCGGGCATAGGCGATGTTTTCGGCCAGCGACCGGTGGAACAAGATCGGCTCCTGCTGGACAATCGCGATCTGTGCGCGCAGCGACGCCTGCGCCACATTGGCAATATCCTGGCCGTCGATCAGGATCTTTCCGGCAGTCACGTCATACAGGCGCTGGATCAGTTTGACGAACGTCGTCTTGCCGGAGCCCGAATGGCCAACCAGCCCGACCCGTTCGCCCGGCGCAATATTCACCGAAAAGTCGCGATAGAGCGGCAGGCGGTGGCTGCCATAATGGAACGTGACATTGTCAAAGGTGATACGGCCATCGGTGATCCGGATCGGCTTGGCGCCGGGCCGATCCTCGATTCCGAGTGGTTCGGACTGGAAGTCGACCAGTTCCTCCATGTCGTTGATCGAACGCTGCAGATTGCGAATATGCGTGCCGACGTCGCGCAGATAGCCTTGCAGCACGAAGAATGAGGTCAGCACGAAGGCGACGTCGCCGGCGCTCGCCTGCCCCCACGACCACAAAAGCAGCGAGAACCCGATGACCGCTGTTCTCAAAAGCAGCAGCATCGTGCCTTGCGTTGTGCCATTGACGGTGCCGCGCACCCAAGTGCGCCGTGTGCGGCTGCGCCATTTCGCGACGACCTCGGCAAGCCGTGTCTCCTCACGTTCCTCGGCGCCAAAACCCTTGACGACCGCGTTGCAGCTCACCGCATCGGCCAGCGAGCCGCCAAGCCGTGTATCCCACGCATTGGCAAGCCTTGCCGCGGGCGCAACATAGCCAAGCGACAGCATCGTCGTCACCGCGATGAACAGAACCGAACCGGTGGCAACGACAGCACCCATCAGCGGCCAGAACCAGCCAAGCAGCAGCGTGGAGCCGACGAGCATCACGACTGACGGCAGCAGCGCGATCAGAATCGTGTCGTTGAGCAGGTCGAGCGCCCACATGCCGCGCGTTATTTTGCGCACCGTCGATCCGGCGAAGCTGTTGGCGTGCCAATCGGTGGAAAAGCGCTGGACGCGGTGGAAGGCGTCGGCGGCGATGTCAGCCATCATCTTCAACGTCAGCTCGACAATGGCCATGAAGGCGAGGTTGCGCAGCACGACACCGGTGAGCGCCAGGGCCACCAGCATCGAAAAGGCCGCCGTCGCCGCGTTCCATGCGACATCGTCGGCCGCGGCACTACTGGCGACGGCGTCGACCAGCCGGCCGGAATAGAGCGGCGTCAGTACGTCGGCCAGGGTCGACAGCAGGAATGTGCCCATGATCAAGGCAAGCCGCCACGGCTGGCGCCGCCAGTGGCTGAGCGTGAAACCAAGAACGCTGCGAAAGGCGCCAGCGCGCAAATCTATTCGAAAACGAGCCATGATGTCATTCGGGCGCAAACGAGCCCGATCCCACGAAAGTAGAAATTGAAAAAACCGCGTGGCGCCGTTTGGCGCCCGGAGATGCGGAGGTTTGGCGTATTTGGCGGCCCTGTAGAGGGGCGGCGAGCAGCAGCGGCGAAATGCCTGCCCTCGGTTCAGCCTTGCCGCGAGGCTATCTCGCGGCGCACTGACCAAGACCTAGGCTTCGCGGCCTCGCATAACGATGTCAAATCCTGGCATTCGGTCCTCCCCAAGGGGATCGCGGAGAGGCGTTTATAGAGACGCCTCAACGCCGCGCCAAGTCAGAAGACAGCCGAAAGCGCATCTGGTCCAAGCAGTGAGACGATTTTGCAACAATCGCGGGTTGTGCGCTGCCTCTGTTCAGGTTGCCCGGATACGGTCGAAGCGCATATAGCGGCCGTCCGTGGAAGGCCTGAAGCCGAGCTTCTCGTAGATGGAGTGTGCGTCGTTGGTCGACAGGCTCCAGTGGGTGACAGTCTTGCAATCCGGGTGGTCGATGAGCGCCTGGACAAGCCGGGTTCCGATGCCTCGCCCGCGATGCTCGGGCCAGACGATGACATCGGCGAGATAGGCAAATACCGTACGGTCGGTAATCGCCCGGCCAAAGCCGGCCTGATTGCCGGCGACATAGGCGCCGACGCAAAGCGAGTTGGCAAAGGCGCGGCGATGCAATTCGTCGCTGCGGCCACTGCCCCAATAGCTCTCTTTCAACATGTCGGATGTCGCCAGGAAGTCGATCCGCGACAGGTCAAAGCTGATTTCAACGTTGGCCATGGCTAAACCGTTATGCAGGCCAATCGCCTACCCGCGATCCCTGAACCGGTTGGTGATAGGATAACGGCGGTCGCGGCCAAAATTCTTCCTGGTGATCTTCACGCCGGGCGCCGCCTGCCGGCGCTTGTATTCGGCGACGTAAAGCAGGTGCTCGACGCGCGCCACCGTCGCCCGGTCATGGCCGCGGGCAACGATCTCGTCGACGCCCATCTCGTTCTCGACCAGACACTCCAATATGTCATCGAGCACTGGATAGGGCGGCAGCGAATCCTGGTCGGTCTGGTTCTCACGGAGCTCCGCCGAGGGCGCCTTGTCGATGATATTATTCGGGATTACCTCGCCGGACGGACCGAGCGCGCCCGGCGGCACATGCGCGTTGCGCCAGCGCGCCAGCGCATAAACCTGCATCTTGTAAAGATCCTTGATCGGATTGAAGCCGCCATTCATGTCGCCGTAGAGCGTAGCGTAGCCGACCGACATTTCGCTCTTGTTGCCAGTGGTGACGACCATCGAGCCGAACTTATTGGAAATTGCCATCAGGATAGTACCGCGTGCGCGGCTCTGCAGGTTTTCCTCGGTGATACCTTCCTTGGTGCCCTCGAAAAGCTGCGTCAGTGTGTGCAGGAAGCCCTCGACCGGCTCGAAGATCGGCACGATATCGTAGCGGCAGCCGAGTGCGCGGGCGCAGTCCTCGGCATCCTTCAGCGAGTCCTTCGAAGTGTAGCGATAAGGCATCATCACGGCGCGCAGCCGTTCCTCGCCGAGCGCATCGACGGCAAGTGCCGCGCAGATAGCCGAATCGATGCCGCCAGAGAGGCCGAGCACGACATTCTTGAAGCCGTTCTTGTTGACGTAATCGCGCAGGCCCAACATGCAGGCGCGGTAGTCGGCCTCCTCCTTTTCAGGGATTTTCGACATCGGTCCGTTAGAGCAGACCCAACCATCGGGATTATTTCCATTTTGCGCGTCTGCGGCGACGCGGGTTCGCTTCCAGGTGGTGACGTTGACCGTCTCCTCAAACTGGCTCATCTGAAAGGCCAGCGTCTTGTCAGCGCCTATGGCAAACGATGCGCCATCGAAGACCAGCTCGTCCTGGCCGCCAAGCTGGTTGGCGTAGATGATCGGCAATCCGCATTCTATGACCTGGCGGATGACGATCTGGTGGCGGACGTCGACTTTGCCGCGATAATAGGGCGAGCCGTTCGGGACCAGCAGGATTTCCGCGCCGCTTTCGGCCAGCGTCTCGCAGACGGCAACCTCGCCCCAGATATCTTCGCAGATCGGTATTCCCACGCGCACGCCGCGGAAATTGACCGGCCCCTGGATTTCGGGTCCGGCCTGGAAGACGCGCTTCTCGTCGAACTCACCGTAATTCGGCAGGTCGAGCTTGTAGCGTTCGGCAAGGATCTTGCCGCCATCGGCAAAAATGATCGAATTATGCGTGCCGCTCTTGCGCTTTAGCGGCGTGCCGATGATGAAACCCGGACCGCCGTCGGCGGTATCGCCGGCGAAATCCGCTGCCGCCCGCTCGCAGGCCTTCAGGAAGGCGGGCTTCAGCACCAGGTCTTCAGGCGGATAGCCGGAGAGGAAAAGCTCGGTGAACAGTACGAGGTCGGCGCCTTGGCGGGCGGCATCCGCCCTCGCCTCGCGTGCCTTGGCAAGATTGCCGGCGACATCGCCGACCGTCGGATTGAGCTGGGCAACGGCGATGCGCAATATGTCTGGAGCGGTCTGGTCTGTCATGCCCGTGGGTTTAGCGCGGCAAAATTCGTCGGGCAATGGCGTTCGTTTGGACCAAACAGTCGATCCTATTCACCCATATATTCGCGCAAGGCTTCCGGCGAATGGTTTTCACCGATCGACATTGCCAGAATGCGCGAAATGTGTCGGCGCGGCAGTCCGGTCTCCGCCGCCCAGGCGTTGATCTGCGCCTGGATCCTGCCCAAATCCGTCTTCGATGTCGGGCTCTCCGCAATGTCGAGCCCGGCATCGCGCAGCGCTGCCGCCATGTCGGCCGAGACGATGAAGGCGTCCCACTCCAGCCAGCGCAGAAAATACTGGCCGGTATTGCCGCCGAGCCGGCTGCCGTGCTTGCCGAGATAGGCCATCAATCCGACCTGGTCATCCGCCGGCCAATTGGCGAGGAATTTGCCGAAGCCGCTATGGTCCTTCGACACGCGCTCGACGAAGGCTGCGTTGTCGCGTACGGATTTGATCTTCTGCGGATTGCGCACGATGCGCTTGTCGGCGGTGAGATCGTGCCAGAAATCGTCAGGCTGGAACAGCAGCCGCTTCGGCTCGAACCCAAGAAATGCTTCCTCGAAACCCGGCCATTTCTGTTCGATGACGCGCCAGACGAAGCCAGCGGCAAAGACCCGCTCAGCCATGATCGACAGGATCCGGTCATCGGTAATCTTTGCCACCGCGGCATTGTCAGGCATAGGACCCAGCAGCGACGTAAGCGCTGCCTCACCGCCCTTGCGTTTCGCTGCCCGGGCGCGAGTCGTCGCGAAATCAGGCATTTTGGAGCATCCTCACGCCGCGCTTTTGACGCGCTGCATCTTCCTATATGGAAACGGGGCTGCCAAGCCGATGCTTTTCGTATGGAGAATCCATGAACAAGACATTGCCCGAACTGGCCCATCGGTGGCTGAGGCAAACGCCGGAGAGCTTGAGCGAGTTCGAAAGGCGGGTGCTGCAGAGCACAGTCGACCGCAAGCCGTTGTCGGAGAACATCAACGACAGTTTTGCCGGCATTCAGGGCGCCGGCGACCGTATCGCCGATACCATCGCGCGCGTCGGCGGCTCGTGGACGTTCATCCTGTCCTTCATCGCTTTCCTAATTGTCTGGATCGGTGCCAATTGGTGGCTGCTGGGACACGATTCGTTCGACCCCTACCCGTTCATCTTCCTCAATCTCGTCCTGTCGATGATCGCTGCCCTGCAAGCGCCGGTGATCATGATGTCGCAGAACCGACAGGCCGCGCGCGATCGCATCGACGCAGCGCATGACTACGAGGTCAATCTCAAGGCCGAGATCGAGATCATGGCGCTGCACGAGAAGCTGGACGAGTTGCGCCACAGCCAAATCGTCGGCATGCAAAGCGAGATCGAGCAGATGGCCGCACAATTGAGGCGGCTCGACGAATGGCTCACTTCCCAGACCTCGCACTCATGACGGAAGCCATCCATCGTCTCATTGAGCAATATGGGTTGGTCGCGGTTTTTCTGGGCTGCGTCGCCGAAGGCGAAAGCGCCGCCATCCTTGGCGGTTTCTTCGCGCATCAGCATGTTTTCGTCCTGTGGCAGGCTTTCCTCGCCGCAGCGCTCGGCGCCTTCGGTGGCGACACGTTCTTCTTCATCTTGGGACGGAGCTTCGCCGACCATGACTTCGTGATCAGGCTCCGAGCCCGGCCGGGCTTCTGCCACGCTTATCGCCTCGTCACCTCTCATCCCAACATCTTCGTGCTGTCGAACCGCTACATCTATGGCCTGCGCCTGATCGGTGGTATCGCGGCCGGGCTGTCGGGCATCGCCGCGGCGCGCTTCGTCATCCTCAACGCCATCTCATCGGTAGTCTGGGCGGCGCTGTTCTGCACCGTCGGCTATGTGTTCGGGCTGGGCGCCGAGCGTATCGTCGGCCAGGCGCTGGCCCACCACGAGCGGTTGCTGATCGCTCTGGCAATCGGCCTAATCGTGGCCATCCTCGGCTGGTTGGCCTCGCATTTCCTCGCCAAGAAGGAGCTTCGCAAGGGAAGCTGATCGTCAATCAATGCCAAGCGCGCGGTCGCCCTTCTCTAGGATGAGCGGAATGATCAGGTCTTCCTCGTCGGCAAGATGCCGGGTCAACATGGCGATCAGCCGACTGTTCTCGTCGGCATAGGCATCGGCGGCGAAGCGCTGTTTGTCTTCGCTGTCCTGAAGCGCGCGGATGAAGGCATTTGCCGCCTCGGCATTGCGCTCCAGTCCCTCGTGGATTGTGTGGTGATCGGCATCGAGAATCTCGAAGCCGCGGTTCAGACGGGTCTCGGCCCTGGCGAAGACCGGGAAATAATGATGGTCCTCGACATTGTGATGGCCGTCGAGATTGCCGAGGAAATGGTTGAGGCGCGGCGCGAACCAGCGGGCGAATTCCGGCGCGTTCAGCCTACCTTCTCGATAATCGCCAATACCGTTGGTGAGCATGCCGCCAAGTTCGCGAAACATGGCGTGCCGCTGCAGCCACATATTGGCCACGCCGTGGATGTTGGCATGCGCCTGCCAATCCTCGCGCGGATATTTTTCAACCAGCCAGCGCAGATCGTCCGGCAAGCCCTCACGTTCGAGAAGCAGAAATGCGGCGGTATCAGCCATGTCGGTCTCCTCAATTGACCGGCATGTAGTGTCTGAAACCTCAGATCGGTACCCCGACGATCCGCTCGATGACGGCGACGCCCCAGACGCCGGCAGCGATCACCACCGAAATCAGGACCGCCAGCGAACCGCAATCCTTGGCCAGTTGGATATCGATATTGAATTCACGGCTGAACGCGTCGCATGCCGCCTCGATGCCGGTGTTCAGCACCTCGATCATGATCATGAGCAGCACCGCGCCGATTAGCAGTGCATAGCCGCGCCACGATACCGAAAGGAACCAGCCGAGCGGCACGGCAAGCACAAGCAGCGTCAGCTCCAGCTGGAAGGCCTCTTCGCTGGCGGTTAGTTTGCGAAACGCCCGCACCGAATTGTAAAAAGCGTCGATCAGCCGCTGCATGCCAAAACCCTTCGGAATCACCGGCAGGGGATTAGCGCAATGGCTGGACCAAGGGAATAAGGCGACCTCTTCAAAAATCAGTCGCCTGCCACCTTGATCGACGGCGTCGACTTCTCGAACTGCGGCAGCCCGTCATCGATGGCGTAATAGTCGCCCTTGTCGCCGACGAAGATATGGCATTCTCCTTGAAGCCCGGTTGGCGCGTCGAATAGGCCTGCCATGACCGAAACATAGCCGTCATCGTTCGGCTTCCAGAACAGCAGAGAGCCGCATGTCTTGCAGAAGCCGCGTCTGGCGAACGGAGAAGCTTCGTACCAGGTGATGCTCTCCGCGCCGATGATTGTGACGTCGCGGCCGGCAACATTGGTCGCCGCATAAAAATGCCCGCTCTGCTTCCGGCACTGCGAGCAATGGCAGTAGACCACACCGCGTAGCGGTCCTCGTGTCTGGAACCGCACTGCCCCGCACAAGCATGATCCGGTGTGACTGTCAGCCATGTCGGCCTCCCGATGCAATTGCCATCGCTTGGCAGGATTCCAGTTTTGCGCGCGTTAGGCACGAGCAAATGCGACACCGGCGGGATCGAATACAAAATGCGCCCGTTTTTCGCCCGGCGCTTGTTCAATGACATCAAAGTTCAGATCGTATCAGCCGTTGACGGCCTGCTTGTGCTGGACCGGATGGGTCTTCTTGAGCAGATCGGACACCAGGAACGCCAACTCGATCGCCTGGTCGGCGTTGAGGCGCGGATCGCAATGGGTGTGATATCGATCCTGCAGTTCTTCGGCGGTGATGGCGCGGGCACCACCAGTGCATTCGGTGACGTTTTTTCCAGTCATCTCGATGTGGATGCCGCCGGGATGCGTGCCTTCGGCGCGGTGCACCTCGAAGAAGGTCTGCACCTCCTTCAGAATGCGGTCGAACGGCCGTGTCTTGTAGCCGGCGGCCTCGATGGTGTTGCCATGCATCGGATCCGACGACCACACTACGCTGCGACCTTCCTTCTGCACCGCGCGCACCAGCTTCGGCAGGTGGTCGGCGACCTTATCGGAGCCGAAGCGGGCGATAAGCGTCAGCCGCCCGGGCTCGTTCTCCGGATTGAGCAGGTCGATGAGTTGCAACAGGCCGTCCGGCGTCAGCGACGGCCCGCATTTCAGACCGAGCGGGTTCTTGATGCCGCGGCAATATTCGACATGCGCATGATCGGGTTGGCGCGTGCGATCACCGATCCAGATCATGTGGCCAGAGGTGGCGTACCAGTCGCCTGAAGTCGAATCGACGCGGGTCAGCGCCTCTTCATAGCCGAGCAGCAGCGCCTCATGGCTTGTGTAGAAATCGGTCTCGCGCAGCGCGTAATTGGTCTCCGAGGTGATGCCGACGGCCTTCATGAAGTCCATCGTCTCGGTGATTCGGTTGGCGAGAGACTCGTATTTCTCCCCCTGCGGGCTGTCGGAGACGAAGCCAAGCATCCATTGATGCACGTTCTCGAGGCTGGCGTAGCCACCCTGGGCGAAGGCACGCAAAAGGTTGAGCGTCGCCGCCGACTGGCGGTACGCCATCTCCTGTCTCGCAGGATCGGGAATGCGCGACTTGGAATCGAATTCGATGCCATTGATGATGTCGCCGCGATAGCTGGGCAGCGTCACTCCGCCCTTGGTTTCGTTGTCGGACGAGCGCGGCTTGGCGAACTGGCCGGCGACACGGCCGACCTTCACCACCGGCTGCGCCCCGGCGAAGGTCAGCACCACCGACATCTGCAAAAAGACGCGGAAGAAGTCCCGGATATTGTCGGCGCCATGCTCGGCGAAGCTCTCGGCGCAATCGCCGCCCTGCAGAAGGAATGCGTCACCGGCAGCGACGGCTGCAAGCTGCTTCTTCAGCTTGCGTGCCTCACCTGCAAAAACCAGCGGCGGAAAGGTAGCGAGCTGGGTTTCCGTGTTCCTCAGCGCGACAAGGTCCGGATAGGCAGGAACCTGCTGGATCGGCTTAGCTCTCCACGAATTCGGCGACCATTTCGTCATCGAAGCACCCAACGCTCTTTCAGGCGGACGCCATCGGCCGCCAATCCGCCCCATATGGGGATCGCGCTCCATACACGAAGCCGATTTCCTATTCTAGACCGGAATCTCAGCGCTGGCGAATAGCGGCCGGCGGCGAAAGTGCCGGCGCGGTTGTTGTCCGGAGCACCAGCGACACCCTGCTACGCCGCCGCCTTCTCCACCAGCCGCGCCAGCTGCGTCATGACGACGGCTGAGCCCGCCAGCCGCTTTTCGGGCGTCGGCCAGTCACGGCTGAAGACGACGCTCTGGTCGGGCCGGATCTTGGCCAGCGAGCCCTGTTCGCCGATGAGCTTGACCAGCCCGACCGGATTGGGGAATTCCCGTTTGCGGAAATGGATGACGACTCCTTTCGGCCCGGCATCGAGTTTTTCGACATTGGCCTTGCGGCAAAGCGCCTTGATGAAGACGATCTTCAACAGATGTTTTACCTCGTCCGGCAGCGGCCCGAACCGGTCGATCAGCTCGGCGCCGAAAGCATCGATCTCTTCCGTGTTTTCGAGATCGCCAAGACGGCGATAGAGCGCCAGCCTGAGCTGCAGGTCCGGGACATAGCTTTCCGGGATCATCACCGCCGTGCCGACGGCGATCTGCGGCGACCAGCCGCCGTCCTGCACCTCGCCGGAATCCTTCACTTCGGCCACCGCCTCTTCGAGCATCTGCTGGTAGAGTTCGAAGCCGACCTCCTTGATGTGGCCCGACTGCTCTTCGCCAAGCAGATTGCCGGCGCCGCGAATGTCGAGATCGTGGCTGGCCAGCTGGAAACCGGCGCCGAGCGTGTCGAGCGACTGCAGCACCTTCAGCCGGCGCTCGGCCGTATCGGTGAGCTTGCGGTTGGCGGGCAGCGTGAACAGCGCGTAGGCGCGCACCTTAGAACGGCCGACCCGCCCGCGCAGCTGATAGAGCTGCGAAAGGCCAAACATATCGGCCCGGTGCACGATCAGCGTGTTGGCGGTCGGTATATCGAGGCCGGATTCGACGATTGTGGTCGACAAAAGCACATCGTACTGGCCGTCATAGAAGGCGTTCATGATGTCGTCGAGTTCGCCGGGCGGCATCTGGCCGTGGGCAACGGCCACTTTCAGTTCAGGCACGGATTCGCGCAGGAAATCATGAATTTCCGCGAGATCGCTGATGCGCGGTACGACATAGAAAGAATGGCCGCCACGGTAGCGCTCGCGCAGCAGCGTCTCGCGGATGACCAGCGGATCGAAGGGGGAGATGAAGGTACGCACGGCCATGCGATCGACCGGCGGCGTGGCGATCAGCGACAGCTCACGCACCCCGGTCAAGGCAAGCTGCAGAGTTCGCGGGATCGGCGTCGCCGACAGCGTCAGAACGTGCACGTCGGTCTTGAGATCCTTCAGCCGCTCCTTGTGCTTGACGCCGAAATGCTGCTCCTCGTCGATGATCAGCAGGCCGAGATTCTTGAACGAGATCGAGGAGCCGAGCAGTGCGTGCGTGCCGATGACAATGTCGACCTGGCCTTCGGCGACGCCCTTCTTGGTCTCGGCCAGTTCCTTGGCGCCGACCAGACGCGAGGCTTGGGCGACGCGGATCGGCAGGCCGGAGAAGCGCTGCGAGAAGGTCTTGAAATGCTGGCGCGACAACAATGTCGTCGGCACCACCACCGCGACCTGAAAGCCTTCCATCGCCGCGATGAAGGCGGCACGAAGCGCGACTTCGGTCTTGCCGAAGCCGACATCGCCGCAGATCAGCCGGTCCATCGGCTTTCCTGCGCCCAGATCATCCATGACCGAATCGATCGCCGTTTGCTGGTCGTCGGTTTCCTCATAGGGGAAACGCGCCGCAAACTCGCCATAGAGGCCTTCCGCCGGCACCAGCGCCGGTGCGGCCCGCATTTGCCGCTCGGCGGCGATGCGGATCAGCTGTCCGGCCATGTCGAGCAGGCGTTTCTTCAGCCGTGCCTTGCGCGATTGCCAGGCGCCGCCACCAAGCTTGTCGAGCGTCGCCTCTGCCGAATCCGAGCCATAGCGCGACAGCAGTTCTATGTTTTCCACCGGCAGGAACAGCCGATCGTCGCCGGCATAGTGGATTTCGAGGCAATCGTGCGGCGCACCGACCGCCTCGATGGTGCGGAGCCCGATGAAGCGGCCAATGCCGTGATCGGCATGGACGACGATATCGCCTGAGGACAATGCCGAAGCCTCCGCGATGAAGTCGGACGCGCGCTTCTTGCGCTTCGAGCGCCGGATCAGCCGGTCGCCGAGAATGTCCTGCTCGGCGACGACGACCAGTTTCTCGGTCTCGAAACCGGATTCGAGCGGCAGCACGGCCAGTCCCGCCTGCCCTGGCTCAAGCTTTCCGGCTTCGGCAAGCGTCGCCACCGGCTTCAGATTGCCAAGGTGATGCTCGGCCAGGATTTGGCCGAGCCGGTCGAGCGAACCTTCAGTCCAGCCGGCGACGATGACACGGCGGCCTGCAGCGCGCTCGTCGGAAATGTGTTTAACGACGACGTCGAAGACGTTGGCGTTAGGGTCAGCGCGTTCCTCGACGAAGCTGCGACCATGGCGCGAGCCGGCATGGAACACCTTTTTCGCACCGGCATCGGGCGCGTCGAAGGACGTGAAGTCTATCGCTTCGCGCGGGCCAAGCGAGGCAATCAGGTTCTCGGGCGACAGATAAAGCAAATCCGGCGACACCGGCTTGTAGGGCACGGCATCCTTCAAGGCGCCGTCGGCCTGTTTCTTACGCGCCTCATAATGATCGAGGATCAGCGCATGGCGCTCGGCCAGTGCCTCGTGCGCCAGATGATCAAACACCACAGGCGCGTCCGGCAGGTAATCGAACACGGTTTCCAGCCGCTCATAGAAGAACGGCAGCCAGTGCTCCATCCCCGCAAACCGCCTGCCCTCGCTGACCGCCGCATAGAGCCCGTCGTCGCGCGAGGGCGCGCCAAAGGCTTCGATGTAGGCACGGCGGAAGCGGCTGATTGTCTCTGGCGTCAGCGCCACCTCGCTCATCGCCTGTAGCGCCATCGACTTGCGCTGGCCGGTGGTGCGCTGTGTTGCGGTATCGAAGACGCGGATCGATTCCAGCGTATCGCCGAAGAAATCGAGGCGCAGCGCCTCCGCCCATCCGGGCGCGAAGAGATCGAGAATACCGCCGCGCACCGCAAATTCGCCGATGCCGCGCACCGTCGGCACCCGCTCGAAGCCGGAAGTCTCAAGCCGCGACACCAGCGCGTTCATGTCGATCTGGTTACCGGGCTTGGCGTGAAAGGTCTGGGCCTCGACGAGTTCCGCCGGCGGAATGCGCTGAAGCAAGGCATTCGCGGTGGTGAGAATGACAGCGCGGTGCGGCTTCTTCGCCAGCGCGATCATCGCTGCCAGCGCATCGAGCCGCCTTGCGGCGGCGTCGGCGCCGGGCGAGACGCGGTCGTAAGGCAGGCAGTCCCAGGCCGGCAATTCCAGCACAGGCAGGCCCGGCGCGGCAAAGGCAAGCGCATCGACGATCGCCGGCAGACGCTGGCCGTCGCGCGCCACGAACAGCACCGGCTTGTCAGGGGCGATCTCGTGCGCGGCCTGCACCAGCGCAAAGGCTTCGTAGCCGTCGGCGACGCCATCGACGATGAACTGGCCGGCGCGGCCTTTCGGCAGACCGATCGTAGGAATAAGGCTCATGGCTACACGTTGTTCAGAAGGTCATTTCCCGGCGCGAAGCCAGGATTTTTTGCAGGACGGCACAGTCGACATCGGCCGGAACCGGGCTTTCACCAGTGACGAGAGGCAGGAATTCGGTGTCGGGAATGTCGAGGAGCCTCTCATATTGGTCGATTTCGTCGCCGGTCAAGGCGCCAATCTCGGCGTCGGCGAAGCTGCCGAGTATAAGGTCCATCTCGCGCATGCCGCGGTGCCACGAACGAAACAGAAGCTTGCGGCGGCGGGCATCGAGGCCCTCGCTTGATCGTTTCGTTCCGGTCATCTTGCAACATCCTTGCCCAGGCGGCGCATATAGCGTGGATAGAAGGCGGTGTCAGCCTTGCGCTACAGTCGCCGCAACATAAGCTGACATCATGCGTCCCTCCCTCCTCGATCCACTGTTTGTCCCGATTACCTCGCTCGCAGGCGTCGGGCCGAAGGTTGGCGCCCTGATCGAAAAAGTCGTAGCGGCCGACCTCGGCGACCGGGCCGCACGCGCCGGGGACCTCTTGTTCGTGCTGCCGCATACTGTCATCGACCGCCGCAACCGGCCGGGCATCGCCGGTTCGGCCGAAGGCGCCATCGTTACGCTCGACGTACGCATCGACCGCCACCAGCCGCCGCCACGCGGCAACAGGTCGGTACCGTACCGGGTCTACGCCCATGACGACACCGGCGAGATCGCGCTGACCTTCTTCCATGCCCATGCCGCCTATCTCGAAAAAGCAATGCCCGTAGGCGAGCATGTCGTCGTCTCAGGCCGCGTGGAATGGTTCAACGGCCGCCCGACCATGGTTCACCCCGACCATATCGCACTTGCCGGTGACGCGGAAAACCTCCCGTTGGTCGAGCCGGTCTATCCGCTGACCGCCGGGCTCTCGGGCAAGGTGCTGCGCCGGGCCATCGGCCAGGCGCTGGCCCGCCTGCCGGTGCTGCCCGAATGGCAGGATGACGAGTTCCGGCGCCGCCATGCCTTTCCTGCTTTCGGCCATGCGCTCAACCGCATCCACAATCCTGACGACCCGATCGACGTCTCTGTGGACGGCGCAGCGTGGCGGCGCCTTGCCTATGACGAGTTCTTGGCCGGCCAGGTGTCGCTGGCGCTGGTGCGGGCCAAGGTCCGCCGATTATCGGGCCGGCCACTCGTCGGCGACGGCCGCATAGTCGAACAACTGCGCGTGGCACTCCCCTATTCGCTGACCATGTCGCAGGAAATGGCGCTTGCCGAAATCAACGCCGATCTCGGTGACCCCGAACGCATGCTGCGCCTTTTGCAGGGCGACGTCGGCTCCGGCAAGACGGTGGTCGCGCTGCTTGCCATGGCGCGTGCCGTCGAGGCCGGCGGCCAGGCGGCATTGATGGCGCCGACCGAAATCCTGGCGCGCCAGCATCTGGCAACGGTTGCGCCGTTGGCGGAACGGGCCGGCCTGCGTGTCGCCGTCCTCACCGGTCGCGAAAAGGGCCGCGAGCGCGCCGACACGCTGACCGGGCTGGCCAATGGTGACATCGACATCGTCGTCGGCACCCATGCGCTGTTCCAGGAAACGGTGACGTTCCGTGACCTCGTGTTCGCCGTCGTCGACGAGCAGCACCGTTTCGGCGTCCACCAGCGCCTTGCGATCAGCGCCAAGGGCGATGCGCCCGACATGCTGGTGATGACAGCAACGCCGATACCGCGGACGCTGGTGCTGACTGCATTCGGCGACATGGACGTGTCGAAGCTGACGGAAAAGCCGGCCGGCCGCCAGCCGATCCGCACAGTCACCTTACCGCTTGAACGGCTCGACGAACTGATCGGACGCATGCTCGACGCCGTCGCCGATGGCCAGAAAATCTACTGGATCTGTCCGCTGGTCGAGGAATCCGAGGAAATCAAGCTGATGTCGGCCGAGGACCGTTTTTCCTCGCTGAAGCCGCTGTTCGGCGACCGCATCGGCCTGGTGCACGGCCGCATGAAAGGCGCCGACAAGGACGAGGCGATGCGCGCCTTCAAGCAGGGCGACACCCGTATCCTGATCGCCACCACCGTCATCGAGGTCGGCGTCGATGTGCCTGATGCGACAATCATAGTCATCGAGCATGCCGAGCGTTTTGGCCTTGCCCAGTTGCACCAACTGCGCGGCCGGGTCGGGCGTGGCGACAAGCCATCGTCCTGCGTGCTGCTCTACAAGGAACCGCTTGGCGAGACGGCAAAACGCCGGTTGTCGGTAATGCGCGAGACCGAGGACGGCTTCCGCATCGCCGAAGAGGACCTGAAGCTGCGCGGCGAAGGCGAGTTGCTCGGCACCCGCCAGTCCGGCACGCCGGGCTTCCAGGTGGCGCGCATCGAGGCGCATGCCGACCTGCTCGAGGCCGCTCGCGACGATGCGCGGTTGATCCTGTCGCGCGATCCGGAACTGCAGTCCGAACGCGGCACGGCGCTGCGTCTGTTGCTCTATCTATTCGGCCGCGACGAGGCCGTGCGGCTCCTGCGTGCCGGCTGAGGCATCGTGTCGAGCGGAGGATTGGCAAGCGCGGCGTGGATCTGCTCGCCGTTCACTGTCACCATTTTGACAGCCGGCGCCACCAGGCCGGCCGACACGATCAGCTTGGCTCCGTCCTCGATCGTCATGTCGAGCAGCACAATGTCGGATTTCGGCACATACATCAGAAAGCCCGTCGTCGGGTTGGGCGTACACGGCATGAACACGGCAATCAGCGGATCGCCTTGTTGGTCGAGCTTCTGGTTGATCTCGGTTTCCTTCTCGCTGGCGACGAAGACCAGCGCCCAGACGCCCTTGCGCGGATATTCGACCAACCCGACCTGGCGGAACATGTCGCCCTTGTTCGACAGCACGGTCTCGAAAATCTGCTTCAGCGAACCGTAGATGCCGCGCACCAGCGGCATGCGGCCAAGCAGGCGCTCGCCGAAATTGACAATGGCGCGGCCAACGATATTGGCGGTCATAAAGCCGATGAAGGTGATGAGGATCAGGGCAACGATCAGCCCAAAACCCGGCACTGGAAACGGCAGGTAGGTGTCCGGATTGTAGCGTACCGGAATGTAGGGTTTGACCCAGGAATCGACCCAGCCGATCAGCGACCAGGCAATGTAGGCGGTGATCGCGAGCGGCGCGCAAACGACAAAGCCGGTCAGGAAATAATTTCTCAGCCGGGTCATGCCTGAGGTCTTGAGAGCATCCGACATGGTTCACCGCAGCGTGTGTTTGCAGCGCGACACTACTGAACCCGAAGGCGCTTTGGAATGGCGAAGTTTTAAAACGAGACCTATTCCACCGTTACCGATTTCGCCAGGTTGCGAGGCTGGTCGACATCCGTACCCATGAACACGGCGGTGAAGTAGGCGAGCATCTGGATCGGCAGCGCGTAGATGATCGGCGAGATGATTTCCGGCACATCAGGCAAAACGATCGTCTCCATCGTCTTCACCGTAGCGTGTGCCGCGCCCTTGCCGTCGGTGATCAGGATGATCTTGCCGCCGCGCGCCGCCACCTCCTGCATGTTCGACACCGTTTTTTCGAAGATGCGATCATGCGGGGCGATGACGATGACGGGCATGTTCTCGTCGATCAGCGCGATCGGGCCGTGCTTCAACTCGCCGGCGGCATAGCCCTCGGCATGGATATAGGAAATCTCCTTGAGCTTCAGCGCGCCTTCCATGGCCAGCGGAAAATTGGTGTCACGGCCGAGATAGAGAACGTTCTTGTAGTGCGAGAGGTCGCGCGCGATCTTTTCGATCTGCCCGTCGAGCTTTAGCACCTGGTTGGCGTAACGCGGCGCTTCCGACAGCTCGCGTATCAGCGTTTTCTCCTGCTCATGCGAAATCGTTCCGCGCGCCACGCCGGCCCGCACCGCCAGCGAGGCCAGCACGGAAAGCTGGCAGGTGAACGCCTTGGTCGAGGCGACGCCGATCTCCGGGCCGGCCAACGTGGGCAGGATGACGTCGGATTCGCGCGCCATGGTCGATTCGCGCACATTGACGACCGCGCCGATCTTCATGCCGGCCTTGCGGCAGTAGCGCAGCGACGCCAGCGTGTCGGCGGTCTCACCCGATTGCGAGATGAAGAAAGCGGCATCGTTCTTCGACAGCGGCATCTCGCGGTAGCGGAACTCCGAAGCGACATCGATGTCGACCGGCAGCCGCGCATAGCGCTCGAACCAGTATTTGCTGATCAGCCCGGCGAGATAAGCGGTGCCGCAGGCCGAGATCGCCAACCGGTCGATCTTGGCGAAATCGAACGGCAGGTCGAGCGGCTTCGAGACGCCGCCAGCGAAATCAACATAATGTGCCAGCGTGTGCGAGATCACTTCCGGCTGCTCATGGATTTCCTTTTCCATGAAATGGCGGCGGTTGCCTTTGTCGACCATGAAGCTCGTGCTGAGCGACTGCTGGCGTTTGCGGTCGACCTTGTTGCCGTCCATATCGAAGATATCGACCTCGTTGCGGCGCACCACCGCCCAGTCGCCGTCTTCCAGATAGGTGATCGAATTGGTGAAAGGGGCAAGCGCAATGGCGTCGGAACCAAGGAACATCTCGCCCTCGCCATGACCTACGGCGAGTGGCGGGCCGTTGCGGGCGCCGACAATCAAATCCTCGTCGCCCGTGAACATGATGGCCAGCGCAAAGGCACCTTCCAGCCGCTTCAGCGCCTGGTGCGCAGCCTCGACGGGCTTCAGTCCCTTGGCCAGTTCGCGGGCCACCAGATGCGCAACGACCTCGGTGTCGGTTTGCGAGGCGAAGTTGTAGCCGTCGCGGATCAGCTCGTCGCGAAGCGCGGCGAAATTCTCGATGATGCCGTTATGGACGATGGCGAGCCCGTCGGAAAAATGCGGATGCGCATTGGTTTCGTTCGGTACGCCATGCGTGGCCCAGCGTGTGTGGCCGATGCCGATCATGCCGTCGAGCGGCTCGTCCCTCAGCCGGCGCTCGAGATTGACCAGCTTGCCCTCGGCGCGGCGGCGGTCAAGCCTGCCGTGCTCGATCGTGGCGACGCCGGCCGAGTCATAGCCGCGATATTCGAGCCGTTTCAGCGCATCGACGATAAGCGGCGCGACTGGCGAGTTACCGACAATTCCAACGATACCGCACATGGCGCTTGCCCCCGATTCCGACCTGAAACCCGGCGCTATTTAGAGACTGCCGGGCTGCCGCGAAAAATCACATTCCATTTCGTCCGGTATCGGCCGGACTATCCTGCACAGATGCACCATGACAGGGCGCACTTGCAATCCGGTTACTGCAATTGCTCAGTTTCTCCGCGCATGCATCCTATCTCGCTTGAACGGCTCCAGAAATCAGTCAAAGACATGATAGCGCTCGTCGCGCCTACCCTTTTTTGCGGGCCGCCGCGACCGAAGCAAACCGTTCGCGCAACTCCTTGCCCTTGCCGGGCAGGGTCCGCTGGCGGGCACGGCCGAAGGCCAGCGCATCGTCGGGTACGCTTTCGGTGATAACGCTGCCCGAAGCGATGTAGCCGCCCTTGCCGATCGATACCGGCGCCACCAGTGAGGAATTCGAGCCGATGAAGGCGCCCTCGCCGATGTCGGTGAAGAATTTCGAATAGCCGTCATAGTTGCAGGTGATGGTGCCGGCGCCGATATTGGCGCCGGCGCCGATGCGGGCATCGCCGATATAGGTCAGGTGGTTGACCTTGGCGCCCTCCTCGACGATCGCCTGCTTAACCTCGCAGAAATTGCCGACCTTGGCCTTGTTTCTCAAATCCGCCCCTGGTCGCAGTCGCGCGAACGGCCCGACATCGCAATTCGACGCGATGGTCGCGCCTTCGATGTGACTGAAGGCATGGATCTTGCCGCCCGAGGCGATTTTCACGCCCGGCCCGAACCAGACATTCGGTTCGACGATCGTGTCGGCGCCGATCTCGGTATCGTGCGAGAAGAACACGGTTTCGGGCGCAATCAGCGTAACGCCAGAAAGCATCGCCTCGCGCCGCCGGCGCGTCTGCCAGATACCTTCCGCCTGGGCAAGCTCGGCACGGTTGTTGATGCCGAGCGCGTTCTCGAAACTGGCTTCGGTGCCGACGACATCAAGTCCCTGCGCAGCGGCGATCTTGACGATATCGGTGAGATAATACTCGCCCTTGGCGTTCTTGCTGCCGACTCCATCGAGCAGCTTCAGCGCGTGCCTGCCGGCGACCGCCATCAGCCCGCCATTGCAGAAGGTGATTTTCTTCTCCTCGTCCGAGCAGTCCTTTTCCTCGCGGATGGCCACGAGCTTGCCGGCCTTTTCGATAAGCCGGCCGTAGCCCGTAGGATTTTCTGTACGGAAGCCGACCACGACGACGGCCGCACCTTCGGCCAGCTTCAGCCGCGCGGCCGCAAGTGCTTCCGGATCGATCAACGGCGTATCGCCAAACATCACCAGGATGTCGTCATAACCCTTTGATATTGCTGCGCGGGCGGCAAGCACGGCGTGTGCGGTGCCGAGACGTTTTTCCTGGACGAAAGCCTCGGCCTTAGGCGCAAACTTGAGTGCGGCCTTGCGCATCTCGTCGGCGCCATGGCCGATCACCAGCGCCAGATCGCTGGTCCCGGCGGCTTTAGCCGCCTTGACGACATGGGCAACCATCGGCAGGCCTGCGATTGTGTGAAGCACTTTCGGCACCGCACTCTTCATGCGCGTGCCTTCGCCAGCGGCGAGGATGATGGACAGGCAGGATCTCTGGCTCATGGGATGGCAACCGTTGAAAGGAGTCTGAAATCGTTAGTAGCACCGGCGCCATGCTGCACCAATGCGGTTAAATTCCGGTGAGGCGGTGGAACCTCCAACCCGCGGCACGCTCAAGCCGCTCGGCTCAGGCGGCTTCCAGCGATGCGAAGCCGGGAGTTCGGCGGCCATATTGCCGCGGCGAACAGTTCATGACCCGCTTGAAGGCTGTGCTGAAGGCGCTTTCGGATTCGTAGCCGAGCGAAAGTGCGATGACGGATACGGGATCGCTGGAATTCGTCAGCCGGTCGCCGGCCAGCAGCATTCGCCAGCGCGTCAAATAGTCCATCGGCGACGCGCCGACCGTCTCCTTGAATCTGAGCGCAAAGCTCGATCGCGACATGCCGGCCCGTTCCGCCAGTTCCTGTAACGTCCAGCCATGCGCCGGATTGTCATGCATGGCGCTGATCGCCGCGCCGATCTGTTTGTCCGCGAGGGCAAAGAGCCAGCCGATGCCGCCTTTCAATCCTTCCGAAAGATGCAGCCGCAGCGCCTGAACCAGCATCATGTGGGCGAGGTGCTGAATTACCAGAAACCCGCCCGGCCGCGGCTCGCGCAGCTCCTGCATCATCCGCTCCACCGACCAGCGCAGCGCCGACTGGTCCGACTCTTTGCGGATATGCACAATGGCTGGCAGCATCCGCAACAGAATGCCGGCATGATTGCCGCCAAGCGCGAAGCGGCTGCTGACCAGAAAGAAATCACCACCGCCTTTGTGGGTTACGACACCGCCGGCTCGCGCAGGCGGAAAAATCTTGACGGCCTCTACAGGCATTAAGCCCATGTCGCTTGCAAGGCGGAAAGGCCGTCCACTCGGCAGCAAGAAGCAGTCTCCCGTCTCAAGGCGCACTGCGTCGGCAACGCCCTCCACAGATAGCCAGCACCGGCCGGAGACCACCGCTCCGGTCTTGATGCTTTGCTGCTGGTCGGGGAACTGGATCGACCATTCACCACCCGCGTCAAAGCCGGCCGACATATAGTTTCGCGGCTTCAGCAGCGAGAGCACATCTGAAAGGGGATCCACGGGTCATTCCGGACGATTGCGAAGGTAATACGGACTTTACCGCATAGATCGTATTTTCTCAAGCGCCTATCACGACACCATCAGACCGCGAACATGATGATGGTCAGAAATGAACAAGGAGAAGTCGTGATGCGTGTTTTCGTTACCGGAGCGACCGGATTCCTCGGTTCTGCCGTCGTTCAAGAACTCATCGGCGCCGGGTATCAGGTGCTCGGCCTCGCCCGGTCCGAGGCATCGGCCAAGTCACTTGCCGCCGCCGGAGCGGAGGTGCATCGAGGTGATCTCGAAGATCTGGAAAGCCTGCACAGGGGCGCAGCAGCAGCCGACGCGGTGATCCATACCGGCTTTAACCACGACTTCTCTAAGTTCGCGCAAAACTGCGAGATGGACCGGCGCGCCATCGAGGCGATGGGCGGAGCACTCGAAGGCTCCGAGCGCCCCCTGCTCGTCACCTCCGGAACCGCGCTTCAGGCGCGAGGCCGTATCGCGACGGAGGAAGATGCTCCTGTCCCCTCTTCCGCTTCGTATCCCCGCGCCTCCGAAGCGACAGCCGCCGCGCTGGCGGCACGCGGGGTGCGCGCATCGGTTGTGCGCCTTCCGCCGTCGGTCCATGGCCAAGGCGATCACGCCTTTGTTCCTATTCTCATCGACCTTGCTCGCAGGAAGGGCGTATCGGCCTATGTCGGCGAAGGGCTCAATCGCTGGCCCGCCGTGCATCGGTTCGATGCCGCCCGCGTCTACCGGCTTGCACTAGAGCATGGAGCTCGTGGCGAGCGGTATCACGCGATCGCCGAAGAAGGCGTGCCGTTCAAGGACATCGCCAGCGTGATCAGTCGGCGCCTGAACGTGCCTGTCGTCGCCAAGTCCGCCGAAGAAGCCGCCGATCATTTTGGCTGGTTCGCGATGTTCGCGGCGATGGACGTCCCGACCTCGAGCGAACGGACTCGCGCACTGCTGGGGTGGGCGCCGAGCGGACCCGGGCTCATCGCTGATATCGACCAGC
The DNA here is from genome assembly GCF_055811815.1 of Mesorhizobium sp. WSM4836. Lineage (NCBI taxonomy): Bacteria > Pseudomonadati > Pseudomonadota > Alphaproteobacteria > Hyphomicrobiales > Phyllobacteriaceae > Mesorhizobium > Mesorhizobium sp. WSM4836. The sequence goes on from NZ_JBVVQF010000004.1 coordinate 322,065, forward strand.
CGGGCTATTTCGAAGGTTGAACGGACCACGTAGCTGCGGTGCCTTGCGCCGCAGCTATGGCCTCGCGCTTCGGCCGGGCGGCAACCTATCCCAATTGCCCCAGTACCGGAAAATTCTCGAGCAGCCAGTATGACACCGCCTGCACGCCGCCAGTCAGGAAAAACACGCCGGCGACCACCAGCAACGCGCCGATGGCCTTTTCGACGCGGCCGAGATGGACGCGGAATTTCCCGAGAAAGCGCATGAAGGCGCCGGAAAATAGCGCAGCGATCAGGAACGGTATGCCGAGGCCAAGCGAGTAGGCGGCAAGCAGCAGCGCGCCCTCGCCCACCGTCTCGCGGCCGCCGGCAAGCGTCAGGATCGGCCCCAGTACCGGGCCGATACAGGGCGTCCAGCCAAAGGCGAAGGCCAAGCCCATGACGTAGGCGGCGATCAGGCTGGCCGGCTTGCCTTGCGACTGAAAGCGCGCCTCGCGCGAAAGCAAAGGGATGCGCAGTACGCCGAGGAAATTCAGCCCCATCAGGATGATCAGCACGCCAGCCGCCATTGCCAGCGGCTCCTGCCAGACCCGCAGCAGATGGCCGATGGTCGAGGCGCCAGCGCCGAGCGCGACGAAGACGGTCGAGAAGCCGAGCACGAAGGCGATGGAGGAATTAACCAGCGCGCCTCGCGCACCGGCCTTTGCCGTAATGCCGGCCTCGCCGCGGAAATCGTCGACCGACACGCCGGCCATATAGCACAGGTAAGGCGGCACCAGCGGCAGCACGCAAGGGGACAGGAACGAAATTGCTCCCGCCCCGATCGCGCTGACATAGCCGACGTCCAATGCCATTTCCGTCTCCAAATGACTGCGCAGCCATATAGCCGCGACAACGGCCGTCCGCCAATCACCATCGCGTGGCAAGTCGTCGCCTCCGGCCCCATCCGATTGGGCGTTTTGACAGCATCTGTTCAACCAGGGCTGGCGCGTGATTGATGTTTCTCTTATATCCGCGGGAGAGTTTGTCCCGTTCTCCAGGATCAATTGCCGGGCTTGTCCAGCGCTAGGCTGCCCATTTCCCTTGTCCAGGATTGCGGAAATCGCATGGCGCGCCGTTGGGTTGCGCATTCGGTACAGGGCCGCATTTTGACTGCTTGGCCTTGACCGGATGCAAAAGCGCGGCCATGTGAGCGACACATTGAACGAAATTTCGTCGCGCGCAGCGGAATTCTTCTGCCGCATCACAACTGATATGAGACCGTATGGACGTCGTCGTCGTCGAATCGCCGGCCAAGGCGAAGACAATCAACAAGTACCTCGGCAGGAACTACAAGGTTCTGGCCTCGTTCGGCCATGTCCGCGATCTGCCGGCCAAAGATGGCTCGGTGCGTCCCGATGAGGACTTTGCCATGTCCTGGGCCGTCGACACCGCGTCGGGAAAGCGTCTCGCCGATATCGCCAAGGCGGTCAAGGACGCCGACGGGCTGATCCTCGCCACCGATCCGGACCGCGAGGGCGAAGCGATCTCCTGGCATGTCCTGGAAGTGCTGAAGCAAAAGCGCGCGTTGAAGGACAAGCCGGTCAGCCGCGTCGTCTTCAACGCCATCACCAAGGCGTCGGTGCTGGAGGCAATGGCCAATCCGCGCCAGATCGATGCGCCGCTGGTCGATGCCTATCTCGCCCGCCGCGCGCTCGACTATCTGGTCGGCTTCACGCTGTCGCCCGTGCTGTGGCGCAAGCTGCCCGGCGCCCGCTCCGCCGGCCGTGTCCAGTCGGTGGCGCTACGTCTGGTCTGCGACCGCGAATCCGAGATCGAGCGCTTCATCCGCGAGGAATACTGGCAGGTCGCCGCCATTCTCGGTACGCCGCGCAAGGAAAATTTCGAGGCGCGGCTGACCGCCTTCGAGCGCAAGAAGCTGCAAAAGCTCGACATTTCCAACAAGGCGCAGGCCGACGACATCAAGGCGATGCTCGAAGGCGCCAGCTTCAGGGCGGCGTCGGTCGAAGCCAAGCCGACCAAGCGCAATCCCGGCCCGCCCTTCACCACCTCGACACTGCAGCAGGCAGCCTCATCGGGTCTCGGCTTTTCGGCCAACCGCACCATGCAGGTGGCGCAGCGGCTCTATGAGGGCATGGAGATCGGCGGTGAGACCACCGGCCTGATCACCTATATGCGAACCGACGGCGTGCAGATGGCACCGGAGGCGATCTCTGCCGCACGCGATGCGATTGCCAAGGAATTCGGCCCTAAATACCTGCCTGAAAAGCCGCGCTACTATTCCGCCAAGGCCAAGAATGCCCAGGAGGCGCACGAAGCGATCCGTCCGACCGATTTCATGCGCACGCCGGCTTCCGTCAAGCAGTATCTCGACGCCGACCAGGCGCGGCTTTACGAGATGATCTGGAAACGCGCCATCGCCAGCCAGATGCAGCCGGCCGAGATCGAGCGCACGACGGTCGAGATCGAGGCGGTCAACGGCCCGCGCACCGCCGAGCTTCGCGCCGTCGGCTCGGTTGTTCGCTTCGACGGCTTCCTTGCAGCTTACATCGAGCAGAAGGAAGAAGATTCGGAAGACGAGGAAAGCCGCCGTCTGCCCGAGATCCGTGCCGGCGAGCAGCTCACCCGCCAGGCGATCAACGCTACCCAGCACACCACCGAGCCGCCGCCGCGTTATTCGGAAGCTTCGCTGATCAAGAAACTGGAAGAGCTGGGCATCGGCCGGCCGTCCACCTATACGGCGATCCTGAAGACGCTTGAGGATCGTGACTATGTCACCATCGACAAGCGCAAGCTGGTGCCACAGGCCAAGGGCCGGCTATTGTCGGCCTTCCTCGAAAGCTTCTTCGAGCGTTATGTCGAGTACGACTTCACCGCTTCGCTCGAGGAGAAACTCGACGAGATTTCCGACGGCAAGCTCGCCTGGAAGGACGTGCTGCGCGATTTCTGGAAGGATTTTTCCGGCGCCGTCGCCGACATCAAGGAGCTGCGGGTCACCGACGTCCTCGATGCATTGAACGAGGAACTGGCGCCGCTGGTCTTTCCCGCGCGCGAAGACGGTTCGAACCCGCGTATCTGTCCGAAATGCGGCACCGGCAACCTGTCGCTGAAGCTCGGCAAGTTCGGCGCCTTCGTCGGCTGCTCGAACTATCCCGAATGTTCCTTTACCCGCCAGCTCGGTGACGCCGCCAATCCCAATGGCGAGAACGGCGGTGGCGAAGACGGCACGAAAGTGCTCGGCAAGGATCCCTATACCGCCGAGGAGATCACGTTGCGCAATGGCCGGTTCGGCCCCTATATCCAGCGCGGCGACGGCAAGGATGCCAAGCGCTCCAGCCTGCCCAAGGGCTGGACTGTCGATTCGATCGATCATGAAAAGGCGCTCGCCTTGTTGTCGCTGCCGCGCGACGTCGGCAAGCATCCGGAATCTGGCAAGATGATTTCGGCCGGGCTGGGGCGCTACGGGCCATTCGTGCTGCATGACGGCACCTACGCCAATCTCGACAGCATCGAGGACGTGTTCTCGATCGGCCTCAATCGCGCCGTCTCGGTGATCGCCGAGAAGCAGTTGAAAGGCAAAGGCGGCCGCAATGGTGGCACAGCCGCTGCGCTCAAGGAACTTGGCGAGCATCCCGCCGGCGGCGGCAAGATCGTCGTGCGCGACGGCAAATACGGACCTTATGTGAATTTCGGCAAGGTCAATGCGACGCTGCCGAAGGGCAAGGATCCGCAATCGGTGACGATCGAGGACGCAGTGGCGCTCATTGCTGAAAGGGAAGCCAAGGGCGGCAATGGCGCCAGGAAGCCCTTCCGCAAAGCGGCCGCGCCTGCGAAGAAACCGGCTGCGGCCAAAAAGCCGGCGGCCAGGAAAAAGGGATAGAACGGGTTGGCGCGCAAAGTCTCCGGAAGAAGCCACGGCGATCTGCGCACCGCCGATACCCGCGCCAAGGTCAGGGACAACTACCGGCCCTCGCGTGACGAGATACTGCGTTACATCGCCGAAAACCCGGACCGCGCCGGAAAACGCGACATCGCCAAGGCGTTTGCGCTGCGCGGCGAAGACCGTATCTGGCTGAAGGACGTCTTGCGCGATCTGCAGGACGAAGGCCTGCTGACCAAGGAGCGCAAGCGGCTTGCCCGTGTCGGCGCCCTGCCCCACGTCGCGGTGCTCGACATCTTCGGCCGTGACGCCGACGGTGTGCTGCTGGCGCACCCGACCGAAGCGGTCGGCAATGGCGAACCTCCGGTCATAGCGATCCGCGTGTCGCGCGGCGGCAATGGCCCGACGCCGGGCATCGGCGACCGCGTGCTGGCCAAGACCTTTCCGACCGACGATCCGGCAGGCCCGGCCTATACCGGCCGGGTGATGAAGATATTCGAGAAACGCACCGATGCGGTTCTCGGCGTTTTCCGCGTGCTGAAGGACGGCACGTTCCGCATCGAGCCGGTGGAAAGGCGCCAGCCGGAGCTGGTCGTCGACAAGGAATTCCAGAACGGCGCCAAGAATGGCGACCTGGTCGAGGTCGAGCCGGCGCGGGCCTCCCGCTACGGGCTGCCGGGAGCCAAGGTTCTGGCGGTGCTGGGCTCCCTGACCAGCGAAAAGGCGGTCTCGATGATCGCGATCCACGCACACGACATTCCGCATATTTTTCCCGCCGATGTCATCGCCGAGGCGGAGGCGGTCAAGCCGGCGACGCTTGCCGGCCGCGAGGATTGGCGCGAGTTGCCGCTGCTCACCATCGATCCGGCCGACGCCAAGGATCATGACGACGCGGTGTTCGCCATGCCCGACACCGACGAGAAGAACGCCGGCGGCGTAATTGTCACCGTCGCCATTGCCGATGTCGCTGCATACGTGCGCTATGGCACGGCGCTCGATCGCGAAGCGCTGAAGCGCGGCAATTCGGTCTATTTCCCCGACCGGGTCGTACCAATGCTGCCGGAACGCATCTCGAACGACCTCTGTTCATTGCGTGAAGGCCAGGATCGTCCGGCAATTGCGGTGCGTATGACTTTCTCGGCCGATGGTCACAAACTCAGACACTCCTTCCATCGCGTCATGATGAAGTCGGCGGCGAAACTCGCCTATCAGCAGGCGCAAGCGGCGATCGACGGCGCACCGGATGACACGACTGGCCCGATCCTCGATACGGTGCTAAGGCCGCTATGGGACGCCTACTCAATCCTGAAGCGCGGCCGCGACACGCGCCAGCCGCTCGAACTCGACCTGCCGGAGCGCAAGATCGTGCTCAAGCAGGACGGCACCGTCGACAAGGTCGTCGTGCCGGAGCGGCTCGACGCGCACAAGCTGATCGAAGAGTTCATGATCCAGGCCAATGTCGCCGCCGCCGAGACACTCGAGGCGAAGCGGCAGGCGCTGGTCTACCGCATCCACGATGCGCCCTCGCTCGCCAAGCAGGAATCGCTGCGTGAATTCCTGCAGACGCTCGGCCTGTCGCTGGCGCGCGGCGCGCAGATGCGGCCGAACCAATTCAACGGCATCCTCGCTCGCGTGCGCGGCGCCGACAATGAGGGACTGGTCAACGAAGTGGTGCTGCGCTCGCAAAGCCAGGCCGAATATTCGCCGGCCAATATCGGCCATTTCGGCCTCAATCTTAAGCGCTACGCGCATTTCACCTCGCCGATCCGCCGCTATGCCGACCTGATCGTGCATCGCGGGCTGATTGCCGCACTCGGCCTTGGTCCGGGCGGCCTGACGCAGGACGAGGCGGAACGGCTGGAAGAGGTCTCGGCGCTGATCTCGGCGACCGAGCGGCGTGCGATGGCCGCCGAGCGCGACACGGTCGACCGGCTGATCGCCGCCTATCTTGCCGAGCGCATCGACGACCGTTTCGACGCCCGCATCTCGGGCGTTACCAAATCGGGCCTGTTTGTCCAATTGCCGCAGTATGGCGCGGATGGCTTCATTCCGGTTTCAACCCTGGGCGGCGACTACTATATATACGACGAAACTGCTCGATCGCTTTTCGGAGAACGCACCGGCAAGGGCTATCAGCTTGCCGATCGCGTCGAGGTTCGCCTGATCGAGGTGGCGCCGATGGCCGGCGCGATGCGTTTCGAGATGCTGACCGAGCCAAAGCCGCTGCCCGGCTCCAAACGGTCGTTCCACAAGGCCAAAGGCCGCGCCCGGGCGTCGCAATCGCGTCCAGGCTCGCGCGGCAGGAGACGGTAATGCCAACAGAACTGCAAGTGGAAGAACGGGTTTTCGGCGGCGAACATCACTCGGGCCGGACCGCCCGGCCGCTATGGACGGCAATGAAGCGCGGCGTGCTCGGCCGCTGCCCGCATTGCGGCGAGGGCAAGCTGTTTCGCGCCTTCGTCAAGACGGTCGACAAATGCGATCATTGCGGCGAGGAGCTCCACCACCATCGCGCCGACGACCTGCCGGCCTATCTTGTGGTGGTCATTGTCGGCCACATCGTGCTCGGCGCCTTCATGGGTGTCGAGGCAACCTCGACGCTGTCGACCTGGCAGCACATCGCCATCTGGGTGCCATTGACCATCATTCTCGCCGTCGTCCTGCTGCAGCCGGTCAAGGGCGCTGTCATCGGCCTGCAATGGGCGTTTTATATGCACGGCTTTGGCGGTGAAGAAGATCTGATCGAGTCGCATCCCGAGGCTTGAACCGAGGCTGGCGCAATCGGCATGGCTGGACGCCACTTTCGTATCGGAGAAGATTCCGCTAGGTCGAGCGCATGGACGTTATGACCAAGGTGGAAGTCGACAAGATTGAGCGGGTCGCACTCGAGGCCAAGCCTATACGCCCGCGCGACGCCGCGACGCTGATCCTGCTCGACCGACAAGCAGGCGAGTTGCTGGTGCTGATGGGCCGGCGCCACGCCCGTCATGCCTTCATGCCGGGAAAATTCGTGTTTCCCGGCGGCCGCACCGACCCGGCCGACAGCCGCGTCTCGATAGCCACCGCACTTCATCCCGAGGAAGAAGCGAGATTGACCGCTGGCATCGGCCGCACCAGCCCGGCCCGCGCCCGCGCCATTGCCTTGTCGGCAATCCGCGAAACCTATGAGGAGGCCGGCCTGCTGATCGGCCAGAAAGGCACCTTCGCGACCGCCAGACGCGACTGGCAGGGCTTTGTCGAGCACGGCGTCATCCCATCACTGCAAGCGCTGCGCTTCGTTGCACGCGCCATCACACCGCCCAACCGGGTTCGCCGCTTCGATACGCGCTTTCTCGCCGCATGGCGCGACGATGTCGCCGTGCAACTGCCGGGTGGCGGTCCGACCAATGAGTTGGAGGACGTCGTTTGGCTGCCGCTGGCCAAGGCCAGGCAAGCCGATATTCCAGACATCACGCGCACGGTCCTGGAGGAGTTGGAAACGCGGCTCGCCCAGGATCCGCTGCTGAGCCCCGGCAGTCCCGTACCGTTCTACCGACTTGTCCGTAATCGCTTCGTCCGCGAAATTCTCTAGAGCAGCCAGGCACTTTCATGACAGTCGATACCCAGCCGCAGGGCAAGGAACGCGTACACTGGCTGCCGATGGTCGCGGCGATCTCGTCGATCAGCGTCGTCGGCATCGCCATCGGCCTTGGCATGCCGCTGCTCAGCGTGATCCTGGAAACGCGTGGCCATTCCGCGTCGATGATCGGTCTCAACACCGCGGTCGCCGGCCTCGCCTCGATCGCCGGCGCGCCGCTCGCCACCCCGCTTGCCATGCGGTTCGGGGTCGCCTGGACGATGCTTGCCATGATCGCGGCCGGGGCGCTGGCCTTTGTCGGTTTCCATTTCGCGCCGGCTTTCTGGATGTGGTTTCCGCTGCGCGTGCTGCTGCACATCGCGCTGACGGTGCTGTTCATCCTGTCGGAATTCTGGATCAGCACCTCGGCGCCGCCACACCGGCGCGGACTGGTCCTCGGCATCTATGCCACAGTGCTGTCTCTCGGCTTTGCCGCCGGGCCTTGGCTGTTCGCCCATCTCGGCAGCAGCGGTTTCCTCCCATTCGGCGTCACCATCGCGCTCGTAACGCTGGCCGCCATACCGGTTCTGGCGGCGCGCAACGAGAGCCCGACCATCGTCTCCGACGGCGAAACCAGCAATTTTCTGCGTTATATATGGCTGGTGCCGACGGCGACCGCCGCCGTGCTGGTGTTCGGCGCGGTCGAGACCGGCGGCTTTGCCCTGTTCCCGGTCTACGGTAACCGCATCGGCTACTCAGAGGCGGACGCCGCGCTTTTGCTCACCATGATCGGGCTCGGCAACGTGCTGTTGCAGATCCCTATCGGCATGATCAGCGACCGCGTTAGCGACCGCCGCTATCTGCTGATGGCCTGTGCCACCGTCGGACTTGCCGGCACAATCTTCATGCCGTTCTTCGCGCAGAACTGGCATTTGATGGCAGCGCTTCTGTTCGTCTGGGGCGGTGTGGTCGCTGCTATGTACACAATCGGTCTGGCGCATCTTGGCTCGCAGCTTTCCGGCCACGAACTGGCTTCCGCCAACGCCGCCTTCGTGCTTTGCTATGGTGTCGGCATGGTGCTTGGCCCGCAGGCAATCGGCATCGGCATGGACGCTTTCGGGCCGTCGGGCTTCGGTTGGGCGCTCGGCCTGTTCTTCGCCTGCTACATCGTGCTGGTCGGCACCAGGCTGCTCCGCAAAATCCTCTGAGTCGGCCCAGCTGCCGACATCGCTCCCGCCGCTGACCAACTACTGACACAACCATGTCAGGAGGGCTCGAGTATATGCTCCCTCAAAGTGCACGAGCAGGGAGACCTCGGATGATCGACAGTGGCTTTGAAACGAAATCGCTGCGGATGGAATTGCTGCTGCTGGTGACCTTTCAGGCACCGGCAGCCGATGTCGACCGCATCATGGAAGCGGTGGTCGCGATCGCGCCGCTCGGAATGGGCAAATATGACAGCAATGCGTTTCAGTCGGCGGACGGCATCGAACGTTACCGGCCGCTTGAAGGTGCCGCCTCCGGCGCCGAGACGGAATTGCGCAGGCGGCCAGGGACTGTCAAGGTGTCGTTCGAACTGCCCGATGACCAGAAGCTCGCCGCTCGCGTCGTCGAAGCGATTTACCAGGTTCACAGTTATCAGGAGCCGGTGATCCGCATTCAGCCACTGCTTGCCAGCCGCTCCAAGGGCCTCAACGACCGCGCCAACCCGAACCGCTGGTGGAACACGACAGGAGATTGGAAGAAGGCGATGCGGCCGGAAACTGTCGCGGCGGAGTGACCGGAATTCTCGGTTTGAATTTGGCTGTCAGGAAGCCTCCCAATGACCGATGAAGCAAACCGCAAACCGGCAAGCGATCCCCAGGATCTGGCGCGGCTATTGGTTTCTCGCGAGCAAGCGGGAGACGCGGAAGGAATGGCTGCTCTTTATGAACCCGGTGCCACCCTCGACACCGGCAACGGACAGTTGGCCTGCGGCAGAGACGCCATCCGCCGATTTTACGCCAAGTTGGTGGCAGCGGGACGAAAGTTTGACCTCGGAGATCAGCGTCCGGCTATCATTAACGGGGATTTGGCGCTTACGTCCACGCGCCTTGCAGATGGCACCGTGACTGCGGAAATCGCTCGCCGGCAAAGTGACGGGAACTGGCTTTGGGTGATCGATCAGCCGTCCATCGCTCGATACTCATAGCCAGCATTCAAAGTGAGACGCCACCCGCTTCATCCCAGCCTCATCGGCCGGCAATAAACCCGGACAACTCACGTGCCACCTGATCCGGACAACTCATCTGCTTACGACACAGAACCCGGCAAGGGTTGACTTTCCGAGCGCGTTCTTTATGTGTCGCGGCAAGTTTCCCGCGTCCGGGTGTTTCCCCGTGCTCCAGCGGCCAAAACTCCACGAACATTTAACGGACGAACATCATGGCCAAAGCCGCAAACATCAAGATCAAGCTTCTGTCGACCGCCGACACCGGTTTCTTCTACGTGACCAGCAAGAACAGCCGCACCAAGACGGACAAGCTGTCGTTCCGCAAGTACGACCCGGTCGCCAAGAAGCACGTCGAATTCAAGGAAACCAAGATCAAGTAATCGGGTTTTCTCTCGCAGTACCGAAACGCCGCCTTCCGGGCGGCGTTTTTCGTTTTCGGGGATGCAGGTCTAACCGATGCGACCGCCGCTTGCCGGATCGAACAGATGCAGCGATGCCGGATCAGCCGACAGGCGCACGGCCTCACCCGGCTTCACGCTGGCCCGGCCCATGGCAAACACGCAGACCTGCTGGCCGGCAAGCCTGGTATAGAACTGGGTCGACAGGCCGAGCGGCTCCACCACGCCCACTTCTCCCTTCAACGCGCCACTGTCGGCAAGCCGGATGTGTTCGGGCCGCAAGCCGACGGTGATCGCATCGCCGTCCCTGAGCAGCAGGCCGTCCGGCAGCCTCAGCTTCTGCCCGTCGGCCAGGACGGCATCCGGCTTGGCGCCCTTTTCAACCACGGCCGGCAGAAAATTCATGCCGGGCGAGCCGATGAAGCCGGCGACGAACGTGTTGACCGGCCGGTCGTACAGGTCTAGCGGCGCGCCGACCTGCTGGACGAAGCCGTCATGCATGACAACGATGCGGTCGGCCATTGTCATGGCTTCGGTCTGGTCGTGGGTGACGTAGACCGAAGTGGTCTTCAATTGCTGGTGCAGCGCCTTGATCTCGGCACGCATGTGGACGCGCAGCTTGGCGTCGAGGTTCGAAAGCGGCTCGTCGAAGAGAAAGACCTTCGGGTCGCGCACGATGGCCCGTCCCATGGCGACGCGCTGACGCTGGCCGCCGGACAATTGCCGCGGCAGGCGCTGCAGAAGCGCATCAAGCCCGAGCCGCTTGGCGGCACCGTCCACCCTTGCATCGATCGCCGGCTTGCCGGCCTTCCTCAGCATCAGGCTGAAACCCATGTTCTTAGACACGTCCATGTGCGGATAGAGCGCGTAGGACTGGAACACCATGGCAATATCGCGGTCCTTTGGCGCGATGTCGTTGACCAGGCGCTCGCCAATATGGATTTCGCCGTCGGAGACCTCCTCCAGCCCGGCGATCATGCGGAGCAGAGTCGATTTCCCACAGCCGGAAGGGCCGACCAGGACGACGAACTCGCCGTCGGCGATTTCGAGATCGACCGCGTGCAGGACGCGCACGGCTCCATAGTCTTTACGGACTTTGTCGAGTGTGACGGAGGCCATTGATCTATCCCTTGACGGCGCCGGCGGTCAGGCCGGTGACGAGGTAGCGTTGCAGGAAGGCAAAGAAGACGCAGACCGGGATCAGCGCCAGGATGGAGGCAGCCATCATCTGTCCCCAGTCGACCGCGAATTTGCCGATATATGTGAGCAGGCCGACCGCGAAGGTCTTCTGGTCGTCGCTGGAAATCAGCATCAGCGCAAACAGCAACTCGCTCCACGCGGCGGTAAAGACGAAACCGAGCGTCGCCCCCATGCCGGGCAGCGTCAGCGGCACGATCACCTTGCGCATCGCCTGCAGGCGGGTGCAGCCGTCGATCATCGCCGCTTCTTCCAAGTCCCGCGGGATGCCGTCGAAGAAGGATTGCATCAGGAAGGTCGCAAAGGCCGTGTTGAAGGCGGTGTAGATGACGACGAGGCCGGTCAGGCTGTTGATCAGGCCGATCTGCCCCATGATGCGGTAGATCGGCGGAATGACCATGACCAGCGGAAAAGTCTGGGTGAGCAAAAGCAGGATGGCCAGGGTCGCCTTGCCGCGGAAGGAAAATCGCGACATGGCGTAGCCGGCCAGCGTGGCAATGACCGTTACGAAGGCTGCCGTCGACACAGAAACAATCACGCTGTTCACGAAATAGCGCGGAAAATCGGTGGCTTCGAGCACGGTGATGAAGTTCTGCAGCGTCGTTTCCGACGGCCAGAAAGTGATGCCTTCGGAATAGAGCAGCCGCTCCGGCGTGACCGAGATCTTCAGCGTCCAGAAGATCGGGAACAGCGCGAAGGCCATGTAGGCGCCGATGGCTCCATAAAGGCCGATGCCGCCGAGAACGCGCGAGGAAGCGGAACGTCCGGCAATCATCAGACGTGCCTTACCAGCGAACGGCGGATGCCGATCAGCGCAACCGCATAGACGATGAGCAGCACAAGCAGCAGCACCGCCACCGCGGAGGCATAGCCCTTGTCCAGCGACTTGAACGCGCTGACGTAGATATAGACCGGCACTGTGGCCGTCGAACCGGCAGGCCCGCCTTCGGTCATGACGAAGATCAGGTCGGCGAAGGTGGCGATCCATATCGTGCGCAGCATGACGGTAATGACGATGGTCGGCGCCAGGAACGGCAGCGTCACCTTGGTGAAGCGCTGCCACGGCGAGGCACCGTCGATCGCCGCCGCCTCATGCAATTCCGATGGGATCGACTTCAGCGCCGCCAAAAGCGTGATGGCAAAAAAAGGAATGCCGAACCAGACGTTGGCGACGATCGGCCCCCACATGGCTGTCGAGGGATCGGAGAGCACGTTGGTTGGCTCGGCTTTCAGCCCCAATGCATAGAGCCAGTGGGGCAGCGGTCCGATGATCGGATTGAACAGCCAGGCCCAGGTCAGGCCGGAGAGGAAGGACGGCACCGCCCAAGGCAGGAAGACCACCGCCTGCACGATCTTTCTGCCCCGGAACGGCGTGTCGAGCAGCAGCGCCAGGCCAAGTCCAAGGAAGAACTGGAAGAACAGGCTGGCTGCCGTCCACCACAGCGTGTTGACGAGCGCCTGCCCGAGCACGGGATCCGACAGCATCGCCTGATACTGCCCAAGCCCGACATATTCGGATTTGAAAGCGGAGAATTTGCGGAACGAGTAGCCGATGCCGATAACCAGCGGCACCAGCAGCACGATGACCAGCAGCACGATCGCCGGGCTGAGATAGAGCCAGGGCTCGATCGCGTCATGGGATAGCCGCTTCTTTCGCGGCCTGCCGGCGGATCGTATTTCGGACACGGCATAGGTCATACGGACAGCTCTGTTGCGGGCAGCTCTACGGTGACAGGCGGGTGCAGCGACGGCGACAGCGCCGGCAGGCAGATGAGGGGCGGAGCCAGCCCGGCAGAACATAGCGCTGCCCCTAATCCGACCCTATCGGGCCACCTTCTCCCCGCAAGCGGGGAGAAGGAAGAGGAAGAAAAGCTATTTCTTGTTCTTGGCCAGCCAGTCCTGCTGTTCCTTGGTCAGGAACTTGGCCCATTCGTCGGCCACGTCCTTGGCCGCCTTCTGGCCAAGCAGCACTTCCTGAAAATTCTTGATCGCCACCTGGTCGACGAAATTGCCGAGATTTTCCAGATGCGTCGGCGGCGTCACCATCTCGTATTTGTCGCCATTGTTCAGCTCCTCGAACCAGCCTTTGAACTGCTCGGTCCTGAAGTGGGCGTCCTGGTCGGCGCCGTTATGGATCGGAATGACGCCGACTTCCTTTGCCCACTCCAGATTGTCCTTGGGCGACAAAAGCGTTGCCATCAGCTTCCAGGCATCGTCCTTGTGCTGGGAATTGGCAAACATCGCCCAACCGGCATAACCGAGCGTCGGATAGGATTTGCCGCTTGGCCCGACCGGCATCGGCGCCACGGCGAAGTCGTCGGCGCTCATCTTGTCGGCGATGCCAAGCAGCGCGTCGGGATCCTGGTTCAGCATGGCGCAGGTGCCGCTGTAGAAGCCGGTGACGGTCTCGTTAAAACCCCAGCTCACCGCATCTTTCGGTGCCAGGCCGTTCTTGTACATGTCGGCGAGCATCTGCAGGCCCTTGACCGAGCCTTCCTCGTTGATAGTCGAGGTGCCGTCCTCGTTGAAATATCCGCCCTTGCCGGCGGCGATGTTCATAAACATATGCAGGCCGTTGAAGGCGCCCGGGCCGCCGCGCAGACAGTAGCCGTATTTGCCCGGTATCGCCGATATCTTCTTGGAGTCCTCGACGAATTCGTCGAGCGTCGCCGGCGGGCCGTCGAGGCCGGCCTCCTTGAACAGCTTCTTGTTCCAGAACAGCGCGTTCAGGTAATAGCCGTAGGGGATCATGTACTGCTTGTTGTCGACCGTCGAGCCGAATTGCTTGGCACGCTCGCCCAGCGTTTTGGCATCGTCCCATTTGGCCATGTATGGCCCGAGATCCTCGAGCTGGCCGTTGGTCGCATAAAGACCCATCCAGCGTTCCGGCATCTCGACGATGTCGGGCGTGTCGCCGGCCTGCACCATGGTGAGGAACTTCTCGAACGCCTGGCCCCAGGGCAGCGATACCAACTCGACCTTGACACCCGGATTGGCCGCCTCGAATTCGGCGATCTGCTTCTTGAGGAATTCGGTACGCGGCGGACTGGTAATGACCTCGACCATCTTGACCGTGGAATCGGCCAGAACGCTGCCGGCGGAAATCGCCAGACCCGCGACGGCACCAAGAAGGATGCTCAGTTTCTTCATGTTCAGCACTCCCATTTTGAACGGCTCCTTTATCTTTTTGCTCTGTCGAAGGCCTGGGCGACATCGGCCCACAGGTCTTCGACACTTTCCAATCCGACACTGAAGCGGATGGTTCGCGGGCTGACGCCGAAGCGCGCCATCGAATTCAGGCCCGGCGTTTGCTCGAGCGAGGCCTTTGCCGGAACGACCAGGCTCTCATGGCCGCCCCAGCTGACGCCGATGCGAAAGAGTTTCAGCGCATCGACAAAAGCCGGGATGTCGACATCTTCCGTCACTTCGAACGAGAACAGCCCGGCATAGCCGGCAAGCGTCGCCTTGCCTGGATGGTTGGAATAGGCCGGGTGGTTGACCCGCTCAACATGGCCATGCGCCTTCAGCCGTTCGGCGATGGTCAGCCCGCTTTTCATGTGATGCGGCAACCGCAGCGGCAATGTGCGCAGACCACGCAGCAACAGCCAGGCCTCGAAAGGCGAAAGTTTGCCGCCGAGATAGGAATAGGTCTGCTCGTTGATGTGTCGGATATGGGCCGCCGAACCGGCCACCACGCCGGCAACGGTATCGCTGTGGCCGCCGAGATATTTCGAGGCCGAATGCAGCACCAGGTCGACACCGTGCGAAATCGGCTTCTGGAACAGTGGCGTCGCCCAGGAATTGTCGATCGAGGTGATGATGCCCTGCTCTTTGGCTGGCCGCGCCAGCTGCGCTATGTCCTGGAGCTCGAACATCATCGACGTCGGGCTTTCCAGGTAGAGCAGCTTGGCCCCGGGAAGTGCCGCCGCGACCGCGTCCGGATCGGACCCGTCGACATAGTCGACCTTGATGTTGAGCCGTGGCAAAAGCCGTTCGAACAGCCTATAGGCGTCGCCGTAGCAATTGCGCACGACAACCATGCGCTCGCCGGCACCGACGAAAGCAAGCACCGTGGCGCTGATCGCTGCCATGCCGCTGGAAAAGCCGCGCGCGGCTTCCGCGCCTTCGAGAGCGGCGACACGCGCCTCAAACTCCATGACCGTTGGGTTGTCGCCGCGCGAATAGATCGGCTGGCGTCGCCTGCCGGCGAAAGTATCGGCCATCTCGGCATAGTTGGCAAAGGTGAACAGCGAAGTCTGGTAGATCGGCGGCACCACGGCACCCCCGGGGAAAGGTTCGTCATGGGCGAGAAGCGTCGCCGCCTCGGCGAGATAGTCGTTTTCGAAATCGGCGGGATCGTCGGTCATTTCTGGCCTGAAAGTTTGAGTTTGGCCGCACCGCGCTTCAGATCGTCCTCGACGGTGGCGATCAGCTTGAGCGCCTCGGCGCGGGCCCCCTCCGGATCGTGCGCGGCGATGCGTTCGTAGATGGTGCGGTGGTAAGGAAAGCTGGCGTGGCCGAAATCACGCACGCCGAGCGGATGCTCCCAGAAACGATGGAAGAGTTCGTGCATGGCGGCGATGATCTGCTCGAACAGCGGATTGCCGGAAGCGCGATAGATCGACTGGTGGAATTCCCAGTCCTCCTCCGCCGACATCCCGGCGCGCGTGTGGAAGGCTTGCTCCATAATGTCGAGCTTGCGCCCGATCTCGGCGAGATCTACCTGGCCCGCGCGAACGGCGCAAAGGGCGGCGGCTTCCGCCTCCAGCGCGCGGCGGATTTCCAGCGTCTGCACCAGGCTGGTGAGATCATTGCCGCCGGCCAGCGTCAGCGGCATGTGCAGCATGTCCAGCGAGACCACTCCCTTGAGATAGGTGCCGCTGCCTTGCCGCCGCTCTACCAGGCCGAGCCCTTCCCAGCGCGTCAGCGCCTCGCGCACGGTGTTGCGGCTCACCTTGAGGCGCTCGGCAAGGATGCGTTCGGTCGGCAATCTCTGGCCGGGCCCGAGAGCTTCCCGCATCACAAAGCCGGCCAGCGCCTTGAGCACCGCGTCGTCGCGAGCAGTTGCGTGTATGGGCGAAAGGCCGAATTCGGTCATGCCAACGGGTCACCAAAATGGCTCAATGGTCCAACCAATTCTGCATAGAAGACAGGCCCTGTCAATCGGCTGCAGGCACATGCGCATCGCCCCCACCGTGCGGATCAAGGGGCAGTCTACCTGCCACGACAAAAAGCCAGCATCTTCTGTATGCTGGCGCAGAATCCTGATGTGTTTTGAAATTGGGGGCCGGCCGGCGTTTGGCAGCGGTACGAGGAGGCCACTATGTGCCAGCGCCGGCCGGCCGACCCCACGGACCCAGGAGATGCGGCGGACCTGAGCATCATGGGGTATTCTTCGAGTCGAACCGGCGATCTAGCCTCGTGCCGGTTACGTCTAAGGGCTGCACATTTGCGCAACAACTTATGAAAATCAACAGTTTCTTAACCAAGCCTCGCAACTCGCTTGGATTAAGGTAAATTCGTAACCTTGTCGGCTTGACAGGGTAGTTGGCGTTCGGTGCTACGCCGCCTTGGCGACGACGCGATTGCGGCCGCCGCTCTTGGCTTCGTAGAGCGCGAGGTCGGCGCGTTTCATCAGCGCCGCGACCGTATCCAGCCCTTTCAGCACCGACGACACGCCGACACTGACGGTGACTTCGATGGCCTTTCCTTCTGCGCCGACGGCAAACGGCAGCTGGGCGATTTCGGCGCGAATGCGTTCGGCAACCTTTTCGGCTACCGCACCGTCCGTGTCCGGCATCACCACGACGAACTCCTCGCCGCCGAAGCGGCAGGCCAGATCGATCCCGCGCACATTCTTGCGCAGCCGGCGGGCGAATTCGCGCAGCACGTCGTCGCCGCCATCATGGCCATGCGTATCGTTGATGCTCTTGAAGCGGTCCAGATCGGTGATCATCACCGACAGCGGCCGGCGCCGTGCCACCGCGCGGTCGAACAGCGTCTGCAGATGGCTGTCGAGATAGCGGCGGTTGTGCAGGCCGGTCAGGGCATCGGTCACCGCCATCTCGATGGTCTGGGTGACGCTGGCGCGAAGCTGGTCGTTGTAGCGCTTGCGGCGCACTTGCGTGCGCAGCCGCGCGGTCAGCTCCTGCTGGTCGATCGGCCGCATCAGATAGTCGTTGATGCCGAGTTCGAGGCCGCGGATGATGCGCCCCTCCTCGCCCTCGTCCGCCAGAAGGATGATCGGCAGGAAACGGGTGCGATCGAGCGAGCGCAATTGCGAGCAGAGCCTCAGCGGGTCGAAATCGGCGAAGGCCGTCGAGATCATCACGCATTCGTAGGGCTGCTCGGCGGCCTGGAAGAAGCCGGCATGCGGATCGGTGGCGATGTCGAGATCGGCGCTGCCGCGCAGCATCTTCTGGATGCGCTCGAAGGAGGATTTGCGCTCGTCGACCAGCAGCACCTTCGGCACCGCGTCGTCGGCCGCGAAGTTGCGGCTCAACAGCTCCTCGATGCCGATATTGCGCGTCGTCGAGGCGCGCAGCCGCAGCTCGTCGGTCAGCGACTTCAGCCTGACCAGGCTCTTGACGCGCGTCATCAGCTGCAGATCGTTGACCGGCTTGGTCAAAAAATCGTCGGCGCCGGCCTCGAGGCCGCGCACCCGGTCCGAAACCTGATCGAGCGCGGTGATCATCACGACCGGGATGTGCGATGTCGCCGGGTCACCCTTCAGCCGCCGGCAGACCTCAAATCCGTCCATATCGGGCATCATCACGTCGAGCAGCACGACGTCGACCTTGCCGTTCTCGCAGATCTCGATCGCATCCGGCCCGTTGGTGGCGGTCAGAACCTCGAAATATTCGGCAAGCAGCCGAACCTCCAGCAGCCTGACATTGGCTGAGATGTCGTCCACGACGAGTATCCGCGCGGTCATTTCACAAAGCTCCGGCTCGGCTGGAAAGATACATCAGGCATCGCCCAGGTAGGATTTGATGGTCTCGATGAAGCGCGGCACCGAGATCGGCTTGGAGATATATGCCTCGCAGCCGCCCTGGCGGATGCGCTCCTCGTCGCCCTTCATCGCGAAGGCGGTGACGGCGATGACTGGGATGACGTGCAAATCATCGTCCTCCTTCAGCCATTTGGTGACCTCGAGGCCCGACACTTCGGGCAGTTGGATGTCCATCAGAATGAGGTCCGGCCTGTGCTGCCGCGCCAGATCCAGCGCTTCCAGGCCGTTGCGTGTGCGCACCGTCTCGTAGCCGCTCGCTTCGATGAGGTCGCGAAAGAGCTTCATGTTGAGCTCGTTGTCTTCGACGATCATAACCTTTTTAGGCATCGATTTCCCGTCCCGGCTGACCTTCCACTCGAAGGGGTGCCGTCATGCGCCCCTTGCCGGCACGCACCAAACCTGTTCCCACTATACGGCAATATGATTGACGAAACGGAAACCGGCCGCCCGAAAAAGCGTTCGGATTCCAGGTCGGCGAGCTTGCTGCCGGCAACACTTGCCACTACTGCGAAAACAAAACTATTCCGCCGACGAAGGAAGGTAGCGATGGCAAACGCAGCGTCAATGCGCGAGGAAGCGGAAACCATTGCCGTAAAGGCGTTGGGCTTCGTCGCCGCCGATCCGGAACTTCTGCCCCGCTTCCTGGCGATCACCGGCATCGAAGCCCATTCCATCCGCCGGGCAGCCGGCGAGCCGGGATTCCTGGCCGGCGTGCTGCAGTTCATCCTCGCCCACGAGCCGACGCTGATGCGTTTTTCCGAGGAGACCGGAACGCCACCCGCCGCAGTCGGCAAGGCCTTGCGGGCGCTGCCGCTCGGCGACGACAATCATGAGCATTCGATTTAGGCGACGATCCCGAGGCTGCGGGCAAATCGAAGAACCTGCCGCAGACGATGGGCCACTGCTGGTGTTTTATGGTGTTGCCTCTTCCCCACTGTTGTCCGTCCCAGCAGGATCGGCCGGCTTCAGCATGGCGCCGTTGACCGTGACCGAACCGTCTGCCTTGGCGTTGACGACCCATTCCAGTCGACCATCCGGCAGTGCCTTGCCGAACCCTTTGACGGCGAGTGCGAACGGAAAATACTGTGCCGCTTCCGGTTCGGTCTTGGCCGCCGTTTGCAGAGCCTCCACAATCTTGTTATAGCCCGCGACATCGATGGTCATGCTCGCCTCGGGCTTCTTGCCGGGGAACGTCATTTCACCTTCCATCGCGACTTCGACATTGCCGTTCTTCACGGTGCTGTGCCCTAGGACCAGCTTGGGGGTCTTGGCCAGGAAATCAGCGGAAATCTGGTCGCCGAAATCGCTCGGCAGCGGTGGATTTTTATTAAGATCAAGGGTTTCGATGGCCTTTTTCGCCATGCTGTCGAGATCGATATTGGTGCCGCCGAAGTTGAGGTCGATATCCGTCGGCAGCAACGCAACGCTCCAGCTGGGCAGCACCTGCTGTGGTATTGTCAGACCGGAAACCTTGAACGCGTAGTTGATCTTGCCGTCCTTGGCGATGCCGTCCATGCCGACGGCGGTATTCAGTTGGGTCGCACCGAACTTGCCTACCGGGCTCTCCACCACAAAGTCCTTGAAGCCGTAGGTGCCGTCGATCCGCTCCCACAATGGCAGTGCTGCCGTCAGAAGCGATTTGAACTCCGCCTCATCCGCCTTGAATTTGGCTGCATCATCAGTCGCCAAGATGAAAGCAAGCAGGTCGAGCAGCGGCCTTGTCCGCAAACCCTTGCCGGTCGCATCCACGGAAAGTTCAGGCGCTTTTACAGCAGCCGGAAAACTCAACCCACTTTTCGGATCGTTGACTTTGATCGTTTCGGCGAAGTTCCTTATTTTTTCCGTCACCGTGAAATCAATGCCGCCATTTGCGGATTTGGTCGAAACTATTACGGCAGTGCCAGGACCGACCGTGACATCCGCCTGCTGCTTGGGCTCTCGGGTGGTCATCGTCATGCCAGCCATCGAACCGGTTGCGCTCGCGAAAGCGGCCAGGTCGGGGTCATAAACTCCGGTGAACTTGTTGTCCGACACGGAGAAGTCGATGTGCTGCGCCCCCTCAGGGCCAACGAAATCGACAGACCCCTTCGGGGACACGTCCGCCGAAACGTCCCACTGTCCATCTTTGCGTGGCTTGACCAAGATGAAGTAAGGCGTGAAGTCGAACTTGAAGGCTTGCTGCTTTGCCATCAAATCCGTGACCGGCTTGAAGTCGAATGCGAGCTTGTAGGCATCGCCGTCGACTGAAATTTTCACGAACCCGGTATCGAACGGCTTCTTGCCGATGTAGTGCGCCAGATCGTCGGAAAGCTGCTTCGCGCCTTGCCTGTCGACCGCTTGGCCCAAGGCCGGTGCGCTGCAGGCAAGAAGTAAAACAAATGGCAAAACACGCTTCATGTTAACCCCCATTTTCGATCACTGAACTCAAAGCCGCTTCGAGCATTGATAGGACGATACCGTCACAGCCACAACACAACCAGCTAAAGCGCCAGCCGCACCAGCGGCCGGCCCGGCTTGCGTTCGACCAGCCGCTGGAAGCCGGCCTTTTCGAAGACCCGCGATGAGCCGACGAACAGCCCGATCGAGCGCGAATCCTTCGACAGGTCGATCGGGCAGGCCTCGATCAGGCGCGCGCCGTTCCGGCGGGCGAACTCGATGCCGCCCGCGACCAGACGGTGCGACAGGCCCCTGCCGCGTGCCTTGGCGCGGATGAAAAAGCAGGAGATCGCCCAGACGCCTGGATCGGTGGCATCGGCGGGGTCGAGCGGCGCCGACCCCCTGCCATGGTTGTTCCACTCCGGCACGTCGGCGCGCGGACCGATCTGCATCCAGCCGACTGCCTTGCCGTCCTCGAATGCTAGCAGACCGGGCGGCGGCCCGGTCTCGACCCGCGCCTTGATATGATCCTTGTTGCGCTCCCGGTTGCTCGCGCGGCGCACTGCCGGCGACAGCCGGAAATGTGTGCACCAGCAGCCGTAGCAGGCGCCTTGCTTGCCGAAAAGGTCTTCGAAATCCGCCCAAAGCTCGGGCACTAGCGGCGCTATGGTCGTATTCATGAGCTCTCTCCCGGCCCACCGCCTTGTCGTGGCGTCCGTCCTGACGTACCATTGCATTTGTTCTCTTTATGTTCGCAGCGATGGCGGCCCCTGTCAACAATCCCGAACACGGTTTTTGCCGCGACTGCCTGAGTTTTCAGCGCAGCGAGGCACGCCGTTGCGAGCGCTGCGGCAGTCCACGGCTTGCCCGCCATCCGGAGCTCTACCGGCTGCATCTTGCCCATATCGATTGCGACGCGTTCTACGCGGCGGTCGAAAAGCGCGACAACCCGGCGCTGAAGGACCGGCCATTGATCATCGGCGGCGGCAAGCGCGGCGTCGTCTCCACCGCATGCTATATCGCCCGCATCCATGGCGTGCGCTCGGCAATGCCGATGTTCAAGGCGCTCGAAGCCTGCCCGGAAGCGGTGGTCCTCCCGCCAGACATGGAAAAATACGTCCGCGTCGGCCGCGAGGTTCGCGCCATGATGCAGGCGCTGACGCCGCTGGTCGAGCCGCTCTCGATCGACGAGGCCTTTCTCGACCTCGCCGGTACCGAGCGCCTGCACGGCCTGCCGCCCGCGGTGGTGCTGGCGCGCTTCGCGCTCAGCGTCGAAAAACAGATCGGCATCACCGTTTCGGCCGGCCTTTCCTACTGCAAGTTCCTGGCCAAAGTGGCGTCGGACTTCCGCAAGCCGCGCGGCTTTTCGGTGATCGGCGAGGCCGAGGCTATCGGCTTCCTGGCCGAGCAGCCGGTGACGCTGATCTGGGGCGTCGGCAAGGCCTTTGCCGTCACCCTCGAGCGCGACGGCATCCGCACCATCGGCCAGCTGCAGCGCATGGAACGCGGCGACCTGATGCGCCGCTACGGCGTCATGGGCGACCGCCTCTACCGGCTTTCGCGCGGCGAGGACGACCGTCGCGTCGTTCCCGACCAGGACGCGAAAAGCGTCTCGGCGGAAACCACTTTCGACACCGACATTGCCTCCGTCGAAGAACTGGTTTCGGTGCTGAGGGCGCTGTCGGAAAAAGTCTCGGCCCGGCTGAAAAAATCCGGCATTGCCGGACGCACCGTCGTCCTCAAGCTGAAGACCCAGGATTTCAAGATCCGCACGCGCAATCGCCAGCTCGGCGATCCGACCCGGCTGGCCGACCGCATTTTCTCGACCGGGCTCGAGCTGTTGCGCAAGGAAGCGGATGGCACGAAATACCGGCTGCTCGGCATTGGCGTCAGCGATCTCTCCGACGATGACAGCGCGGACCCGCCCGATCTGGTCGACGTCCAGTCACGCAAGCGCGCCATGGCCGAAGGCGCCATCGACACGCTGCGCGACAAGTTCGGCCGCAGGGCGGTGGAAACCGGCTATACCTTCGGCAAGGGCCGCGATGCCCATCCGCCCGAACCGGTCGAGGAATGAATGATCGTCAGGTGCGCCGCAGATCGATCCGGGTGGTCACCACGCTCTTGCCGGTTTTCGGATCGGTATCGACGACGATCAGCCGCATGCCGTCCTCACCGTTCTTCTCGACCCTCATTTGCGCCGTGCGATCGCCATTGACCTCCTTGGCCCAATGGATGCCGAGATTGATTGCGTTGCCGGAGCGGCTGCCGCTCAGTTGCGCCGGCCCGGTGCGCGATCCGACATAGGTGCCGCTGTATTTCGCCCCGCTGGATCTGAGATCCGCGCTGATGGCGCGCGTCACGACGACAAGACCACGGCAGCTGCCGTCGAGCGACAACGAGCTCGACGTCGCGTCGGAATTGAAATGACACGAGACATTCACCGTCGGCGCATCGGTGGTGACCTTGACGATGCCTTTACCCGCGAAATTCCCCTGGAATGAGCGAAGAAAATCCGGATCGTCGGCATGCGCTGCGCCAGCCCCGGCCGTCAGGCAGCCGGCAAGTACAAATCGTGCGAGTGATTTCATCGGACCGCTCCTCGTTGGTATCCAAACCAGCACGCAAACACTGAGGGACCAACGCTTCCCTCAGCCGCGAGTTCCGGCTTCAACATCACTGTTTGCAACGCTTCACGCTGGCCCAGTCGAATGCGTCGGCTAGCGGTTGCGATGAGAGCCCCGGCTTGCGACATAGCGCGCATGGCACCTGCACCTTCGATCCCCAAGGCCGCGTTCTGGATGGCGCTGTCGATCGCCTCGTTCCTGGCGATGTCGGTGGCTGGCCGGGCCACGACGGCCGAACTCAACGTCTTCCAGGTGCTCGAGCTGCGCTCGGTGATCGGCTTTTTCATACTGTTGCCGCTGGTCATGATATCAGGCGGCTTTGACGCGATGCGCACCAGGCGTCCGCTGGCCCATATCGCCCGCAACGTCGTCCACTATACCGGCCAGGCTGCCTGGCTCTACGCCCTGACGCTCATCCCGCTTGCCGTGCTGATCTCGATCGAATTCACCACGCCGATCTGGACCGCTTTGCTGGCCGTCGCTTTCCTCGGCGAAAGGCTCTCCCGGCCACGGCTCGCGGCGATCGTGCTCGGGCTGATCGGCGTTGTAATCATCGTGCGTCCGGGCGTCGGCGCGGTCAATCCGGGACATGTCATCGTGCTGGGAGCCGCGGTCTGCTTCGGCGTCTCGGTGGTCCTCGTCAAGTCGCTGACGCGGACGGACAGCGTCGTGCGCATCATCTTCTGGATGCTGATCATCCAGTCGGTGCTTGGCCTCGTCCCGGCGCTTTACGAATGGCGCAACCCGCCGCTCGAGCTCTGGCCGTGGATCCTGCTGATCGCCTTCACCGGCATGTCCTCGCATTTCTGCATGGCCCGCGCACTTGTCCATGCCGATGCAACCGTCATCTCGCCAATGGACTTTTTGCGCGTGCCGCTGTCGGCGGTGATCGGGTGGTTGCTCTATCACGAGCAGATCGACGCCTTCACCGCCTGCGGCGGTGCGCTGATCCTGCTCGGCAATCTGCTCAATCTGCAGCGCAGAGCACAGCAACCGGCGGAGATCGCCGCGTCATAAGCGTGCGATACTCTTAGACCAGTTCCACCTCGACCACGCCCGGCACAGCACGCATGGCCGACGCGATCTGCGGCGAAACGCGATAACGGTTGGGCAGTTCGATCTCGACCTCGCCCTCGCCGCCTTCCTTGACGACGATGATGCTCACCTGACTGTCGCCACGCTGGCCAAGCTGCGATTGGATTGTCGATGCCGGTGCGTCATTCCTGACGAAGATACGCAACGCTTTCTGGATACGGCTTGCCTCGTCCTCCAGCGACTGCACGGTTTGGATGCGCAGATTGACGCCTTCCGGCCTGTCCTCGGCCGAAACGGTGATGACCACCGAGCGGCCGGGTTCGAGCAGGTCGCGGTATTGCGCCAGCCCCTCGGAAAACAGCACCGCTTCATACTGGCCTGACGTGTCGGAAAACTGCACGACGCCCATCTTGTTGCCGGTGCGCGTCTTGCGTTCCTGCTTGGTCGTGACCGTACCGGCGAGCCGGCCGGCGGCAGCACCGCGTTTGACGGCGGCCGAAAACTCGCCCCAGGTCTGCACCCGCATTTTCTGCAGCGCCGCCTTGTATTCGTCGAGCGGATGGGCGGAGAGATAGAACCCCACCACCTGGAATTCACGGTGCAGGCGGTCGGCGGCGAGCCAGGGCTCGGTCGCCGGCAGGTTGAGCGCCTGCGACTGTGCGCCGAGCGAGGCGCCAAAGATGTCGTGCTGGCCGGTAACGGCGTTCTGCTGCGCCAGCGACGCCAGCCCCATCATCCGCTCGACCCCGGCCATCATCGCCGCGCGGTCATGACCGAACCAGTCGAGCGCGCCGGCCATGATCAGGCTTTCGAAGACGCGTTTGCCGACGATCTTCGGATCGACCCTTTCGCAAAAATCGGCGAGGCTCTTGAACGGTTTTTCGCCGCGCGTGGCGACAATGTGCTCGACCGCCGCGTCGCCGACGCCCTTGAGCGCGGCCAGCGAATAGAAGATGCGGTTCTCGCCGACCTCGAAATCCCGGAACGACGTCATCACCGACGGCGCCACCACCTCGATGCCGAGGCGCAGCGCATCCTGGCGGAAATCGGCGAGCTTGTCGGTATTGCCCATGTCGAGCGTCATCGATGCGGCCAGGAATTCGACGGGGTAATGCGCCTTCAGATAGGCCGTCTGGTAGGAGACGACGGCATAGGCGGCGGCATGCGATTTGTTGAAACCGTAGTCGGCGAACTTTGCCAGCAGGTCGAAGATGAAGTCGGCTTGCGGCTTGCCGACGCCGCGCTCCACCGCACCCGAAACAAAGCGCTCGCGCTGCTTGTCCATCTCGGCGCGGATCTTCTTGCCCATGGCGCGGCGCAGCAGATCGGCTTCGCCCAGCGAATAGCCGGAGAGCTCCTGCGCGATCTGCATCACCTGTTCCTGGTAGACGATGACGCCTTGCGTCTCCTTGACGAGATGGTCGATCTTCGGGTGGATCGACGCCATCTCCTCCTCGCCGTGCTTTCTGGCGTTGTAGGTCGGGATGTTCTCCATCGGCCCCGGCCGGTAGAGCGCGACCAGCGCAATGATGTCCTCGATGCAGTCGGGCCGCATGCCGATCAGCGCCTTGCGCATGCCGGCGCTTTCCACCTGGAACACGCCGACGACCTCGCCGCGCGACAGCATGGCGTAGGTTTCCGGGTCGTCGAGCGGAATATGGGCGAGATCTATTTCGATGCCGCGGCGGCGGATCAGCTTGACCGCCCTGTCCAGCACCGTCAGCGTCTTCAGGCCAAGGAAGTCGAATTTCACCAGCCCGGCCTGCTCGACATACTTCATATTGAACTGGGTGACCGGCATGTCCGAGCGCGGATCGCGGTACATCGGCACCAGTTCCGACAGCGGCCGGTCGCCGATGACGATGCCGGCGGCGTGCGTCGAGGCGTGCCGATAAAGACCTTCCAGCTTCTGCGCCGTGTCGAGCAGCGTCTGCACGACCGGCTCACGCTCCGCCTCTTCGGCAAAGCGCGGCTCGTTGGCGATGGCGTCGGCGAGCTTGACCGGATTGGCCGGGTTCGACGGCACCATCTTGCTCAGCTTGTCGACCTGGCCGTAAGGCATCTGCAGCACACGGCCGACATCGCGCAGCACCGCGCGCGCCTGCAGCGTGCCGAAAGTGATGATCTGGCCGACCTGGTCGCGGCCGTATTTCTGCTGGACGTAGCGGATGACCTCCTCGCGCCGGTCCTGGCAGAAGTCGATGTCGAAGTCGGGCATCGACACGCGGTCGGGATTGAGGAAGCGCTCGAACAGCAGCGAAAAGCGCAGCGGATCGATGTCGGTGATGGTCGTGGCATAGGCGACCAGCGAGCCGGCGCCCGAACCGCGGCCCGGCCCGACCGGAATGCCTTGCGCCTTCGCCCATTTGATGAAGTCGGCGACGATCAGGAAATAGCCGGGATATTTCATCTTCTCGATGACGCCGAGCTCGAAATCCAGCCTCTTGCGATATTGCTCGACTGTATAGCCGGGCGTCGGCCCGTGCGCCGCAAGCCGTGCCTCCAGCCCTTCATGCGCCTGCTTGGCAAGCTCCTGCGCCTCCGCTTTGACCGCCGCATCGGCGTCGGCGACATCGCGGCCGGCAAAGCGCGGCAGGATCGGATTGCGCGTCTTCGGGTAATACGAGCAGCGCAGCGCGATCTCGACGGTGTTGTCGATTGCTTCTGGCAGATCGGCGAACAGCCTCGCCATATCGGCCTGGCTTCTCAGGAAATTGTCGGCCGACAGCCGCCGCCGATTGTCGGCCGCAACTACGGAGCCTTCGGCGATGGCGATTAGCGCGTCATGCGCCTCATAGTCTTCACGAGAAAAGAAAAACGCCTCGTTGGTGGCAACCAGCGGCAGATCGTGGCGGTAGGCGAGGTCGAGCGACGACTGCTCGATCGCGCGGTCATAGCCGGAGACGCGCTCCAGTTCGACATAGAGACGGTCGCCGAACAGGCTCTTGAGCCCTAAGAGCCGGGTCTCGGCGAGTTCGCGGCGGTCCTCCTTCAAGGCATTGCCGATCGGACCGCGCGGCCCGCCCGTAAGGCAGATCAGACCGTCTGAATGGCCCTGCAGCATCTCGGTCGTCAGATGCACCGCTTCGCCGGGCGGTGTCTCGAGGTAGACGCGGCTGACCAGCCTGACCAGATTGCCGTAGCCGGCCTCGGTTGCGGCGATCAGGACAACCGGCCGCATCTCCGGCCCTTGCCGCCTGCGGTCGCGCTGGCTGTCGCTCGCCTCACCGGAAAAGGCGAGGTCGATCTGGCAGCCGATGATCGGCTGGATGCCGTCCTTTACCGCCTTCTGGGCGAATTCCAGTGCGCCGAACAGATTGTTGGTATCGGTGACGGCAATTGCCGGGCACTCGTCCTGCACCGCATAGCCGACGATCTTGCCGAGCTGCAGGGCACCTTCGAGCAGCGAATAGGCCGAATGCACGCGCAGATGAATGAACCGACGCGCCGCCTGCTCCGCCCGCGACGCCTTCGCATAGGCCTCGCGCAGCAAGGGATCGCGTGGAAGTCTCTCATCCGCCATGGTTTTTTCGTGCCTCACAAGGACTCAGTCGACGAAGATGTATAGTCCGGCAGCAGGTAGCACTA
Organism: Mesorhizobium sp. WSM4836; assembly: GCF_055811815.1. Classification (NCBI taxonomy): domain Bacteria; kingdom Pseudomonadati; phylum Pseudomonadota; class Alphaproteobacteria; order Hyphomicrobiales; family Phyllobacteriaceae; genus Mesorhizobium; species Mesorhizobium sp. WSM4836. The sequence goes on from NZ_JBVVQF010000004.1 coordinate 349,924, forward strand.
GTCCAGCGGATCGGAGCCTTGCGAGCCTAGCAATCGCTCCCGTCGGCAGAAAAGGCGCCGCCCCCAAAGCTGCCAATCTCGCCGTTAGAGGGGGAGATGTCCGGCAGGACAGAGGCGGGCGCTGTCCCGCCAACCTCAGGCCCTGAAAAACACAAAACCCGCCACAGCGGCGGGTCGTTGGAGCCAATTAGCACCATACCCAAATTAGTAGCATAGCTGCCGGCACAAAGCAAGAACAAAATACGTTGCGACGACGAAAAATGTGAATTCTTGTCCGGAGGTCGTTGCTCAACCAGTTTTCGGTCGCGTTCCTTCGCGCCCCCCTCTGTCCTGCCGGACATCTCCCCCACGAGGGGGGAGATTGGCAGTTTCGGCGCCTCCCTCGGTCCTGCAACGTTGGGAAATTGGCGAAAGCGGAGATGACGGCCGATCTCCCCCCACTTGGGGGGAGATGTCCGGCAGGACAGAGGGGGCGCGAAGGAGCGCGACCTCAGGCGGGTTCCAGCCTCACGCGAATTCCATGATCACCGCATCGACGGCAAGGCTGTCGCCGGGCTTGGCGTTGAGCTTCGACACTATGAGGTCGCGCTCGGCGCGCAGCACGTTTTCCATCTTCATCGCCTCGACCACGGCAAGCGTCTCGCCGGCCTTGACCTCCTGCCCTTCGGCAACGGCGATCGACACGACGAGGCCGGGCATCGGGCAAAGCAGCATCTTCGAAGTATCCGGCGCGATTTTTTCAGGCATCAGCCGTTCGAGCTCGGCGATGCGCGGCAGCATGGCGCGCGCCGTTACGGATATGCCCTTCCAGGCGATGCGGAACCCGTTCAGCACCGGCCTGACCTGCGCCGCGACCTTGCGGCCGCCGACCGTGCCGCGCCAGATGAGATCGCCCGGCCGCCAGTCGGATGTCACGGCCAGCGGCTTGCCGCCGTCGATTGTGAGATCGAGCTCCACCGGAATGGAGATCATGCCTTCGACGATGGCGAGCGAAAGATAATCCCGTCCGATCTTCACCACCCAATCGCGTTTCAAGGCGCCCGAATGCGGTGTCAGCCGCCCGCCCAGGCGGTCGAGCCGGTCGCGGCGCAGAAGTTCGACCGCGGTAGCGATCGCAGCCAGCACCGCTTTCTCCTCGGGGTCTGGCACGATCGGCGCAAAGCCGTCGGGATATTCCTCGGCGATGAAAGCGGTGGACAGCCGCCCTTCGCGCCAGCGCGGATGCTGCATCAGCGCCGCCAGGAACGGTATGTTATGCTCGATGCCGTCGACGACGAAACTGTCCAGCGCTTCCGACATCGCATCGATCGCCGCCAGCCGCGTCGGCGCCCAGGTGCACAGCTTGGCGATCATCGGGTCATAGTACATCGAGATTTCCGAGCCTTCGGTGACGCCGGTGTCGTTGCGGATGACGATGTCGCCGAATTTTCCTTCTTCCGGCGGCCGGTATTTCGTCAGCCGGCCAATCGACGGCAGAAAGTTGCGATACGGATCTTCGGCATAGAGGCGGCTTTCCACCGCCCAGCCGTTCAGCTTGACGTCGCTCTGCTTGATGGCGAGCTTTTCGCCGGCTGCCACGCGGATCATCTGCTCGACCAGGTCGATGCCGGTGATGAGCTCCGTTACCGGATGCTCGACCTGCAAGCGCGTGTTCATTTCCAGGAAATAGAAGTTCTTGTCGCTGTCGACGATGAATTCGACCGTGCCCGCGCTCTGGTAATCGACCGCCTTGGCCAGCGCCACGGACTGCTCGCCCATGGCTTTGCGGGTCTTGGCATCGAGGAACGGCGACGGCGCCTCCTCCACGACCTTCTGGTTTCGGCGCTGGATCGAGCATTCGCGCTCGCCGAGGTAGAGCGTGTTGCCATGTGCGTCGGCGAGCACCTGGATTTCGATATGGCGCGGATCGACGATAAACTTTTCGATGAAGACGCGGTCATCGCCGAACGAGCTTTTGGCCTCCGAGCGCGCCCGGTCGAAGCCATCGCGCACCTCTGCCTTGCTCCAGGCGATGCGCATGCCCTTGCCGCCGCCGCCGGCCGAGGCCTTGATCATCACGGGGTAGCCGATTTCGCCGGCTATCCTTTCGGCATGCTCGGCGTTGTCGACGACACCGAGCCAGCCGGGCACCGTCGAAACCTTGGCCGCATTGGCGAACTTCTTCGATTCGATCTTGTCGCCCATCGCCTTGATGGCTTTGGGCTTCGGACCGATGAAGACGATGCCTTCCTGCTCCAGCGCTTCGCAGAAGGATGCCCGCTCGGACAGGAAACCGTAGCCGGGATGCACGGCCTCAGCCCCTGCCGCCTTGCAGGCGGCGATGATCTTTTCCGCGACCAGATAACTTTGCACGGCAGGGGAAGGCCCGATATGCACCGCCTCGTCGGCCATTTCGACATGCACGGCGTCGCGGTCGGCGTCGGAATAGACCGCGACGGTGGCGATGCCCATCTTGCGCGCCGTCTTGATCACGCGGCAGGCGATCTCGCCACGGTTGGCGACCAGGATCTTTGTGAACATGCAGGCCTCGTCCCTCGGCTGCCCTTTTTTACGGGCTTCCCGTTTTATGGGCTTCAGGGGGCCGGTCAAGGCAAGTCGGAGCCTATCCCGGATGCAAATCGGCGAGCGCTGACGAAAATCCGGGGTCGGAACGTCGCTTCGTGCATAGCGCAGAGCTGAGAGGTAAGTTAAATCTAACCTGGACTGCAGACTGTCTTGGGAGGATTGCCTGATGAAAACGCTCGCCGCTGTCGCCGTCGCCGCCGGAAAGCCGCTGGAGATCATGGAGGTCGACCTCGAAGGTCCCCGCGATGGCGAGGTGCTGGTCGAGATCAA